>JAYRUL010000005.1:0-34751 GCA_041919095.1 Rhodoferax sp. | reverse complement strand
CTGCGGTGGTTCCAACCGCTGAGGCGGTGCCGCCGCCACTCGAGGTAGTCAGCAGCAGCGCAGCCCACTTGAACAGCTTCTTCAAGCCCAGCAACATGACGGCATGCCGAAATGATGTGATTTCGGTACGCAGGCCAAAGCTCGCAGAATTGATAAAACGCAGCAGGTTGAACGAAAGCGTGGGGTCGCGCTTCAAGACCTCTTCGATTTCGGTGGTGCTGGCTTGCTGTCGCACCAAGTTGATCAGCTGCAGAATGGTCGCTTGTCCGGGGCGTATAGCCTGGCCTTGCACAAGAACAGGTTGGGCAAACCAATACCCTTGAAACAAGTCAATACCCAGGTCGGCTGCCAGCGCTTGCTGCTGCGCAGTTTCCACTTTTTCCGCGACCAATTGCGCCGGGCTTTTGGCGCGCGCCAACTTCACGAACGAGCTTAGGGTTTGCGGCTTGATCAGGGATAAATCCAGCTTGATGAACGACGCCAGTGCCAGCCATTCCTCATACGGACGTGTCAATATGGCATGGTCGAACGCCAGGCGAAAGCCCCGCTGCCGAACGTCGCGCAGTTGAGGCAGGCGCGTTGCGATTTGCTCCACTTCGGAAGCCGCCAGCGACGGCATTTCCAGCACGACTCGCTCGGGTGCCACCAATTCCAGGTGACCGCCCACCAGGCTGTCGTGCGTGCAATTGATAAACAGCGTCTTGTTGCCAATGGGCGAAGCCGGATCAAGCGTGCTCAACACATTGAACAGCAGTTGCGCATCGCTTGCCGCACTGTGGGCTGGGGCGGCCTGCGTGCTTGGTTGGCTGCGGTTGAAGAGTTCGTAACCAACCACCACGCGGTTGCTGTCCACCAGTGCTTGGTGCGCAAAGGAAAAGGCTGAGGTGTCGGTGCCGGTCGTTTCGGTCATAAGGAAAGATTGCTGCGAATCAATATCTCGAAATCAGCCACGGGCATGGGACGCCCCAGGAGGTAACCCTGGTAGGCATCGCATCCCTGGTCGTGCAGGTGCTGTCGCTGCTGGTGGGTTTCCACGCCCTCTGCAATCACGGTCAAACCCAGGCTATGACCCAGGGTGATAACGGCCAAGGCAATGGCGGCGTCATTGGGGTCAGTCATCAAGTCATGCACAAACGACTGGTCAATCTTGAGCTGGTCCAGCGGCAACCGCTTCAGGTACGACAGCGACGAATAGCCGGTTCCGAAGTCGTCCAGCGAGAAGCCCACACCATGCGCTTTGAGCGCTTTCATCTTGGTCGTGATGTCGTCAATGTCGCTAGCTAGCAGGCTCTCGGTAAGCTCTAACTTCAGTCGCTGTGGGTTGGCACCCGTATAGCGCAGTAGGTCAATCACGAATGGCACGAAGTCGGGTTGGCGGAACTGGCGCTGGCTGACGTTGACCGACAGGCTCAAACCACCCAGTCGGTTGTCGCCCGCCCATTGGGTGAGCTGGGTGCAGGCAGTTTCCAGTACCCAATTGCCCAGAGCGAGGATGAGCCCAGTTTCCTCGGCTAAGGGGATGAATGCCGCCGGCGACACCATGCCACGCTCGGGATGAGGCCAGCGGATCAGCACCTCGGCGCCAGTGATCTGTCCTGTGCGGTTGACCTGCGGCTGAAAATACAGTTTGAACTGGTCCTTGAGCAGGGCGGCGCGAATGTCCGCTTCCAGTGCCACGCGCGTGGTGATCACGGATTGCATGGTCGGGTCAAAAAAACGCAGCGTACTGCGACCCGCGGACTTGGCCTGGTACATGGCCAAGTCGGCTTGTTTGAGCAGCTCGTCGGTGGATTGGCGGTGATCCGCGTACAGCGTGACGCCGATGCTGGGCGTGATCAGGTATTCCAATCCTGCCAGCCGGTAGGGTTGGCTGATCGTGGCGAGCAGCTTTTCGCCAATCATTTCAGCCTGCGCTGCGGCCTCTTCTCGGTTTTCGCTGAGCTCTTCAACCATCACAACGAATTCATCCCCGCCCAGCCGCGAGACGGTGTCGCCTTCGCGAAGGCTTTGCGTCAATCGCTGGGCGACCTGTTGCAGCAACAAGTCGCCCATGGCGTGTCCTTGGGTATCGTTCAACGTCTTGAAGTTGTCCAGGTCGATAAAGAGCAAGGCACCCAGGCGGGCAGAGCGGGCACTGACGGCCAAAGCTTGATTGAGGCGATCCACCATCAGGCGGCGGTTGGGCAGCTGGGTCAAGGGATCGAAGAAAGCCAGCTTGTTGATCTCTTCTTCGGAAGTCTTGCGCTCGGTCACATCTCGCAAGAGTGCGATGAAGCGGGTTTGCGCGTCATTCTTGCGTGCCACCGATATCTCAAACCAGCGCTGACCGTTCGCGGTTTGCAGGTAGAGCTCCTTGCCCAAGCTGTAGCCGTGTTCGTGGGCATCTTGCAATGCGCTTAGCAAGCTTTGCGCACAATCGGTTGCGAGGACTTCTACCGCCATCCGGTTCAAAAAGAAATCCGATGTAGGAAACGCGCCCTGCTGGCGTGGCGCTCGGTAATCAAGGAAGCGGCCATCCAGATCCATCTCCAGCATGGGATCGGCAATGGCCTCCAAGGTCGAGGCCAGGCGATTCTGCGAAGCCACAATCTCCGCGGTGCGTTGGGCAATGGTTTGTTCCTGTCCTCGCTCATGCTGCTTCAATTCCAGCCACAGTTTGCTGGCGTACGCCAGCATGATGGCAAACGCAAGACCTACCACGGCATTGAGTGTCACGGCTTGCCGATCCATCCAGCCGGCCCTGGGCGCGGCACTGAGCGTCCAGGTCCCGTTGGGAACGGTCAGACTGCGTTCGACCGGGTCGACCAACGAATCTGATGATGCGGCGATCACCTGGCGGACCCCCGTATCCGGGTTGATGCGCCACAGGCTGTAGTCCAGCCCACTTTGGGTCAATTGCGCCAATCGCGCGCCTTCCAAGGCCTGGGGAAACCGGATGACGGCATAAGTCAGCCCCCAAAACGTGGAATTGCCTTGCGCGTCCTTCAGGAAGATTGGCATGCGCCCAACCACACCCAGTCCACCTTGCACCAAGTTCAACGGTCCGGCCAATGTGAGTTGGCCTGTATCGCGAGCGGCCCGGGCCTCGCGCCCCTGTACCGGATCGCGTAGCTGGTTGAATCCGATTGATTTTTCGTTGCCCTTGAGCGGTGCAACCCGCTGGATGATGCCACCCGGACTGAGCCCCAGGACCGTGACACCGGGATACCAGGGCAACATTTCTGCAGCGACGCCTTCAAAGTCGGGTGCCAGTCCATCGCTTTGTCGCACCATCGCTGCAATGGAATAGACCGACGACAAGGCGCGCTCCATGTTTGTCTGGATGGCGTGGGCATGGTCGCCGGCCAGCGAGGCAATTCGCAGCCGCTCCGCGGCTTGGCTGCGCTCTTCCAATTTCCAGACCACCAATGCCACAGCCAGAAGTGCCGCCAGAAAGACGGTCACTGCCACCACCATGGGGCGCGCAAGAGCGGACTGGTTGGGGGAGTGGCTGGAGGCAGTCATCGGTCAGTATGAAGCTGCGCCATGGTAGCGTCATTCTTGCGTCTTTAACAGGGCGTCGGACTCGTTGGGGATGTCCATGGCCCGCATGGAAGTCAAGCTCTTGGCGCAAGCACCGTGCAGACGTCCGTACAATTTGCCTTCACTTCAACCAGGAAAACAGCGGGAGCCCCCATGGCCTTGTATGCATTAGAAAACGTTGCTCCCGTCATCCACGATTCGGCTTGGGTCGCTGACAGTGCGCAGGTCATGGGCCGGGTGGAGCTGGGCGAAGATGCCAGTGTCTGGTTTGGCGTGGTCATTCGTGGCGATACTGAGTTGATCCAGATTGGCAAGGGCACCAATATCCAGGATGCCTGTGTGTTGCATGCCGATTTTGGCAAACCGTTGGCGATTGGTGACAACGTCACCGTGGGTCACCGGGTGATGCTGCATGGCTGCACCATTGGAGACAACTCGCTGATTGGAATCGGCGCCGTGGTGCTCAATGGGGCGCGTATTGGCAAGGGCTGTCTGGTGGGGGCGGGGTCGTTGGTGACCGAAGGCAAGGAGTTCCCCGATGGCAGCATGATTTTGGGTAGCCCGGCCAAAGTGGTGCGCATGCTCACGCCGGAGCAGCAAGAGGGCTTGCGCATGAGTGCGGTCAACTATGTGCTCAATGCGCGGCGCTTTCGTGACGGACTGAAAAAACTGGCCTGATTGCTCTATGTCCGAGTTACACAAGTTCTTGTTTGATGGGCTGCCGGTGCGCGGCATGTTAGTCCGGCTGACCGATGCCTGGACGGAAATCCTGCAACGCCGCGCCAGCAACTCGACAACCGGTGCCTATCCCGATGGTGTACGGGACATGCTGGGAGAAATGGTGGCTGCCAGTGCCCTGATGCAGGCCAACATCAAGTTCGACGGTGCGCTGATCCTGCAGATTCAGGGGGACGGACCGGTCAAGATCGCGGTGGCCGAAGTGCAACCGGACCTGGCGGTGCGCGCAACTGTGACGTTGGTAGGCGACATACCAGCGCATGCTACGTTGCGCGAGTTGGTCAACGCCCAAGGAGCCGGGCGCTGTGCCATCACCCTTGATCCGGCATCCAAACGACCCGGCCAGCAACCCTACCAGGGTATCGTGCCGTTGGTGAACGCCAAAGGGCAAGCGCTGGGGTCGGTGGGTGCCATGCTGGAGCATTACATGCTGCAAAGCGAGCAGTTGGACACCACCCTGGTGCTGGCCGCTAACGACCAGATTGCCGCTGGTTTGCTGATCCAGCGTCTACCCATGCAGGGGCAGGACAATCTGTCAGGCAGCGGTACCGCTGCCAGTGCAGAAGATCAGATCGGCCACAACGAGGCCTACAACCATTTGGCAATCTTGGCGCGCAGCCTGCAACGTGAAGAGTTGCTAACGCTGGATGCCGACACCATCCTGCGCCGCCTGTTCTGGGAGCAGCGCATGACCCGGTTCGAACCGCTGCATGCGCGCTTTGCCTGCACTTGCAGCCGTGAACGCGTGGGGCGCATGATTCAGGGGCTGGGGCGGGTGGAGGTCGAGCAGATCTTGCGTGAGCGTGATGCGGTGGAAGTGGCGTGCGAATTCTGCGGGTTGCAGTACCACTTTGACCCGGTGGACGCGGCGCAACTGTTCCTGCAACCCGGTCAGCAACCGCCGGGCTCTGGGCACACCCATTGACGCAGCCCTAGCGGGCGATTTGCACAAAAATCTCGTTGGGTTTGACCATGCCCAGCTCGGCACGGGCGCGCTCTTCCACAATTTCCAGTCCTTCACGCAAGTCGGCAATTTCTGCGGCCAGGCGTGCGTTGGTCTGGGCTGCTTTGTCGTTGCGTTGTTTTTGATCCGCCAACTGCTGGTTCAGCTTGGCCACATTGGGTACGCTGCCTCTCCCAAACCACAACTGCCCATGCAGGATGACCAGCAGGGCAAGCAGGGCTATCGGGACGAGGCGACTACCCATGTGTTTCTAGGGCGAAGGTTTTGCCGCCGGGCCGCCCCAAGGCAAAACGCGGCCCCCTCGGGGGGCAGCGACCGACACGCAGTGCGGGAGCGTGGGGGTCATATCTATTTGAGGTTGTAAAAGGCAGCGCGGCCGGGGTAGCTGGCCACGTCGCCCAGGTCTTCCTCGATGCGCAGCAACTGGTTGTACTTGGCCATGCGGTCGGAACGGCTCAGCGAACCGGTCTTGATCTGCGCGGCGTTGGTACCTACGGCGATGTCGGCGATGGTGCTGTCTTCCGTCTCGCCGGAGCGGTGGCTGATGACGGCCGTATAGCCGGCGCGCTTGGCCATCTCGATGGCTTCAAACGTCTCGGTCAGGGTGCCGATCTGGTTGATCTTGATGAGGATGGAGTTGGCAATGCCCTTGTCGATGCCTTCCTTCAGGATCTTGGTGTTGGTGACGAACAGGTCGTCGCCCACGATCTGCACCTTCTTGCCCAGGCGCTCAGTCAGCAGCTTCCAGCCATCCCAGTCGCCTTCGGCCATGCCGTCTTCGATGCTGATGATGGGGTACTTGTCCACCCAGGTCGCGAGAATGTTGGTCCACTCTTCCGCGGACAGCACCAGCCCTTCGCCTTCGAGGTGGTACTTGCCGTCCTTGTAGAACTCGGAAGCGGCGCAGTCCAGGCCCAGCGCGACCTGCTCACCGGCCACAAAACCCGCCTTGTCGATGGCTTCCAGGATCATCTGGATAGCGGCCTCATGGCTGGGCACGTTGGGGGCAAAGCCGCCTTCGTCGCCCACGGCCACGCTCATGCCTTTGTCGTGGATGATCTTCTTGAGGGCATGGAACACTTCGGCACCGTAGCGGATGGCTTCGCGAAAGCTGGGCGCACCCACCGGAATGATCATCAGCTCTTGCAAGTCGAGGTTGTTGTTGGCATGTGCGCCGCCGTTGACCACGTTCATCATGGGCACGGGCATCTGCATCTTGCCCATGCCGCCAAAGTAGCGGTACAGCGGTAAACCAGACTCCTCGGCGGCCGCGCGGGCCACGGCCATGGACACGGCCAGCATGGCGTTGGCACCCAGGCGGCTCTTGTTCTCGGTGCCGTCCAGATCAATCAGGGTCTTGTCCAGGAAGGCCTGCTCGGCAGCATCCAGGCCCAGCACCGCTTCGGAGATTTCGGTGTTGATGTTTTCCACCGCTTTGAGCACGCCCTTGCCCAGATAACGGGACTTGTCGCCGTCACGCAGCTCAATGGCTTCGCGGCTGCCGGTGGAGGCACCAGACGGCACCGCAGCGCGACCCATGGTGCCGGATTCCAGCAACACGTCGCATTCGACGGTGGGGTTGCCACGCGAATCCAGGATTTCGCGGCCGACGATATCAACAATTGCACTCATGCTTGCTTCCTAAGTAAAAAAAATGCGAATGATTCTGGCATGGCTTGGTACGTTTCACCCATGTGCAGGCTGATTGTTCTGGTTTCGTAACTCCATGGGTCACGCAGAGAATTGGTGTTCCAGAAAACCCTGCTGCTTGGTCACCCGGTCCAGATCGACCAGGGTTTCCAGCAGCGCCTTCATGTGTTTGAGGGGAACGGCGTTGGGGCCGTCGCTTAGCGCCTTGGCCGGGTTCGGGTGGGTTTCCATGAACAGGCCGGCCACACCCACCGCCACAGCGGCGCGCGCCAATACCGGCACCATCTCGCGCTGGCCACCACTGCTGGTGCCCTGACCGCCAGGCAATTGCACGGAATGGGTGGCGTCGAAAACCACCGGGGCGCCGGTCTCTCGCATGATCGCCAGTGCACGCATGTCACTGACCAGGTTGTTGTAACCAAAACTGGCTCCACGCTCGCACGCCATGAAGGCGTCCTCGTTCAGACCCTTCTCGCGTGCGGCGGCACGGGCCTTGTCGATCACGTTCTTCATGTCGTGCGGTGCCAGGAACTGGCCCTTCTTGATGTTCACCGGCTTGCCCGATTGGGCGATTGCACGGATGAAATCGGTCTGGCGGCACAGAAAGGCCGGCGTTTGCAGCACGTCCACCACAGACGCCACCCGGGCCACCTGGGCCTCGTCATGCACGTCCGTCAGCACCGGCAGGTTCAGTTCGCGTTTGACCTTGGCCAAAATCTCCAGACCCTGGTCGATACCGGGGCCACGAAAAGTGTTGCCGCTGGAGCGGTTGGCCTTGTCAAAGCTGCTTTTGAAGATGAAGGGAATGCCCAGCGCTGCCGTGATCTCTTTCAACGCGCCGGCCGTGTCCATCTGCAACTGCTCGGATTCGATGACACAGGGGCCAGCAATCAAGAAAATACGGTGTTCCAGGCCGACATCAAATCCACACAAGTTCATAGAGCCCCCACGCTTGTCACTGCGCGTACGGAGCTGCCCCCCAAGGGGGCGTGGCCTTGCTTGGGGCGGCCCTGCGCGGCCATTACGCAGCCACCTTCAAACTTTTTCCTTCGGCTTGGTGTTCTACGGCCGCTTTGATGAAGGCGTTGAATAGCGGATGGCCGTCCCATGGGGTGGACTTGAACTCCGGGTGGAACTGCACGCCCACGAACCAGGGGTGCACGGCCTGTGGCAGCTCCACGATTTCGGTGAGTTGCTCGCGCTGGGTCAGGGCTGAAATCACCAAACCGGCCGTGCGCAACTTGTCCAGGTAGTTGACATTGGCCTCGTAGCGGTGGCGGTGGCGTTCGGTGACCACATCGCCGTAAATCTGGTGCGCCAACGTGTTCTTGGCCACGTCGGAGCTTTGTGCGCCCAGGCGCATGGTGCCACCCAGGTCGGAATTGGCGTCGCGCGTCTTGATGGTGCCGTCGGCGTCCTTCCACTCGGTGATGAGGGCGATGACGGGGTTGGTGCAATCGGGCTCAAACTCGGTGCTGTTGGCGTCTTTCAGGCCAGCGACATGGCGGGCGAACTCGATGGTGGCAACCTGCATCCCTAAGCAAATGCCCAGGTAGGGCACCTTGTGTTCGCGGGCAAAGCGGGCGGTGCTGATCTTGCCTTCGATTCCGCGCTTGCCGAAGCCGCCAGGCACCAGGATGGCGTCGTACTTGGCCAATTGGCTCACGCTGCTGCCGTCAATTGTTTCCGAGTCCACGTGCTCAATCTTGACGCGCACATGGTTCTTCATGCCCGCATGGCGCAGGGCTTCGTTGACTGACTTGTAGCTGTCGGTCAAGTCCACGTACTTGCCCACCATGGCAATGGTGACCTCGCCCTTGGGGTGTTCTGTCTCGTACACCAGGTCATCCCAGCGTTTGAGGTTCGCCGGCGGTGTGTTCAGGCGCAGCTTGTCGCAGATCAGGCCGTCCAGGCCTTGCTCATGCAGCACGCGCGGGACCTTGTAGATGGTGCTGACGTCGGGCATGGAGATCACGCCCCAGCTCTGCACATTGGTGAACAGGCTGATCTTGTCGCGCTCGTCGTCGGGGATCACGCGGTCGGCACGGCATAGCAAGGCGTCGGGCTGGATGCCGATCTCGCGCAGCTTCTGCACCGTGTGCTGGGTGGGCTTGGTCTTGAGCTCGCCTGCGGCGGCGATCCACGGCACGTAGGTTAGGTGCACGAAGGCGGAGTTGTTCGGCCCCATGCGCAAGGACAACTGACGCACGGCTTCCAGGAAGGGCAGGGACTCGATGTCGCCCACGGTACCGCCGATTTCGACAATGGCTACATCCACCTCGTCGGGTTCACCCAGGCGGGCACCGCGTTTGACGAATTCCTGGATTTCGTTGGTGACATGGGGAATGACCTGCACGGTCTTGCCCAGGTAGTCGCCCCGGCGCTCCTTGTCGAGCACGCTTTTGTAGATCTGGCCGGTGGTGAAGTTGTTGGCCTTGCGCATGCGCGACTCGATGAAGCGCTCGTAGTGGCCCAGGTCCAGGTCGGTTTCGGCGCCGTCATCGGTTACAAAAACCTCGCCATGTTGGAGGGGGGACATGGTGCCCGGATCGACGTTCAGATACGGGTCTAGCTTGATCAGAGTGACTTTGAGGCCCCGCGATTCCAGTATCGCAGCGAGGGAGGCTGAGGCGATTCCCTTGCCCAGGGAAGACACCACACCGCCGGTGACGAAGACAAATTTGGTCATGTCAGGGTCGAACAATGCGTTCGATGAGGTGGTAAAGAGTGATTATACCGGCCGGCTTTCTTTGGCTGTTTCGCCTCTTTGAAGTTTCGTGTTTTGGGCTCCTGTCTGGCCGCCCAAGGCCCCTTCCGTAGCGTCCAAGCATTGCGCAGTCAAGTAGCGCTGAGTATGGGGGGCGCATCGCGGTCTTTTGACTAAAGTGGCCTCCTGCGTGGTCGTGATGCCGCGCTGAGCCAACTCTTTGATCCAGCCAACTTCCTAGTAAATCAAGTGCGCCCGACTAAGGTTTGGTGCTCCCCATGACACCTCCCACATCCGGACTGATCATTCGCTTTCTACAGACGTTTGGGTATTTGCCGTGCCCTATCGCGCACGAATCGATCGACTGGACTACAGTGCGAGGTTTTGCACCGTATTTTGACGCTCGCGTATGTCGCAACCGACACCTCTCGTTTCTGTGCCCACCCCTGAAGCCTCCCCTGCGCGGGAAGGACGTTTTGTGCAGTTTGACGGTTCTCCGTTTGAGCTGTACCAGCCCTATCTGCCAGCGGGAGACCAACCAACCGCCATTGAGCAACTGGTGGAGGGCGTGCAAAACGGGGAAGTCTTCCAGACGCTGTTGGGCGTAACCGGATCGGGCAAGACTTACACCATGGCCAACGTGATTGCCCGCCTAGGGCGCCCTGCCATAGTGTTTGCGCCCAACAAGACGCTGGCGGCGCAGCTGTATAGCGAGTTTCGCGAGTTTTTTCCCAAGAATGCCGTGGAGTACTTCGTCAGTTACTACGACTACTACCAACCTGAGGCCTATGTGCCGCAGCGGGATCTGTTCATCGAGAAGGACTCCGCCATCAACGAGCACATCGAGCAGATGCGCCTGTCTTGCACCAAGAGCATTCTAGAGCGGCGCGATGTGGTGATCGTGGCCACGGTGTCAGCCATCTACGGTATTGGCCAACCCGAGGCTTACCACCAGATGGTGATGACGCTGCGCAGTGGCGACAAGATGGGTCAGCGCGACATGATCGCCCAACTGGTGCGCATGCAGTACCAGCGAAACGACATGGAGTTTGGTCGCGGCACGTTTCGTGTGCGCGGTGACACCATCGATATCTTTCCGGCTGAGCATTCGGAAATGGCGTTGCGGGTGGAATTGTTTGATGACGAGATTGAATCGCTGCAGCTCTTCGATCCACTGACCGGGCGCATCCGCCAGAAGATTCCGCGCTTTACCGTGTACCCCAGCAGCCACTATGTGACGCCGCGCGAGCAGGTGCTGGCGGCCGTGGAAACCATCAAACTGGAACTCGCCGAGCGGCTGAAGTTCTTTGTGGCCGAGGGCAAACTGGTGGAAGCCCAGCGCTTGGAGCAGCGCACCCGTTTTGACTTGGAGATGCTCAGCGAGGTCGGGCACTGCAAGGGCATCGAGAACTACTCACGCCACCTCAGTGGCGCCGCGGCCGGTGAGCCGCCCGCTACCCTGACCGATTACCTGCCCAAGGATGCGGTCATGTTCCTGGACGAATCGCACGTGCTGATCGGCCAGTTTGGTGGCATGTACAACGGTGACCGCTCGCGCAAGACCACGCTGGTGGAGTATGGCTTTCGCCTGCCCAGCGCGTTGGACAACCGCCCGCTCAAGTTCGAGGAGTTCGAACGACGCATGCGCCAAGCCGTTTTCGTTTCGGCGACCCCGGCTGACTACGAGAAGACCCACACCGGTCAGGTGGTGGAACAGTTGGTACGGCCCACCGGCCTGGTTGATCCCACGGTGCTGGTGCGCCCAGCCACGACCCAGGTCGATGACGTATTGCAGGAAATACGCCTACGGGTCGAGTTGCAGGAGCGGGTGCTGATCACGACGCTCACGAAGAAAATGGCCGAACAACTCACCGAGTACTTGAGCGACAACGGCGTCAAGGTGCGTTACCTGCACAGCGATGTGGACACCGTGGAGCGGGTAGAAATTTTGCGGGACCTGCGCCTGGGCACGTTCGACGTGCTAGTGGGTATCAACCTGCTGCGCGAGGGTATTGACCTGCCGGAAGTGTCGTTGGTGGCCATTCTGGATGCGGACAAGGAAGGCTTCTTGCGTTCCGAGCGCTCGCTGATCCAGACCATTGGCCGGGCGGCGCGAAACTTGAACGGGAGCGCCATTCTGTATGCCGATGTGGTGACCGACTCCATGCGCCGCGCCATCGGCGAAACCGAACGTCGCCGGGCCAAACAGATCGCCTTCAACGCTGCCCATGGCATTACGCCCAAGGCTATTGTGAAGAAGGTGCGGGACTTGATTGACGGTGTGTACAGCGAGAAGGCCGGCAAGGAGGCCGAACGCCTGGAGCGCGATGCGCTGGCGCGCGCCAAAGTTGAGGACATGAGCGAAAAGGATGTGGCACGGGAGATCAAGCGACTCGAAAAGCTCATGCTCGACCATGCACGCAACCTCGAATTCGAAAAGGCGGCTCTGGTTCGTGATCAGCTGGCCATCCTTAAAGAGCAGGCTTTTGGAGCCGGTGGGCATGACTCTCTTAGCGCCATTGCTGGGCGTGCCGCCTGATCGGTTCATTTTCTGAAAGTCCTCAGGGTATTCCCGAGCAAAGTTGAGGGATTACGGCTATACTTGAGTTGTTTAGTCAACAAACTGACTCAAGGAGCTTGCGATGCGACTGACGACCAAGGGCCGTTTTGCGGTCACTGCCATGATTGATCTGGGTTTGCGCCAAAGTGCGGGTCCCGTTACGCTGGCAGCTATCAGCCAGCGCCAGCAGATCTCGTTGTCCTATCTGGAGCAGCTGTTTGGCAAGTTGCGCCGTCACGAGTTGGTGGAGTCCACGCGGGGGCCTGGGGGCGGATACACCTTGGCTCGCAAGGCTACCGACATCACGGTTGCCGACATCATTGTGTCTGTGGATGAGCCGATTGATGCAACCCACTGCGGCGGAAAGGAAAACTGCCATGGTGAAGGGGCGCGGTGCATGACGCATGACCTTTGGACATCGCTCAACCACCGGATGGTGGAGTTTCTGGACTCGGTGACTCTGCAGAAGTTAGTAGACGACCAGTTGAACAAAGGGCTGGCGATCGAAGACAAGCCCAGCGTCAAGCGAGCCATTTCTGCCATGCCGGTAACGCAGCCGATTCGTGTGAATGCGCCCAATTCGGTGTTCGCATTGGGTAGTGCGGTTTCCAAGGGTTGACGACCCGGGCCGCTTGTGATTTTCAATTTTCCACAGCCAGATTTCAGCCATGGATTCAACGCCTCATTTCCCAATTTACATGGATTACAGTGCCACCAACCCCTGCGACGATCGGGTGGTGGAGGCCATGATTCCCTGGTTGCGCAACCATTTTGGCAACCCTGCGTCCCGTAGCCACGCCTGGGGCTGGGAAGCGGAGGCCGCCGTCGAAAAGGCGCGTACGCAAGTGGCCGACTTGATTGGTGCTGATCCCCGAGAAATTGTCTGGACTTCGGGTGCTACCGAGTCGAACAACCTGGCAATCAAGGGCGCTGCGCACTTCTACCAGTCGCGCGGAAAGCACATCATCACGGTCAAGACCGAACACAAGGCGGTACTCGATACCTGCCGCGAGTTGGAGCGCCAAGGCTTTGAAGTCACCTACCTGGATGTGCAGGCCGATGGGCTGGTCAATCTGGAGGCGTTTGCCGCAGCAATCCGCCCGGACACCATCTTGGCCAGTGTGATGTTCGTGAACAATGAGATCGGGGTCATTCAGGATATTGCAGCCCTGGGCGCGGTTTGCCGTGAAAAGGGTGTGGTCTTCCATGTGGATGCTGCACAGGCAACCGGTCGCGTGGCGTTTGATTTGTCCAGATTGCCGGTGGATCTGATGAGCCTGACCGCGCACAAAGCCTATGGCCCCAAAGGCGTGGGCGCGCTGTTTGTGCGCCGCAAGCCGCGGGTGCGCCTGGAGGCGCAGATGCACGGCGGTGGGCACGAACGCGGCATGCGCAGTGGCACCTTGCCCACCCACCAGATCGTGGGCATGGGCATGGCCTACGCCATCGCCAAGGCCGAAATGGCGACCGAGAACGAGCGCATCCGCATGCTGCATGACCGATTGCTAAAAGGATTGCAGGGGATTGAGCAGGTGTTCATCAACGGACACCTGGAGCAGCGGGTGCCGCACAACCTGAACATCAGCTTCAACTATGTGGAGGGTGAGTCCCTCATCATGGGTATCAAGGGTCTGGCTGTTAGCAGTGGCTCGGCCTGTACCTCGGCCAGCCTGGAGCCCAGTTATGTTCTGCGTGCCCTGGGTCGCAGTGACGAGTTGGCCCACAGCAGCCTGCGCATCACGATTGGCCGTTGGACCACCGAGGCCGACATCGATTACGCCATTGAAACCATCACATCCAACGTGGCCCGCCTGCGCGAACTCAGCCCCTTGTGGGAGATGTACCAGGACGGCGTGGACATCAGTTCGATCCAATGGGCGGCGCATTAAGTCAAGGAGATCATCATGGCATATTCTGAAAAAGTCGTTGACCATTACGAGCACCCCCGCAATGTCGGCTCGTTCGACAAAGGGGATGACAGTGTGGGCACGGGCATGGTCGGTGCGCCCGCTTGCGGTGATGTGATGAAGTTGCAGATCAAGGTCAATGCCGAGACCGGCGTGATCGAGGATGCGCGCTTCAAGACCTATGGTTGTGGCTCAGCCATCGCCTCGTCGTCGCTGGTCACCGAATGGGTCAAGGGCAAGACGTTGGACGAGGCTGCTGCGCTCAAGAACAGCGAAATCGCCGAAGAACTGGCGCTGCCGCCGGTCAAGATCCACTGCTCCATCCTGGCCGAAGACGCCATCAAGGCAGCCGTGGCCGACTACAAAGCAAAGCACACCAACTGATGGCCATCACCCTGACAGAAGCCGCGGCGCGCCATGTCACGCGCTATCTGAGCAAACGGGGCAAGGGCGTGGGCGTGCGCCTGGGCGTGAAGACCACGGGTTGCTCGGGTTTGGCCTACCAGCTGGAGTACGTGGACGAGCAGTCCCCCGAAGACCTGGTGTACGAGGGCCATGGCGTCAAAGTCATGGTGGACCCCAAAAGCCTGGCCTACCTGGATGGCACCGAGCTGGACTTCGTGCGCGAAGGCCTCAATGAAGGATTCCGCTTCAACAATCCGCGCGAACGCGATCGTTGCGGTTGTGGTGAGTCGTTCCGCGTGTGAGTGCTGGGCGTGAATCTGCAGTCGGATGATTTCGCGCTGTTCGGCCTGCCGCCGCGTTTTGCGCAGGAACCGCAAGCTATTGATCAGTGCTGGAAAGAACTGCAGCGCCAGGTGCATCCGGACAAATTCGCAGCCGAAGGGGCCACGGCCCAACGGCTGGCCATGCAGTGGTCCGTGCGCATCAACGAAGCCTACCGCCGACTTAAGGACCCCCTGGCGCGGGCGGCCTACCTCTGCGAGCTGGGTGGCGCGGCGCTGAATGCGCATAGCAATACGGCCATGCCTGCTGAGTTCCTCATGCAGCAAATGCAATGGCGCGAAGCCTTGGACGATGCGGACGGGGTTCAGGCCCTGGAGGCTTTGCGCGACAATGTGCGCCAGACGCAGCGGGCCTTGTTGGACCGATGCGCCGATCATCTCGACGTTGGGCGTGACTTCGCGGCGGCAGCGCTGGATGTGCGCTCGCTCATGTTTATCGACAAGTTTCTGCGGGATCTGGATGCCCGGTTCGAGCAACTGGATCACTGACACCACCCATGGCTTTGCTGCAAATTTCCGAACCGGGTCAGGCACCCGATCCCCATGCCCGGCGTATCGCCGTCGGCATTGACCTGGGTACCACCCATTCGTTGGTGGCAGCGGTGCGCCATGGCGTGGCGGAATGCCTGCCCGACAGCGCCGGGCGGGCGATCCTGCCTTCGGTGGTGCGTTACATGGGGCAAGGGCGGCGCGCCATTGGGTTTGATGCGCAGGCACAGCAAGCCCAGGACCCCGAAAACACGATTGCCTCGGTCAAGCGCTTCATGGGGCGTAGCGTGTCCGATGTGAAGGGTATTGACAAGCTGCCTTATCGCTTCGCCGACCATCCTGGCATGCTGGGATTGATCACGGTGGACGGGGAAAAATCCCCGGTGGAAGTCAGCGCCGACATTCTGGCGACCTTGCGTTTTCGCGCCGAAGACACCTTCAACGACGACTTGTTCGGTGCCGTGATTACCGTACCGGCCTACTTTGACGACGCCCAGCGGCAAGCAACCAAAGACGCAGCCCAGCTGGCGGGTCTGAATGTGTTGCGGCTCATCAATGAACCGACCGCCGCCGCCATTGCCTATGGTCTGGACAACGCCAGCGAGGGTGTATACGCCGTGTACGACCTGGGCGGCGGCACCTTTGACATATCCATCCTGCGGCTGACGCAGGGTGTTTTCGAGGTGGTTGCCACGGGAGGCGACTCGGCCTTGGGTGGGGACGATTACGACCATGCGCTGGCCGACTGGGTGCTGGCGCGAACCGGCGTCACCGTGCGCGAGGCCCACGACAAGGCGTCCCTCAAAATCGCAGCTCGGGCATGCAAAGAAGCGCTTTCTGCTACTGATTTGATAGCTTTTCACGCAATATTGACGGGGGCCGAGCTTCGTTTTGATGTGAAACGGAGCGACTTCGAGGCCTGCACGGCGCAGCTCACCCAGCGCACCTTGTCTGCTGTTCGCAAGGCGCTGCGTGATGCCCGCCTGGACGTGCAAGACGTTCAAGGCGTGGTTATGGTGGGTGGCTCTACCCGCATGCCCCAGATCCAAGAGGCCGTGGGTGCCTTTTTCGGTCAAACGCCCTTAACCAACCTCAACCCTGACGAGGTGGTCGCTCTGGGGGCTTCCATCCAGGCCAACCAGCTGGCAGGCAACAATCCTTCGGGCGACTTGCTGCTGCTCGACGTCATTCCCCTGTCCCTGGGCGTAGAGACCATGGGTGGCTTGGTGGAGCGCATCGTGCCGCGCAACCAAACCATTCCCACGGCCATGGCGCAGGACTTCACCACCTACCAGGACGGCCAGACCGCCTTGGCACTGCATGTGGTGCAAGGTGAGCGTGATCTGGTGGCTGACTGCCGCAGCCTGGCCCGCTTTACGCTGCGTGGCATTCCGCCGATGGCGGCGGGCGCGGCGCGCATCCGGGTCACCTTTACCGTCGACGCGGATGGCTTGTTGTGCGTGTCCGCGCATGAGCAGACCAGTGGTGTCCAGGCCGAAATCCAGGTCAAACCGTCCTACGGATTGGGGGATGCGCAAATTGCCCAGATGCTGCAGGACAGTTTCAGCAGTGCCGAAACCGACATGCAAGCACGCGCGCTGGTAGAAGCCAAGGTGGACGCCGATCGCCTGTTGCTGGCCACCCGCAGCGCGTTGCATGCCGATGCCGACTTACTCGATGAAGATGACCGTGCCAGCATCGACGCAGCCATGACCCGGCTCTCGCAAACTGCCCTGCTCAGCGCGGATCCCGCTGAAATTGAAGCCCAGTGCAAGGCGCTGGCCCAGGCTACCGAAGGCTTTGCCGCCCTGCGCATGAACAAGGGAATTGCCAGCGCGTTGGCTGGCAAAACCCTGGATGCGATCTAATCTCAACGGTCCGGCGCCACGACACTGTTCTCATTTCTCAACCCACCATGCCCATCGTCAAAGTACTGCCTCACGCCGAGTATTGCCCCCAGGGAGCGGAGTTCTCCGCCAAGCCAGGTACGTCGATATGCGAAGCGTTGCTGGAAAACCAGATTCCCATCGAGCACGCTTGCGATATGAGCTGTGCCTGTACGACCTGCCATGTCATCGTGCGGGAAGGCATGGCCTCGCTCAATGCGCCTGACGATGCCGAAGAAGACCTGCTGGACCGTGCCTGGGGACTGGAGCCCAATTCGCGCCTGGGCTGCCAAGCGCTATTGGCCGCCAAGGACGTGGTGGTGGAAATCCCCAAGTACTCCATCAACCACGCGCGCGAGAATCATTAGCCCCCACGCTGCGCCGCTACGCGGGTCGCTGCCCCCCCCCCAAAGGGGCGCGTTTTGACTTCGTCGCACCCTGTGAACCCTTGGGGCGGCCCGGCGGGAAAACATTTACCAAAAGGGTGTACGTATGCGCCAGATCATCCTGGATACTGAGACCACCGGCTTCTATGCCAACCATCCGAGCGAGCCGGACCGCATCGTCGAAATTGGGTGTGTAGAGCTGTTCAACCGCAAGCTCACCGGCAACAACCTGCAGTTCTACCTAAACCCGGAGCGTGACAGCAACCCCGGCGCTTTGGAGGTGCACGGCCTGACCACCGCCTTCCTCAGTGACAAGCCGAAGTTTGCTGAAATTGCGCAGGCGTTCGTAGACTATGTGCGCGGTGCCGAAATCATCATCCACAACGCACCCTTTGACCTTGGGTTTCTGGATGCGGAACTGCGTCGCGCTGGATGGGCACCGATGCGATCCCACGTAGGGGGTGTCATCGACACCCTGGCGATGGCCAAGGAACTGTTCCCGGGGAAACGCAACAGCCTGGATGCGCTGTGCGATCGCCTGGAGGTGGACCGCTCGGGTCGAACACTTCACGGTGCCTTGCTGGATGCGGAATTGCTGGCCGATGTGTATATCAACCTCACACGCGGGCAAGACGCGCTGATCATGGATGTGGCTACGCCCGAGGTTCAGGCTGTCACGTCGGTACCAATGGACTTGTCCGGCATCGCTTTGCCGGTACTGAGCGCCAATGCGCAAGAGTTGACGGCGCATGACGAGGTCTTGGGACAAATTGACAAATCCAGTGGTGGAAAGACCTTCTGGCGGCGGGAGTCCGCCATGGCATAGGGTTAACCCTTTCGCTATAATGAGAGGCTTTCCAGAAAGCAGCCGTCCCAAGCGCCGTTCCAGCACTTTTCCCGACCAATAAAAGCAGCCAAGAATTGTTCTTGAGCACGCTGGGGGCTACCTGTAACCCACTCGGAGAACCCAGTGCTTTTGTCTCTCAAGGGAACCACCCCTCCCGCCATCCTGGCGCTCGCAGACGGCACGGTCTATATCGGCAATTCCATCGGAGCCGTTGGCTCCACGGTCGGCGAGGTCGTGTTCAATACGTCCATGACCGGCTACCAGGAGATCCTCACCGATCCCAGCTATTGCCAGCAGATCGTCACGCTCACCTACCCCCATATCGGGAACTACGGCACCAACCCGGAAGACATCGAGTCTGACAAGGTTCATGCGGCCGGTCTGATCATCCGTGATCTGCCCTTGGTGGCTTCCAACTTCCGTAGCACCGCCAGCTTGAGCGAATACCTGGTCCAGGCCGGGACGGTCGCCATTGCCAATATCGACACCCGCCAGCTGACCCGCCAACTGCGCACCCAGGGTGCACAAAATGGCTGCATATTGGCTCTGGCCGCTGGCGAAGCGGTCACGCCCGCCGCTGTGGATAAGGCGATCGCGTTGGCCAAAGCCGCTCCTGCCATGTCCGGCCTGGATTTGGCCAGGGTAGTCACCCAATCAGGCACCACCCAGTGGACCGAGTCTGAGTGGTTGCTTGGCACCGGTTACGGCCAGCAGACCGCGCCGCGCTTTCATGTCGTGGCCTACGACTTTGGTGTGAAAAAGAACATCCTGCGCATGTTGGCCGAGCGCGGCTGCAAGGTCACCGTGGTGCCAGCACAGACCAGTGCTGAGCAGGCCCTGGCCCACCAACCCGATGGCATCTTTCTTAGCAACGGCCCTGGCGACCCGCAACCGTGCGACTATGCGATTGCTGCGGCCTCGGCCCTGATCGAGTCCGGTATCCCCACGTTCGGCATTTGCCTGGGCCACCAGATCATGGCCTTGGCGTCGGGTGCCGAGACCTTCAAGATGAAGTTCGGTCACCACGGTGCCAACCATCCCGTAAAGGACCTCGACAGCGGGCGTGTTTCCATCACCAGCCAAAACCACGGCTTCGCGGTGGACGAGAAGTCATTGCCCGCAAACTTGCGTGCCACCCATGTCAGCCTTTTTGACCATACGCTGCAAGGCCTGGAGCGCACCGATCAGCCGGCCTTTTGCTTCCAGGGCCATCCCGAGGCATCGCCCGGACCACATGACATTGGCTACCTGTTTGACCGATTCATCGGCTTGATGGAAAAGGCACAAGGAAAAAAATAATGCCAAAACGTACCGACATTCAAAGCATTCTCATCATCGGCGCCGGCCCCATCATTATTGGGCAAGCCTGCGAGTTCGATTATTCCGGCGTTCAGGCCTGCAAGGCTCTGCGCGAAGAGGGTTACAAGGTCATTCTGATCAACAGCAACCCCGCCACGATCATGACCGATCCCGCTACGGCGGACGTCACCTACATCGAACCCATCACCTGGCAAACGGTCGAAAAGATCATTGCCAAAGAGCGTCCCGACGCGATTTTGCCCACCATGGGTGGTCAAACTGCGTTGAATTGCGCGCTAGACCTATGGCACAACGGGGTGCTCGAAAAGTACAAGGTCGAGCTGATTGGCGCCAAGCCCGAAGCGATCGACAAGGCCGAAGACCGTCTGAAGTTCAAGGACGCCATGACCAAGATCGGTCTGGGCTCCGCACGCTCGGGCATCGCGCACAGCATGGAAGAGGCGTGGGGTGTGCAAAAGACGGTGGGTTTTCCTACAGTGATTCGCCCCAGCTTCACGCTGGGTGGAACTGGCGGCGGCATTGCCTACAACCCGGAAGAATTCGAGACCATCTGCAAGCGCGGTCTGGAAGCCTCGCCCACCAACGAGTTGCTGATTGAAGAATCGCTGCTGGGCTGGAAAGAGTACGAGATGGAAGTGGTGCGCGACACCGCCGACAACTGCATCATCGTCTGTTCCATTGAAAACCTGGACCCCATGGGTGTGCACACCGGTGACTCCATCACCGTGGCCCCGGCCCAGACCTTGACCGACAAGGAATACCAGATTTTGCGCAACGCCTCCCTGGCCGTTCTGCGCGAGATTGGTGTCGACACGGGTGGCTCGAACGTGCAGTTCTCCATCAACCCCAAAGACGGTCGCATGGTCGTCATCGAGATGAATCCGCGTGTCAGCCGCTCTTCGGCGCTGGCGTCCAAAGCCACGGGCTTCCCCATTGCCAAGATTGCCGCCAAGCTGGCGGTGGGTTTTACCCTGGACGAGTTGAAGAACGACATCACTGGCGGTGCCACGCCTGCCAGTTTCGAGCCCAGCATCGACTACGTGGTGACCAAGATCCCGCGTTTCGCGTTCGAAAAATTCCCCGCTGCCGACAGCCGCCTCACCACGCAGATGAAGAGTGTGGGTGAGGTGATGGCCATGGGCCGTACCTTTCAGGAATCCTTCCAGAAGGCCCTGCGCGGTCTCGAAGTCGGCGTGGATGGTTTGAACGAAAAAACGCAAGACCGCGAAGTGCTGGAAAAGGAGCTGGGTGAGCCCGGCCCCGAGCGCATCTGGTACGTGGGCGATGCCTTTGCCCAGGGCATGAGTGTGGATGAGGTCTTTGCACTGACCAAGATTGACCGTTGGTTCCTGGTGCAGATCGAACAGATCGTCAAGATCGAGCTGGAGATCGAGCGGCTGCCGCAGCCCGCCAGTGGTTCCACATTCGACAAGATCGACGCCGCCACATTGCGCGGTTTGAAGCAAAAAGGATTTTCCGACCGCCGCCTGGCGCGGCAGTTCAAGACCAGCGACAAAGTCGTGCGTGAAAAGCGCCGTGCCTTGGGTGTGCGCCCCGTTTACAAGCGGGTGGACACCTGCGCGGCCGAGTTCGGCACCAACACTGCCTACCTGTATTCGACCTACGAGTCCGAAGGCGCCGAGTGCGAAGCCCAGCCGACGACCAACAAAAAAATCATGGTGCTCGGTGGAGGTCCCAACCGCATTGGCCAGGGTATCGAGTTCGACTACTGCTGCGTGCATGCCGCCTTGGCCATGCGCGAAGACGGCTACGAGACCATCATGGTCAACTGCAACCCCGAGACTGTTTCCACCGACTACGACACGTCCGACCGCCTGTACTTCGAGCCGCTGACGCTGGAAGACGTGCTGGAAATTGTCGACAAGGAAAAGCCGGTCGGTGTGATCGTGCAGTACGGCGGCCAGACGCCGCTGAAGCTGGCGCTGGACCTGGAGGCCAATGGTGTGCCCATCATCGGTACCAGCCCGGACATGATCGACGCGGCCGAAGACCGTGAGCGTTTCCAGAAGTTGCTGCACCAGCTGCAGTTGCGCCAGCCTCCCAACGCCACCGCCCGTACCGAGCCCGAGGCCCTGGAAAAAGCCGCCGCACTGGGCTACCCCTTGGTGGTGCGCCCGAGCTACGTGCTGGGTGGCCGCGCCATGGAAATCGTGCACGAACAGCGTGACCTGGAGCGCTACATGCGCGAAGCCGTGAAGGTGAGCAACGACAGCCCCGTGCTGCTGGACCGTTTCCTGAACGACGCTATCGAGTGCGATGTGGACTGCATCCGCGACGCCACTGGCGCTACCTTCATCGGTGGCGTGATGGAACACATTGAACAAGCGGGTGTGCACAGCGGCGACTCCGCCTGTTCGTTGCCGCCCTACAGCCTGCGCGCTGAAACGGTTGCGGAACTGAAACGCCAGAGCGCGGCGATGGCTGGTGCCCTGAACGTGGTGGGCCTGATGAATGTGCAGTTTGCCATCCAGCAGGTGGACGGCAAAGACATCATTTATGTGCTGGAAGTCAACCCGCGCGCTTCCCGCACGGTGCCGTACGTGTCCAAGGCCACCGGCATCCAGTTGGCGAAGGTGGCTGCGCGCTGCATGGCCGGCCAGACCCTGGCCAGCCAAGGCATCACCAAGGAAGTGACGCCGCCCTACTTCAGCGTAAAAGAGGCCGTGTTCCCCTTTGTCAAGTTCCCCGGTGTGGACACTATCCTCGGCCCCGAGATGAAGTCCACCGGCGAGGTGATGGGTGTGGGCAAGACCTTCGGCGAGGCCTTTGTCAAGTCGCAGCTGGGTGCGGGGGCCAAGCTGCCACGCGCGGGCCGCGCCTTCCTGTCGGTCAAACAAAGCGACAAACCGCGTGCCGTGGAGGTCGCCCGTGGCTTGGCAGCCATGGGCTTTGAGCTGGTGGCGACCAAGGGCACGGCAGCCACGATCTGCGCAGCGGGCATTGCCTGCACGGTAGTCAACAAGGTGACCGAAGGGCGCCCCAATATCGTCGACATGATCAAGAACGACGAGATTGCCCTGGTGATCAATACCGTGGAAGAACGCCGCAACGCCATTGCCGACTCGCGCTACATCCGCACCTCGGCCCTGCTGGGGCGGGTCACCACCTTTACCACCATTGCCGGTGCCGAAGCTGCGGTGGAGGGTATGAAATATCTTGATAACTTGGATGTGATTTCGGTACAGGACATGCACGCCCAGTTGGCCTGAGCGGCAGCGTTATTGGCATAATCCGACCCTGACTCTTTGATGGGACAGCGTGGCACACGCCATGCTGTCCTTGTTGTTTTGTGGACCTTCAATATGGCAACCTACCCCATCACCAAGCGCGGCGCTGAACTGCTCAAGGCGGAACTGCACAAGCTCAAGACCGTCGAGCGACCCAGCGTCATCCAGGCCATTGCCGACGCACGCGCGCAAGGCGACCTCAGTGAGAACGCCGATTACGACGCCGCCAAGGAACGCCAAGGCTTTGTGGAAGGCCGCATCATGGAGCTGGAGGGTAAATTGGGAGCCGCCCAGATCATCGACCCCGCCAGTCTGGATGCGGGAGGGCGCGTGGTGTTTGGTGCCACCGTGCAGCTCGAAGACGAAGACTCCGGCGAGCGCGTCACCTACCAGATCGTGGGCGAAGACGAGGCCGATCTCAAGTTCGGCCGCGTCAATATCAGCAGCCCGATTGCCCGTGCATTGATCGGCAAGGAAGAGGGTGACAGTGCCGAAGTGCAGGCACCGGGTGGTATCAAGAACTACGAGATCGTCGCGGTCCAGTACATCTGATCCCGACTCGCGCGACCGGCCTGGTCAGGACGACGACTGGCTTTGCTTCTTGGCGCTGACCTGCTTGGGTTTGGCGCGCTTGATCTTGCCCCCGGGCGTGAGGCGCTGGTTGCCCAGCACGCGCAGTATCTTGACCTCGGGTCGCTGGCCGGCCTTGCCAAACTTGAGCACCTTCACATCGCGCGGACCGGCCTTGCGGTCTTCGTCCACCGGGCGGGTTTTTTCGGCTTGCGGACGCCACAGCACCAATAATTTGCCGATGTGCTGGATCGGGGCCGCATTCAACTCCTCGGACAGGCTCTGAAACAAGGCTTCGCGTTCCGTGCGGTCGTCGGAAAACACCCGCACCTTGATGAGACCATGGGCGTTGAGCGCGGCGTCGATTTCTTTCTTGACGCCAACGGTGGCACCGTCTCCACCAATCATGACGACAGGGTCCAGGTGGTGGGCGGCGGCGCGGTGTTCCTTGCGCTGCGCAGGAGTGAGTTGGATTTGGGGCATCGCAGTATTATCGTTGCAATGAAAGCACAGACCAAAAGCAAGAAGGTCAACAAGGCGTGGCTCCATGACCACGTGAACGACCCTTATGTAAAACTGGCCCAGAAAGAGGGCTACCGCGCACGCGCAGCTTACAAGCTCAAGGAAATCGACGAAACCCTGCACCTGATCAAACCGGGATATCTGGTGGTGGACCTGGGTTGTGCACCGGGTGCCTGGAGCCAATATGTGCGCCGCCGCTTGTCCCCATCCGGGGCCGCTGCGGGGGCATTGCACGGCACCATCATCGGTCTGGACTTGCTGGAAATGGAACCCATTGAAGGCGTGCAGTTCATCCAGGGCGATTTTCGCGAAGACGCGGTGCTCGCTCAGTTGCAACAAGCCTTGGATAGCCGGTTGGCCGATGTCGTGGTGTCGGACATGGCCCCCAATCTTTCGGGCATCGCCTCGGTGGATGCGGCGGGCGTGGAGCATTTGATCGAACTCGCCATCGATTTCTGCCAGCACCATCTGAAACCCCAGGGGGCGCTGGTTGCCAAGGTTTTCCATGGCCCGGCCTACAACGCGGTGGTGCAGGCGTTCAAAGCGGCCTTCAAGCAAGTCAAGGTGATCAAACCCAAGGCCTCGCGGGATCGGTCGTCGGAGACTTTTCTGGTGGGAGTCGGCTTGCGTTGATACCCACTCAGGACAAATGGGCGTGCATTTCCTTGAAGCACGTAGGGACGCCACGAACCCAATGAACCCTCTCGCCAGCTTGAAACGCCTAAAATGGCATCCACATAGGCACCACGGCGGCGCGAAGCCGCTTTTCACTTGTGCCTGATTGGAGTTGCGCTTGAATAATCAATGGTTTTCCAAAGTTGCTGTTTGGCTGGTAATTGGCCTGGTGCTGTTTACCGTTTTCAAACAGTTCGATACCCGGGGTACCGCCGGTGCCAATACGATGGGGTATTCCGACTTCCTGGAGGAAGTGCGCAACAAGAATATCAAGAGTGCCGTCATTCAAGAGGGGCCAGGTGGAAGCACTGAAATCCTCGCCGTCACCAATGAAGACCGCAAGATTCGCACCACCGCCACCTATCTGGACCGCGGCTTGGTGGGCGACCTGATCAACAACGGCGTCAAGTTTGACGTCAAACCCCGCGAAGAAGGTTCCCTTCTCATGACCTTGCTGGTGAGCTGGGGGCCCATGCTGCTTCTGGTGGGCGTTTGGATCTATTTCATGCGCCAGATGCAAGGTGGTGGCAAGGGAGGTGCTTTCAGCTTTGGCAAGAGCAAGGCGCGCCTCTTGGATGAAAACACCAACACGGTCACGTTTGCCGATGTGGCCGGCTGTGACGAAGCCAAGGAAGAGGTCAAGGAAGTGGTGGACTTCCTCAAGGACCCCAGCAAGTACCAAAAGCTCGGCGGGCGCATTCCGCGTGGATTGCTGCTGGTGGGACCGCCTGGAACAGGCAAGACCCTGCTGGCCAAGTCCATCGCGGGTGAGGCGAAGGTGCCATTCTTCAGTATCTCGGGTTCCGATTTCGTGGAAATGTTTGTCGGCGTGGGTGCATCGCGGGTGCGTGACATGTTCGAAAACGCCAAGAAGAACGCCCCTTGCATCATCTTCATCGACGAAATCGACGCCGTGGGCCGCCAGCGAGGCGCGGGTCTGGGCGGTGGCAATGATGAGCGCGAACAAACCCTGAACCAGATGCTGGTCGAGATGGACGGTTTTGAGACCAACCTGGGTGTGATCGTGGTGGCTGCCACCAACCGCCCCGACATCCTGGATTCCGCCCTGTTGCGCCCGGGTCGTTTTGACCGCCAGGTGTATGTCACGCTGCCCGATATTCGGGGGCGTGAGCAGATCCTGAACGTGCACATGCGCAAGGTCCCCTTGGGCCAGGACGTCAGCGCCAGCATCATTGCCCGGGGCACGCCCGGCATGAGCGGTGCCGACCTGGCCAACCTGTGCAACGAAGCTGCCCTGATGGCGGCACGGCGCAACGCACGCGTGGTGGAAATGCAGGATTTCGAGAAAGCCAAGGACAAGATCTTCATGGGCCCGGAGCGCAAGAGCATGGTCATGCCCGAGGCGGAGCGGCGCAATACGGCCTACCACGAAGCCGGCCACGCACTCATCGGCAAACTGTTGCCCAAGTGTGATCCCGTGCACAAGGTCACCATCATCCCGCGCGGGCGTGCCTTGGGTGTGACCATGAGCCTGCCGGAGCAAGATCGCTACAGCCAAGACAAGGAGTACATGCTCAACCAGATCAGCATGTTGTTTGGCGGGCGCATTGCCGAAGAGGTGTTCATGCAGCAGATGACCACCGGTGCCAGCAATGACTTTGAGCGTGCCACCCATATAGCCCGTGACATGGTGATGAAGTACGGCATGACCGATGCCTTGGGTCCCATGGTCTATGCCGAGGACGAGGGCGAGGTGTTTCTGGGCCGTTCGGTTACCCGCACCAACAATGTATCGGGCTCCACACTGCTCAAGATCGAGACCGAGATTCGGCGCATCATCGATGAGCAGTACGGCTTGGCCCGTCGCCTGATTGAAGAGCACAGCGACAAGATGCATGCCATGGCCAAGGCCTTGCTGGAGTGGGAAACCATCGATGCGGACCAAATCAACGACATCATGGCAGGCAAGGAGCCACGCCCCCCGAAAGAGGGCACCACCCGCTCCACCAATATCGGTGGCGGCAACGGAGGTGCACCCGCCGTGTCGGCCGACGCCCATCCCACTGCGGCCTAAAGCGCGGTTGGCTTTTCGCGCGTCGTAGAAAATCGGGGCCTTGCGCCCCGTTATGCTTTATGGTGCCCCTCGAGCAAAGGAAACTCCATGCATTGGCAAACCACCCGCTTTGCGATTGACCTGGCAACGCCCAAGATCATGGGCATCGTGAATGTGACGCCGGATTCCTTTTCCGACGGTGGCCTGCATGCCACGGTCGAGGACGCCATGGCGCATTGCGAGCAACTGGTCGACGATGGTGCCGACATCCTGGATATCGGTGGCGAATCATCGCGACCGGGCGCGCAGCCGCTGTCGGCGGACTTGGAGCTCGAGCGCCTGTTGCCCGTGGTGCGCCATGCGGTAACGCTGGGTGTGCCGGTTTCGGTGGATACCTACAAGCCCAGCGTCATGCAGGCCATGCTGGACCTGGGCGTAGACATCATCAACGACATCTGGGCCCTGCGCTGGCACAGCCCCGAAGGTGGACCTTCGGGCGAGTCGGTGGTCGCCGCCCATGGCAGCTGTGGCGTTTGCTTGATGCACATGCACCGCGACCCGCAAACCATGCAGGTGGCTCCCATGGTGGGGGACGTGGTACCTGAGGTGCTATCATTTTTAGAGCTGCGTACGCAAGTTCTACGGGGCTTGGGGTTCGATTTGCATCGGATTTGCGTGGATCCGGGCATAGGCTTTGGCAAAACCGTGCCGCAGAACTTTGCATTGCTGGCGCGCCAGGGCGCGCTGCGTGCGCTGGGCCTGCCTGTGTTGGTCGGATGGTCCCGCAAATCGTCCTTGGCGGCGGTGACCGGGAGGTCCCTGTCGGAAGTGGCCTCCATGGATGTGCGCGAACGCCTGGCACCAAGCCTTGCGGCGGCACTGCTTGCGGTGCAGAACGGCGCGCATATCGTGCGTGTGCACGATGTGCGTGAAACCGCCCAGGCACTCAAGGTCTGGCAGGCCATGACGGCCCAGCAGCTGTAAGTTTGAAAAAAAGGGAGAACTACCATGACACGACGTTACTTTGGCACCGACGGCATCCGCGGCACCGTGGGCCAACCCCCGATCACGCCCGATTTTGTTATGCGCCTGGCGCATGCCGTGGGCCGTGTCCTCAAGCGCACCGAAGCGCGCCCCACGGTACTCATCGGCAAGGACACCCGCATCTCGGGCTACATGCTGGAGAGCGCCTTGGAGAGTGGATTCAACTCGGCCGGTGTGGACGTGGTGTTGCTGGGGCCCTTGCCCACGCCGGGCGTGGCCTACCTGACCCGGGCGCAGCGGGCCTCGCTGGGCGTGGTCATCAGCGCCAGCCACAACCCGTTCGAGGACAACGGCATCAAGTTTTTCAGTGCCCAGGGCACCAAGTTGTCGGATGCCTGGGAACAGGCGGTCGAACAGGCGCTGGACGAACCGGCAGCCTGGGTGGACTCGGCGTCCCTGGGCAAGGCGCGCCGCCTGGATGACGCAGCCGGGCGCTACATCGAGTTTTGCAAAAGCACCTTTGCGTCGGACCTGACCCTGAAGGGTCTGAAAATCGTGGTGGATGCGGCGCACGGTGCGGCCTACCACATTGCCCCCATGGTGTTTCACGAGTTGGGGGCCGAGGTCGTGCCGATCGGCTGCGCGCCGGATGGACTCAACATCAACCGCGACGTCGGCGCTACCCACCCGCAGGCGCTGGTGGAAGCGGTGCGGGCGCACCATGCCGATTTTGGTGTCGCGCTGGATGGTGATGCCGACCGGCTGCAGGTGGTGGATGCCACCGGGCGCCTGTACAACGGCGACGAACTGCTCTACATCATGGCCGATGCCCGACTGGCGCGCGGCGAGTCGGTGCCCGGCGTAGTGGGTACCTTGATGACCAATATTGGTGTCGAATTGGCCCTGAAAGCCCGTGGCATTGCGCTGGTGCGCGCCAAAGTGGGAGACCGCTACGTACTGGAAGAACTGGACAAACGGCAATGGCAACTCGGCGGCGAAGGTTCAGGCCACCTGTTGGCGCTGGACAAGCACACCACCGGAGACGGCCTGGTTTCGGCCTTGCAGGTCATGCAGGCCTTGCAGCGCAGCGGCAAGACCCTGGCCCAATTGCTGGAGGGCGTGCAGCTGTACCCCCAGACCCTGATCAACGTGCGCCTGGCACCCACACCGTCCCCCGATTGGAAGAGCAATGCCAACGTGGCGCAAGCCACCCGCGCGGTCGAAGCCGAATTGGGGGAGACGGGTCGGGTGCTGATTCGCGCCAGCGGAACCGAGCCGCTGGTGCGGGTGATGGTGGAAGCGCGGGACGCCGCCCTGGCGCAATCCAGCGCGGAACGCATCGCCGGGGCCTTTGCCCAGTAGGGTGCCCGCCCGTTCAGGCTGGCAACGACTCCAGCGCAGCCAGTGAGCGCTGGCTTACAAAATGCAAGCGCTGCCCAGTGAGCGGGTCGGTGAAGGCCAGCTCTTGGGCCAGTAGTTGCAGCGGTCGGGAAAAATCGGTACTGCCCTCGGGCGTCAAGGTGGGGTAGATGCCGTCGCCCCAGATGGGCAATCCCAACGCCGCCATGTGCACGCGCAGCTGGTGGCGCTGCCCCGTCAAAGGGTGCAAACGATAGCGCGCCAGAAGCCCCCGGTGTTGCAGGGGCTCGATCTGGGTGATGGCGTTAACCGGGCCTGGCACCTCGGTTTGCTGCATGAAATGCGCCGACCCTGCCAAACGGGTGGCCCGCGTGATCGGCCAGGGCAGATCGGATTTCCACGGTGCGATGCATTCGTACACCTTGTCCACCCGGCGCTGGCGAAACAGCGCATGGTAGGGCGCACGGTCGGCGGGCTGCTTGGCAAACAGCACCAGGCCGGCGGTGTCACGGTCAATGCGGTGGATGGGCGACAGGCTGTCGATGCCGGTGGATTGCTTCAGCCGCACCAGCAGTGTTTCGTGCAGGTAAGGCCCGGATGGCACCACGGGCAGGAAGTGCGGCTTGTCCACCACCAGCAGGTGTTCGTTCTCCCAGAGCACCGAGGCCTGGAACGGTATCGGTTGTTCGGCCGGCACCTGGCGGTAGTAGTACAGGCGCTGGCCGGGCTGCGCAGGTGCCTGGCACCCCAGTGTGCGACCCAGCGCATCCAGTACGTTGCCGGCTTCCATGCGCCGCGTCCATTCGGCACGGCCCAGAAAACCAAAGCGCTCGGCGAGAAAGTCGAGCACCGTGGGCCAGGAGCCTGCAGGGATCACCACGCAACTGGCGCTGATGCCCTCGCGGGGCGGGGGTGCAGACGGGCGGTAACGGCTCATGGACGCCGGTTGGCGAGGCCGCTAGATGCGTTCAAACACCAGATCCCACACGCCGTGGCCCAGGCGAATGCCGCGGTTCTCGAACTTGGTCAGCGGGCGGTAATGGGGCTTGGGTGCGTAGCCGTGCAACTCGGGGTGGCTGGCCAGGGCGCGGTTTTTCAGCAGCGGCTCGGCACTGAGCACCTCCAGCATCTGCTGCGCATAGGGCTCCCAATCGGTGGCGCAGTGGATGTAGCCACCGGGCTTGAGCCGCGCCGCCAGCTTGGCCACCAGCGGACTCTGGATCAGACGGCGCTTGTTGTGACGCGTCTTGTGCCAGGGGTCGGGGAAGAAGATGTGCACGCCGTCCAGGCTACCTGCAGGCAGCATGTGGTCGATGACCTCTACCGCGTCGTGCGCGCAGATGCGGATATTGGTCAGGCCTCGCTCGCCAATGCGTTTGAGCAGCGCCCCTACGCCGGGTTCGTGCACCTCGCAGCACAGAAAGCGGGTGTCGGGCAGCACGCTGGCAATGTGGGCGGTGGCCTCCCCCATGCCAAAACCGATCTCCAGGACCAAAGGCCGATTTTCAATGCCATTTTGGTCCTCAGAGCCCGTGGAATATGCGTAAGCAGCTATCAAATCAATAGCGGATGGCTGGTAGGGCAGCAGGAACTGCGGCCCCCAATCGGCAAAGGCCTTGGCCTGCCCGGTGGTCGTGCGCCCGGCGCGCTTCACAAAGCTCTTGACGGTGCGCATGAAGGGCTTGTCGGCGGCGCTGGGTTCAGCGGCCTGTGCGGCGGGGTCTGGGTTTGCGGGGGCTTCGGTGGTCATGGCGCGTGGGCGTGGCGAAGAGTCGGGCAGGGGCCGCATTGTAGGGAGTGTGCACCCTCTGATGCCATTGAGGCGACCTACGCGCCCACCGGCAAGCTCCCGGCGGCCTTGACTTCCTTGAGCGAGAAACTGGTGGCGATTTCCTTCACGCCGGGCAGGCTGCGGATGCGGCTGCGCACCAGGGTGGAGAAGGCTTCCAGGTCGGCGGCCACGGCTTCGATCAGGTAGTCGTACTGGCCCGAAAGGTTGTGGCAGGCCAGCACTTCGGGCACGGCCACCACCTCGCGCTCGAAGGCGGCGGTGATTTCGGCGGTGTGGTTGGCCATCTGCAGGTGGATGAAGCCGGTTACGCCGTAGCCCAGCTGCTTGCGGTTGAGCCGGGCTTGGTAGCCCTCGATCACGCCCGATTCTTCCAGCTGGCGCACCCGTCGCCAACAAGGCGACTGCGACAGCGCCACCTGCTCGGCCAACTCGGCCATGCTTTGGCGTGCATCGCGCTGCAAGGCCATGAGCAGGGTGCGGTCGGTATGGTCAAACGTGCGCATGGTCAAATTAACCCAAAAATATTAAAAACAAGCAAAAAACGTCCAATGATTAAACCAATATCCGCTTGAATAGGCAAATGTTTGCTGCGGTGTTGCATAAGAATTCTCCCATCACAACCCACAAGGAGACTTTGCCATGCATCCCAACGACCTGCCCCTGTCCGCCCTGCCTGCCGACTCCGCTGCCAGCCATGCGCGTGCCGGCTTTGCCACCCGCGCCATCCACTGGGGGTACAACCCGGCCGACCACCATGGCGCGCTGGTGCCGCCCGTGTACACCTCGGCCACCTTCGCCTTTCCCAGCGTGGAATACGGCATGCGCTGCTTTACCGGTGAAGAGCAGGGCTATTTCTACACCCGCATCGCCAACCCCACGCTGGCTTTGCTGGAGTCGCGCCTGACCAGCCTGGAGCAGGGTGCCGGTGCCGTGGTGTTCGGCTCGGGCATGGGGGCCATCACGGCCACGCTGTGGTCGCTGCTGCAACCCGGTGACGAAATTCTGGTGGACCTGACTCTGTACGGCTGCACCTTTGCCTTCCTGACCCACGGCATGGCCCGCTTTGGCGTGCAGGTGCGCCATGTGGACATGACCAACCCCCAGGCCGTGGCCGACGCCCTGAGCCCACAGACCAAGGTGGTGTACTTCGAGTCGCCCGCCAACCCCAACATGCGCCTGGTGGACATTGCCGCCGTCAGCGCCATCGCGCGCCAGGGTGGTGCGAAGGTGGTGGTGGACAACACCTACTGCACGCCCTACCTGCAGCAGCCCCTGCTGCTGGGTGCGGACGTGGTGGTGCACTCCATGACCAAATACCTCAGCGGCCATGGCGACCTGACCGCCGGTTGCGCCGTGTTTGCCGATGCCGAATTGGCCCAGCAAGTGCGCCTGTACGGCCTGAAGGACATGACCGGTGCCGTCATGTCGGCGCAAGACGCCGCCCTGGTCATGCGCGGCCTCAAAACCCTGGCCCTGCGCATGGACCGCCACTGCAGCAGCGCCCAGGCCGTGGCCGAACTCATCGAAAAGCACCCCGCCACCGCCGTGGTGCACTACCCCGGCCTGCCCAGCTTTGCCCAGCACGCGCTGGCCCAGCGCCAGATGCGCCAGGCTGGCGGCATGATTGCCTTTGAACTCACGGGTGGTTTGGATGCAGGTATTCGCTTCATGAACGCACTGCAGCTGGTGACCCGCGCAGTGAGCCTGGGCGACGCTGAAACCCTGGCCCAGCACCCGGCCAGCATGACGCACAGCACCTACACCCCCGAAGAGCGTGCCCGTTACGGCATCAGCGACGGCCTGGTGCGCATCTCGGTGGGGTTGGAAGACTTGGCCGACATCCTGGCGGACGTCCGGCAGGCGCTAGACAGCGTCACCGCGGCTTGAGCGTTGCGGCCGGGGCACCCGGGGCCTCGGCTGGCAGATTCTGCTGTTCACCGGCGGGGCCGCGTGCCGAATTGGCAGCACCTGCCCGACCTTCGTTCGTATAGTCCATTCCCATGAACACCGCACACGCCACACCGCACGGGTCCGCCTCCGGCCCGGATACCGACCCCCAGGAAACCGCCGAATGGCTGGACGCGTTTAGCACCCTGGTGCACAGCGCAGGCCCCGAGCGCGCACGCTTCGTGCTGGACCAGCTGGTGCGCGCCGCCCACGGGCAGCACATCGGCTGGTCGCCGGAGTTGGCCACGCCCTATGTCAACAGCATTGCCGTGGAGCAGCAGGGGGCGTTTCCGGGCGATCTGGCGATCGAGGAGAAACTGGCGTCCCTGATGCGCTGGAACGCCCTGGCCATGGTGGTGCGCGCCAATGCCGAATACGGCGAACTGGGCGGCCACATTGCCAGCTACGCCAGCGCGGCGGATTTGTTTGAGGTGGGCTTCAACCACTTCTTTCGGGCGCGCAACGACGAAAGCCGGGGGGATTTGGTGTTCTTCCAGCCGCACAGCGCGCCGGGCGTCTACGCCCGCGCGTTCCTGGAAGGGCGCCTGAGCGAACACGACCTGGCCCATTACCGCCAGGAAATCACCGCGCCCGGCCACGGCGCACGCGGTTTGTCCAGCTACCCGCATCCTTGGCTGATGCCCGACTTCTGGCAGTTTCCCACCGGCTCCATGGGCATTGGCCCCATCAGTAGCATCTACCACGCGCGCTTCATGCGCTACCTCACGCACCGCAACCTGCTCGACTGCTCGGGTCGCAAAGTGTGGGGCGTGTTTGGCGACGGCGAGATGGACGAGCCCGAGAGCATGAGCGCGCTCACCCTGGCCAGCCGCGAAAAGCTGGACAACCTGGTCTGGGTCGTCAACTGCAACCTGCAACGGCTGGACGGCCCGGTGCGCGGCAACGGCCGCATCATCGACGAGCTGGAAAAACTGTTCTGTGGCGCGGGCTGGAACGTGATCAAGCTGGTCTGGGGCAGCGACTGGGACGGCCTGTTTGCGCGCGATCTCACCGGCGCATTGGTGCAGACCTTTGCCAACACCGTAGACGGCCAGATGCAGACCTTTGCCGCCAAGGACGGCCGCTTCAACCGCGACAACTTCTTTGGCCAGAACCCCGAACTGCAGCGCCTGGCCCAGGGCCTGACCGACGAGCAGATTGACCGCTTGAAGCGCGGCGGCCACGACATCGTCAAGATTCACGCTGCGTACTTGAGCGCCCACCAGCATGCGGGCCAGCCCACGGTGATCCTGGCCCACACCAAGAAGGGCTACGGCATGGGCCAGGCTGGGCAGGGCAAGATGACCACGCACAGCCAAAAGAAGTTGGACGAGGCCGAACTCATCGAATACCGCAACCGCTTCAACCTGCCCCTGACCGACGAGCAGGCCGTGAACCTGCAGTTCGTCAAACCCGCCGACGACAGCCCCGAAATGCGCTACCTGCACGCCCACCGCCAGGCCCTGGGCGGCCCGCTGCCGCAGCGCCGCACCGAGGCCGCCGTGGTGCCAGTGCCCGCCTTGGCGTCGTATGCGGCGTTTGCCACCGCTGCGGCAGGCAAGGACATGTCCACCACCATGGCCTTTGTGCGCCTGCTGGGCGGCCTGCTGAAAGACCCGAACCTGGGGCCGCGCATCGTCCCCATCGTGGCCGACGAGGCGCGCACCTTCGGCATGGCCAACCTGTTCAAGCAGGTCGGCATCTACAGCAGCGTGGGCCAGCGCTACGCGCCCGAAGACATCGGATCGGTGCTCTCCTACCGCGAGGCGCTGGACGGCCAGATTCTGGAAGAAGGCATCAGCGAGGCCGGTGCCATTGCCAGCTGGACAGCTGCGGCCACCAGCTACAGCGTGCACGGCCTGGCCATGCTGCCGTTCTACATTTACTACAGCATGTTTGGCTTTCAGCGCGTGGGCGA
>JAYRUL010000004.1:0-49433 GCA_041919095.1 Rhodoferax sp. | reverse complement strand
TGACCACGGCCATTGCCCTGGAGACCAGCAAGGGCGACTTGCCCCTGGCCCTGGGGCTGGGGCTGGTGTTGCTGGCGGTGGTGCTGGCGTTGCACGTGCTGGTGGCGCTGCTGCGCTGGGCGTTGCGGCGTACGGATGGCAGGGCCCGTGTGGTGGCGCGTGTGGTGGTGGCCCCATGAGCCACGACGCTGGTGCCACCGTGATGCAGTTGCAGGACGTGTGCTTGCACTACGGCTCTCCCACGCAGGGGGTGCGTGCCCTGCATGGGGTGAACCTGCAGGTGCAGGCGGGCGAGCGCATCGCGCTGGTCGGTGCCAACGGCAGCGGCAAGAGCACCTTGCTGCGGGTCTTGCACGGCTTGGTGCCACCCAGCAGCGGGCGCATGCACTGCGACGCCCAACGCCCCCAGGCCATGTTGTTCCAGCGTCCGTTTCTGATGCGTCTGTCCGCCCAGGCCAATATCGCCTTGGGGCTGTGGTTGCGGGGCATGCCCTGGTCCCAGACGCGGGTGCTGGCGCGCGCTGCACTGGCCCGGGTGGGGTTGGCGCATCTGGCGCAGCGCAATGCCCGCACGCTCTCCGGTGGGCAGCAGCAGCGCCTGGCGCTGGCGCGCGCCTGGGCGCTGCAGCCCCAGGTGCTGTTGCTCGATGAGCCCACGGCCAGCCTGGACCCCCATGCCAAGCGCGAAGTGGAGGCACTGATCCAGGACTTTGCCCAGCAGCGCGCCGACATGACGCTGGTGTTTGCCAGCCACAACCTCGGGCAGGTCAAGCGCCTGGCCAGCCGGGTGGTGTACCTGGAGCACGGTCAGGTGCTGGCCGACCTGCCGGTGGAAGATTTCTTTGGTGGGGACGTGCTGCAGCGCCAGTACCCCGCCGCTTATGGTTTTGTCAAAGGAGAGACGGTATGAGTTTTTTCAAGCCAAATTGGCCTCTAGCCCCTGTAAAACATGCGTGGCTAGCTATTGTTTTTATAGTGACTGCGGTATCCGGTGCCTGGGCGCAAAGCCCGGCGCTGGTCATGGCCTCCACTACCAGTACTGAGCAGTCGGGCCTGTTTGCGCACTTGCTGCCGGCCTTCAAACAGGCCACAGGCATCGATGTGAAGGTGGTGGCCCTGGGCACGGGCCAGGCGCTGGATATGGGGCGACGTGGCGACGCCGACGTGCTCTTTGTGCACGACCGCGTGGCCGAAGACAAGATCGTGGCCGAAGGGTTCGCCGTGCAGCGCTTTGCGGTGATGTACAACGATTTCGTGCTGATCGGCCCGGCGGCCGATCCGGCCCAGGTCAAGGGCAAAGACATCGTGCAGGCGCTGCAGAAGCTGGCTTCGAACAACGCTGCCTTTGTCTCGCGCGGGGACAAAAGCGGCACCCACGCCGCCGAGCTGCGCTTCTGGGCCATGGCCGGTGCCACGGCGGGCAAGGGCAGTGGCTACCGGGAGTGCGGTTGCGGCATGGGACCCGCGCTGAACATGGCTGCCGCCACCGGTGCCTATGTGCTGGCCGACCGTGGCACCTGGCTGAGCTTCAAGAACCGCGCCGATTTGGCGGTGCTGGTGCAAGGCGACCAGCGCCTGTTCAACCAGTACGGCGTGTTGCTGGTGAACCGGGCGCGCTACCCGCATGTGAAAGCGGTTGAAGGCCAGCAGTTCATCGACTGGGTGCGCTCCAGCGCGGGCCAGGCCAGCATCGCTGCGTACAAAGTTGGTGGCGAGCAGCTGTTCTTTCCCAATGCGAACGCGGTGGGGCAGTAGCTGCGGGGCTTTTACAACGCCTTCAGCACCTGCTGCAAGCTGGCCTGCTGGGCATCGCGGTAGGCGGCGCACAGGCGAATGGTCTCCAGCGATTGGGTCAGGGTGTGGCTCAGGCCTTCATAGCGGTTGAGCAGCGGGGTAAAGAAACCCTCCACCCGTTGCGCAAAATCGGCGCTGCACAAGCCGCCAAACAAGCTTGGGAAGCGCGTGACCGATTCGGGCGGCAGACGCTGGGCAAGCGTGTCGAAGTGGCGGGTGACGAACTCTAGCTGTTCCGCCTTGGCCATGTCGGTGTTGCTGCGGGATCGCCCGGCGAACAACACCTCGCGGATATCGTGGCTGGGATTCAAGGCCAATTCCCGCGCCGCCTGGGCCAAGGCCGGGTCGCGGAAGTTGGCCAGCGCGGCGTACAGGTCGGCGCGCTCGCGCCGATCCGGGTTGCCCTGCGTGGCAGCCAGCAGGGCATCAAAGAACGCGCGGTCGCCGTCCAGGGCCGCCACGCGCAGCACCAGGCCGCGATTGGCCGCAGGCAGGTGCTTGCGGTTCTTGAGCCATTGCTGCGCCAGGGTTTGCGCCTGCTGGCGCAAGGCGGCGTCTTGCCCGGCGTCGGCCACGCGTTCCACCCAGGCGGTGCGACGCAGGCGGTCTTCAAAGTGCTCGCCCGGTTTGTCCAGCAAGCCCAGTGCGCGCGCCTGCGCGCCGTAGGCGGTTTGCCACAACTTGGCGTAGGCCGTGCGGTCTTGCGGTGCCAGCAAGGTTTGCACCCGCACCAGCATGCCCAAGGCGGCGTCGGACACTTCGCGCCGGGCATGGCCGGCAAACTGCTGCGCCAGCGCCAGCGCGTCGGCCAGGGGCAGATCGCCCGATTCGGTCAGGGCCATGGCGTCGTTGAGGTTGGCCAGCGTCTCGTTCAAGCTCAGGGGGGCTTGCGCCATCAGGGCGCGCAGCTGCCCAGGCGCGTACACGGTGCGGTAGTAGCCCGAGCCGTTCACGTTGGCCTGCACCCAGTCCGGGCATTGCGTGCCCGGTAGCGGCAAGGTGCCTTGGGCTTCCTTCAGCAAGAGCCGGGCCGTGCCCTGTGGTGTGCGCACGGTGATGGGCACTTGCCACAGACGGGGCTGGGGGTCTTGCACGCCCTGGGGCAGGAAGCGCGATTGCGCCAGCTCCAGCACGGGCGCCCCCGTGCAGTTCAGGCGGGCGCTGATGCGGGGAATGCCGGGCTGGTGCGTGAAGGTGCGAAAGGCCGCTTTCAGGTCGGCGTCGTCCTGCGCCAGGGCGGCGACAAAGTCCTCGCCCGTGGCATTGCCCCAGGCATGGCGTTGCATGTAGCGCTGCACCCCGGCGCGAAAGGCTGCTTCGCCCATCCAGGTCTCAAACATCGACAGCACCACCTGGCCCTTGCCGTAGACGATGGACGCGTTTTGCCCGCCCAGCGGATCGCCTTGCGAGAACGTGTCGGTGACGGGCTGGTAGATCTGGCTGGTGGAGAGCAGCCGGTCGGTGCCCATGGCCCAGGCGCGTGCGCCTTGCACACTGTCTTCGCCGCGCATTTCGGGGGAGATCTGGTCGGTGATCTTGCTGCCCAGCCACGAGGCAAAGGACTCGTTGAGCCACAGGTCGTCCCACCAGGCCATGGTGACCAGGTTGCCAAACCACTGGTGCGCCAGTTCATGGGCCTGCGTGCCCACAAAACCCCGCTTGAAGTTGATGGTTTCTTCGCCCGGCCTGGAGAGCATGCGCAGCATGTTGAAGGTGATCAGGCCGGGGTTTTCCATGGCACCGAAGGACAGCGTCATGGGCAGGGCCAGCATGTCGAGCTTTTCGTAGGGGTAGGGCTGGCCGAAATAGTCCTCCAGCTTTTGCAGGATGGCGGGCGTGACACTGGCGGCGTAGGTCGCGTCTTTCGCACGGCCTTTGGGCGTGACGAAGCGCACCGGGGTTTTGCCCGCCATGCCGCCGTCCAGGATGTCGAACGGGCCTACGCCAAAGGCCAGCAGGTAGCTGGGCAGCGGCTTGGTGGTCTGGAATTCCACCCGCTTCTGGGCCACGCCATCGGCGCGTTTCGGTAGTGCCACCTCGCGCTGCTGGGGCGTGTTGGCCACCGCAGTCAGGTGGGCCGGTACGGTGAGTGACAAGGTCCAGGGCACCTTCCAGCCCGGTTCGTCAAAGGCCGGAAACGCCTTGCGCGCGCTGATGGACTCAAACTGGGTAAACGCATACCAGTCGCCACCTTCTTTTTGGCGAAACAGTCCCTGGCTGTCCTTGTCTTCGATCAGACCTTTGAAGCGAATGGTCAGCTCGGCCTTGCCGCTGGCAAAGGGGCGCTCGAACGCCAGCTCCAGCAGGTCGCTGTTGAGAGCCTTGGCCTGGGCCTGCAGGCGGTGCTCCCCCTGGTGCAAGACCGCCTGTTCCACGGTGATGTCGGTGCCGTGCAGGCGGATGCGCTGCGCGCTTTCGGTGATGGACAAGGCAATGCGCACTTCGCCGCGGTGCGTGGGCAAATTGGGGTCCACGTCCAATGCCACCTGGTAGGCGGTGGGGGTAACGCTGGCGGGCAGACGCAAAGGGATTTTTTCGGCGGCCCAAAGGGGTTGGGCCAAGCTGGCGCACAGCAGCACCAGGGATGCAAACCGTTTCATGAACAGGTCCTCGCTGAAGGGGTGTGGGCCTGCCACCTCGGGTACAGGTGCAGGCAAGCGGGCGATGGTAGCAGTGCTACGGCTGCCGACGCCGGTACAGGGTATTGCGGCTGATGCCCAGCAGCCGCGCGGCTTCGGACAGGTTGCCGTCGCATTGCGCCACGGTGCGCTCGATGGTTTGGCGCGACAGGGTGCGCAGGTCGCGGGAAAGGTCGGCGGTGGCGACTTCTGCATCGGGGGCGGCAGTGGCCGTGCGCAGCGCCAGGGCCAGGTCGTCGGGCAGGTGTTCCCAGCCTACAGTGTCTTCTTGGTCGTCGAGCAGGGCGCAGGCGGTGCGCAGCGCGTTGAACAGCTGGCGCACGTTGCCGGGCCAGCGGTAGTCTTGCAGGGCCTTTTCCACATCGGGGGCTAGCCGCACCGCGCGCGTGGGTACCAGCCGGTGCAGTTCGCGCGCCATCAGCGCCGGTAGATCGGTGCGCTCGCGCAAGGGCGGCAGGCGCAGCGTCAGGCCGTTGAGGCGGTAGTACAGGTCTTCCCGAAAGCGCCCGGCCTGCATCTCGCTGGGCAGGTCGCGGTGGGTGGCGCAAATCAGGCTGAAGTCCACCGGCACGGGTTGCCCCCCGCCCAGCGGCACCACCACGCGCTCTTGCAAGACGCGCAGCAAGCGAGCCTGCAGCAGCAGGGGCATGTCGCCGATCTCATCCAGAAACAGGGTGCCACCGTCGGCCTCGCGAATGCGGCCGCGCGAACCTTCGCGCCGGGCGCCGGTAAACGCGCCGCCCTGGTAGCCAAACAGCTCGGCTTCGATCAGGTGCTCGGGCAAGGCGGCGCAGTTCACCGCGACAAAGGCCTGGCTGCGCCGGGGACCGCTCTGGTGCACCGCGTGGGCCAACACTTCCTTGCCCACCCCGGACTCGCCTTGCAAGAGCAGGGCGATGGGCTTGCCCGCGACCTTGCGGGCGCGTGCAATGGCAGCGGCAAACACGGCGTCGCCCGTGTCCAAGGCCGCCAGCGCATCCAGTGCCGGAACCGACGGGCCATGGGCCGTGGCGGTGGTGATGGACAGTGCGGGCACGCCGTGGGGTGCCAGGCGCGCGGCTTGCACCCGCAGCCATACGGCGTGGCCTTGCGCGGTGTGCACGACGTGCGCCTGGTGCGGGGCACGCTGCCCCCATTCCAGCAGCCGCGCAAAAGGTTCGGCGAGCACCGTGGCGAGCGTGGTGAAAGGCAAGCTGACCCAGTCCAGGCCGAGCAGGGCCAGTGCGTTGGCATTGGCACCGGCCAGGCGGGCGTCTTCGGTCACGGCCAGAAGGCCTTCGGCCACGGTGCCGATGCCTTCGGGCTGGGTATGCAGGCGCAGGCGCAATCCGCTCCAATGGCGCGGGTCGTGGCGGGTGTCGAACAGCCGGTGCTCGATCATGCGGGCGGCGGAGCGCACCAGTCCCAGGGTGTGGGGGTGGTAGCCCCGGTGGTCCCCCGACACGTCCAGCGCACCGAGCAGCTGACCTTTGGGATCCAGAATGGGGACGGCTGCGCAAGTGAGAAAACCGTTGCGTTCCAGGTAGTGTTCGTTGGCGTGGACCACCATGGCGCGGCTCTCGGTGAGCGCCGTACCGATGGCATTGGTGCCGCGAAACTGCTCCTGCCAGGTCGCGCCCACGCGCAGCGCCACGCGCTCGACACGGCCCAGGAACGGCGCGTCGCCCAGGGTGTGCAGCAACATGCCGTCGGCGCCAGCCAGCACGCTGATGCTGTCGGTGTCGCGGGTTTGTTCGTGCAGGAACTCCATCACCGGCAAGGCATGCGCCACCAGCTCGCGCTGACGCTCCAGGGCGCGCGCCAGTTGTGCGCCGGAGGCATGGGGTGCGCCGGGCATGCGACCCACCGGCTGCAGACCGGCGTCCCAGCTGCGCTGCCAGGAGCGGGCCAGTTCGTTGTGGATCAGGCCCTCAGGAACCTGCCCGTTGCCCAGCAGGTGGCGGCGCGCTTCGCGCAGGCGCGCGGCTGGGGACCGAACAGCGGGTAGGGCAGGGGCCATGGGCAGTGTCTCCTTCTAGCAGGATGCCAACACGTCTTTTCGCAGAGCCGATTGTGCGCTTTTGCAAAGGGCAGTTTCAGCAGGTTTTTGCTGGCCGCTGTTCCGTTTTGACACACCACGTGCGTCAAAAAGGCACGCAGCGCAGCGCAGGGAAAACCCTTGAACAATGCCCGGCAACGCCGGTTTTGGGCGACTTTCTGCGCGAAACAGACCCTGGCACGGCACATGCAATACAGGGTGCGTGCCCCGGCATCACGTCGGTGCGGGGCCGCATGCTTTATCAACCCTCTGGAGACACACCGCATGACCTACGCAGCCCCCGGCGCCGCTGGCGCCAAGATCGCTTACAAACCGCATTACGACAACTTCATTGGTGGCAAGTGGGTGGCCCCGGCCAAGGGCCAGTACTTTGACGTCATCACCCCCACCACCGGCAAGGTCTACACCAAGGCCGCCCGTTCTACGGCCGAAGACATCGAGCTGGCCCTGGACGCAGCCCACGCCGCAGCCGATGCCTGGGGCAAGACCGATGCCGCCACGCGCGCCAACCTGCTGTTGAAGATTGCCAACCGCATCGAAGAAAACCTGGAACGCCTGGCCTACGCCGAAACCGTGGACAACGGCAAGCCCATCCGCGAAACGCTCAACGCCGACATTCCGCTCGCCGTGGACCACTTCCGCTACTTTGCGGGTTGCGTGCGCGCCCAGGAGGGCGGCATCAGCGAGATCGACGCCAACACCGTGGCCTACCACATCCAGGAGCCGCTGGGCGTGGTCGGCCAGATCATTCCCTGGAACTTTCCCATTCTGATGGCAGCCTGGAAGCTGGCTCCGGCGCTGGGCGCGGGCAACTGCGTGGTCTTGAAGCCGGCCGAATCCACCCCCATCAGCATCCTGTTGCTGGTCGAGCTGATCGCCGACCTGCTGCCCCCGGGCGTGCTCAACATCGTCAACGGCTTTGGCCGCGAGGCCGGCATGCCCCTGGCTTCCAGCAAGCGCATTGCCAAGATCGCCTTCACCGGTTCCACCGCGACCGGCCGCGTGATTGCGCAAGCCGCAGCCAGCAACATGATTCCCTCCACGCTGGAGCTGGGCGGCAAGAGCCCCAACATCTTCTTTGCCGACATCATGGACAAGGACGACGCCTTCCTGGACAAGGCCATCGAGGGTCTGGTGCTGTTCGCCTTCAACCAGGGCGAAGTCTGCACCTGCCCCAGCCGTGCACTCATCCAGGAAAGCATCTACGACCAGTTCATGGAGCGCGTGTTGAAGCGCGTGGCCGCCATCGTGCAGGGCAACCCGCTGGACCCCGCCACCATGATCGGTGCCCAGGCGTCCAAGGAGCAGCTGACCAAGATCATGTCCTACCTGGAGCTGGGCAAGCAGGAAGGGGCTGAGGTGCTGATTGGTGGCCAGCAAGCCCAGATGGGCGGCGACCTGGGTGGCGGCTTCTACGTGCAGCCCACGCTGTTCAAGGGCCACAACAAGATGCGCATCTTCCAGGAAGAGATCTTCGGCCCGGTGCTGGCCGTGACCACCTTCAAGGACGAGGCCGAAGCGCTGGAAATTGCCAACGACACGCTGTACGGATTGGGCGCGGGCGTGTGGAGCCGCAACGGCAACGTGGCCTACCGCATGGGCCGCGCCATCAAGGCCGGGCGCGTGTGGACCAATTGCTACCACGCCTACCCGGCGCACGCTGCGTTTGGCGGCTACAAGGAATCCGGCATCGGCCGCGAAAACCACAAGATGATGCTGGACCACTACCAGCACACCAAGAACCTGTTGGTGAGCTACAGCGAGAACAAGCTGGGCTTCTTCTGATGTTGGTGGTGCGCGCCGCGCAGTAGCCGGTCAGGCCTCCCCGCTCATGCTGGAGTACCAGAAAACGAAGTTTCGAGGCACTCAAATCGGGGGGAGGCCCAACCGACTACTGCGCTCTGACTGTTGCCATGCATCCAACGGCATCAGCGCAATGGCCGCCCGGCCCGGCCGCTGCGTTGCGAGCACCCACACCAACTCGAAAGCACGTGCAGCGGCTACCGGCGTTCACGATACAGCTGCATGGGTTCTGGATCAAACCCCATTGGATAGAACCACTTTTATGGCTAAAAAGTGGCACCAGCCCTTTGGGAATAAGCGTAAGCAGCTATCGAAACGATAGCGGCTGCAGCAACACCACCAGCGCCCCCGCACCGCCTTGTGCGGGCGGTGCCTGCACAAAGGCCACCACTTCGCTGCGCTGCACGAGCCATTTGTGCACCTTGTCCTTGAGCACCGGCGTGCGACCGGGGGAGCCCAGGCCCTTGCCGTGCACCACGCGCACGCAGCGCTGCCCTTGGGCGTGCGCTTCGCGCATGAAAGCCGCCAGCGCGTCGCGGGCCTCGTCGGTGCGCAGGCCGTGCAGGTCGATCTGGGCCTGGATGGACCAGACCCCGCGGCGTAGCTTTTCGGTGACATCGGTACCCACGCCGGGGCGGCGAAAGCTCAGACGATCATCGGTGTCGAGCAGTCGGCTGATATCGACTTCGTCGCTCAGCGCTTCGCGCAGGGCCGCAGCCTCGTCGGCGGCTTGCTGGCGCGCGACGGGCGCAGGTGGCGGGCTGCGCAGGACCAACTTGCCTGATGCGCTCAGGCGCTGGACCGGGCCGACCGCGTTCTGGAACAGGTTGCGCTGGCGGGCACGCTCGCGCTCCTGGACGGCGCGCTCGGCGGCTTCCTCTTGCGCGCGCCGGGCTTGCTCGGCCAGGACCTGCTGGATGCCTTTCAGGTCCGCCAGCGAGCGGACCCGCTCGACTTGGGGTGGCGCCGCGCTGCGTGGGGTTGAACTGCGCCGTGTCACAGCAAGCCCTGTTCGGCCATCGAGAGCGCCTGCCCCGGTGCCACGATGATGTGGTCGAGCACGCGCACGTCCAGCAGTGCCAGCGCGGCCTTGAGGGTTTGCGTCAGGGCCTCGTCGGCGCGGCTGGGTTGCACGGTGCCGCTGGGGTGGTTGTGCGCCAGCACCACGCCGCTGGCCTGGTGGTGCAGGGCGCGCAGGGCCACTTCGCGGGGGTAGACGCTGGTCTGGGTGAGGGTGCCGCGAAACAATTCTTCCAGCGCCAGCAAGCGGTTTTGCGCGTCCAGGAACAGCACGGCAAACACTTCGTGGGCGCGGGCAGCCAGGTGCAGCTGCACATAGTGCTTGACGGCCGCCGGATCGGCCAGGGCAGGGCGCTCGCGCAGTTGCTGTGCCATGGCCCGGCGGGCCAGTTCCAGCACGGCCAGCAGTTCGGCGCGCTTGGCGGGCCCCAGGCCCTTGACCCGCTTGAGATCGTCCGCGCTGGCATGGAGCAAGCCGGAAATACCGTCGAAACCCCCGTGCTCCTGTGCGGGGTTGCTATCTTTCTTGAGGCGCAGCAGCTCATCGGCCAGTTGCAGCACGCCCTTGCCCTGGATGCCGGTGCGCAGCAACAGGGCCAGCAGTTCCACGTCGCTCAAGGCGCCAGCACCGCGTGCAAGCAGTTTTTCGCGGGGGCGGGCGTCCGGGGGCAGGTGGTTGAGCGGCATGGTGGGCGTATCTGGCCCAGGGGATTGGGTCAGCTTTCTACAATAGCGGCCAGTTTATAAGGACTTGTATGAGCAGCCCCATTCCCCGCGTCCAGGACGGTTCTTTCTTGACTCTGCATTACCGCATGAGCGGCCCGCAGGGCGTGGTCATCAGCACCTTCGAGGGCAAGCCCGCCACCCTGACCATCGGCACCGGCCAGCTGGCCCCGGCGGTGGAAGAAAAGCTCCTGGGGCTGGAAGAAGGCGCACAGGCGCAGTTCGACCTGCCTGCGGGCAGCGCGTTTGGCGAGCGCAACCCCGAAATGCAGCAGTGGGTATCGCGCGAGGAACTCGATTCCCTGGGTGACCCGATGGCGCAGTACGCCCCTGGCGACGCGGTGCACTTTCCCACGCCCGACGGCCAAGGCCAGTTCGCTGGCGTGGTACTGCAGGTGGCCGAGGGCCAGGGCGTGCAGTTTGACTTCAACCACCCGCTGGCCGGCCAGCCCGTGCGCTTTGAAGTGCACGTGATCGGCATCCTATGAGTGACGTAGCCAAAGGCGTGAGCGCCGCCGGGCCGTCCCAAGGCGCGAAGGCCCCCTCGGGGGGCAGCGAACCCAACGCAGTGGGGAGCGTGGGGGCCATTCTCCTTGCAGAGCCGCGCGGCTTTTGCGCGGGCGTGGACCGCGCCATTGAAATCGTGGAAAAGGCGCTGCAAAAGTTTGGTGCGCCCATCTACGTGCGCCATGAAATCGTGCACAACACCTATGTGGTCGATGACCTCAAGCGCCGCGGCGCCATCTTTATCGAAGACCTGAACGAGGTGCCCGCCGGTGCCACGCTGGTGTTTTCGGCCCATGGCGTGAGCCAGGCCATCCAGCAGGAAGCGGCGCGCCGGGGCTTTCGGGTTTTTGACGCCACCTGCCCGCTGGTGAGCAAGGTGCATGTGGAAGTAGCCAAGCTGCACAAGGAAGGTTTTGAGTTCATCATGATCGGCCACAAAGGCCACCCCGAGGTGGAAGGCACCATGGGCCAGCTCGACAGCGGCATCCACCTGGTGGAAACCGTGGCCGACGTTGCCCGCGTCCAGCCCGGCCAGACCGAAAAGCTGGCTGTGGTCACGCAAACCACCCTCAGCGTAGACGATGCCGCCGAGATCACCGCTGCCGTGGTGGCGCGCTTTCCCAGCATCCAGAAGCCCAAGCAGCAGGACATTTGCTACGCCACGCAAAACCGCCAAGACGCAGTCAAGGTGATGAGTCCGCAAGTGGACATCGTCATCGTAGTGGGCAGCCCCACCAGTTCCAACAGCAACCGCTTGGCCGAACTGGCGCGCAAGCTGGGGGTGATCAGCTATATGGTGGACAGTGCGGACGAGTTGCAAAGCGCCTGGTTTGAAGGCAAGCGCCGTGTCGGGTTGACGGCCGGCGCCTCGGCCCCCGAGATTCTGGTGCGCCAGGTGATCGACCGCATCCGCTCCCTCGGCGCGGTGTCGGTGCAAACCATGGACGGCATTGTGGAAACCATCAAGTTCCCCCTGCCCAAGGGATTGAAGTTGCATGAGGATTCCGATTTGCTATAAAAACAATAGCTGCTTACGCAATAAAATAAAGGGCTAGAGCCCAAAAACATTCCTGAACCTTGCGGGACACACCACAGCCGCCCTGCGGCAAGCGCTGTCCCCAACTGATTAGACGGACTAGAAATACCATGCTAGACATCACCTTGCTGCGCAAAGACCTCGACAGCGCCATCGCCCGCCTGCTCACCCGCAAGAACCCCCAGCCGTTCCTGGACGTGCTAGCGTTCAAGGCGCTGGAGTCCGAGCGCAAGACCATCCAGATGCGCACCGAAGAGCTGCAGTCCAAGCGCAACGCCGTTTCCAAGCAAATCGGCATGTTCAAAGGCAAGGGCCAGCATGCCGAGGCCGAAGCAGCCATGACCGAGGTGGCGGGCCTGAAGTCCGAGCTGGAGGCCTCTGCCGCGCGGCTGGACGTGATCCAGCTGGATATGGAAAAGATGCTGCTGGCTGTGCCCAACCTGCCGCACGCCAGTGTGCCTGTAGGGGCGGACGAGCATGGCAACGTGGAAGTGCGCCGCTGGAGCCCGCGCGGCCAGGAGCCGCACAACCTGGAGTTCCCCCCCAAGGACCACGTGGACCTGGGCGAACCGTTGGGCCTGGATTTCGAGATGGGCGTCAAGCTCTCGGGCTCGCGCTTTACCGTGATGAAGGGGCCTATCGCCCGCCTGCACCGCGCCCTGGCCCAGTTCATGCTGGACGTGCAGACCACCGAGCACGGCTACACCGAGTGCTACACGCCCTACATCGTCAACGGCGACAGCCTGCGTGGCACCGGCCAGTTACCCAAGTTTGAGGAAGACCTGTTTGCCGCCAACAAAGGTGGCCAAGACGGCGGCGACGATAGCGTGGCGCTGTACCTCATCCCCACCAGCGAGGTATCGCTGACCAACTTTGTGCGGGACGTGGTTACGCCCGAAGCGCATCTGCCCATCAAGCTCACGGCGCACACGCCGTGTTTTCGCTCCGAGGCCGGCAGCGGCGGGCGCGACATCCGTGGTCTGATCCGCCAGCACCAGTTCGACAAAGTCGAAATGGTGCAGATCACCCATCCCGACAAAAGCTACGAAGCCCTGGACGAAATGGTGGGCCATGCCGAAGCCGTGCTGCAAAAGCTGGGCCTGCCCTACCGTGTGGTCAGCCTGTGCACCGGCGACATGGGCTTTGGCGCGGCCAAGACCTTTGACCTGGAAGTGTGGCTGCCGGCGCAGAACACCTACCGCGAGATCAGCTCGGTCTCCAACTGCGAAGCCTTCCAGGCCCGTCGGCTGCAGGCCCGCTTCAAGAACGCCCAGGGCAAGAACGAGCTGGTGCACACCCTGAATGGCTCCGGCTTGGCCGTGGGCCGTACGCTGGTGGCGGTGCTGGAAAATTACCAGAACGCCGATGGCTCCGTCACCGTGCCCGAAGCTTTGCGCCCCTATATGGGAGGCCTGGAATGCCTGGTGCCGTAATTCCATTTCTAAATCATCCGTGTCGTTGTTGCTTCGCCTTGCCCGTGCTACAGCACTGTCTGCGGCTTCGTGCCTAGACACAAATGATTTGGAAACGGAATAAGTAGACGCTATTTCATCTGCGACTGGACCTCTTCCACCTCGGGGTGCTCGCGCCCCACCGTCCAGGCCACCTTGCGGTAGGTGGCACCGCCTACGGCTTCACCCACCACCACAATGCCACAGTCGTGCAGGTAGTCCAGCACCCACTGGGCGTTTTTGGCACCCACATGGGTGGTGGAGAACAGGTGCGGAAACATGTTGCCACCGCCAAACACGTAAGCCTGGCAACGCGCCGGCGGAATGCCCACCGCAATCAGGCGATCAAACAGGGTCTGCATGGCCACCTCGCCATAGGCTGTGTTGTGCTGGTTGGCCGGGCTGGGGCGACCCACATGCACGATGTGGCACATGGTGCCCACCGTGCGGCGGGGGTCGGTCAGGATCACGGCCACGCACGAACCCAGCAGGGTTTTCATACGGTCGCCGGCATAGCCCAGGGCGGTGTCGCCGGGCAGCAACTCCATTGCTGCGGCCTCCGGCTGACCGACCAGGGGCGGGCTCTTGCGGCGTTCAGTGGCCATGGAGGAGATAGGGGCTAGTTTCCTTGGATGTGGGCGCCCAGGTGGCGCAGCAGCGTCTGGCTGGAATCGCTGTCGAGCAGGAAGGCCAGGTAGCCGCCCACCCGCTGTGCGCTAAGCTCAAAGTCGATCAGCAAGGTCAATACCGGCGCGGCCTCGTCATCGATGGCGTCGCCCGTGGAACGGTGCACCAGGATTTCATCCGCACTGAGAAATTCCACCACCGGAATCGACCCTTCCAGCGCCATGCCCAGACTGCTGGCCAGGTTGGAGATCACGGCATTGAGCACGATGTTGCCCAGCTCACCAACGGCGTCTTGGGCGACTTCGGGCAGTTCCGCGTCGGGCAGCGCATCGCCCACCATCATGCGCGTAAGGTGCAATTGGTGTTCTTCGGGGAACATCAGCACCGCATCGGTGGAAAAGTCACCCACATAGGTCTGGCGGATGGCGCACAACGGGCGTTGTTCCCGGTGGCGGAAATGGTGGCGCGCGTGGCGCAGGCTGGTCATTTCCACCTCGGGCACCGACACCGGCACATGCTGACCAGTCATGGCGTATAGCGACGCCGTGGCAACGCCCACGCCCACGTTGAAGATCTCGGCCAGTGCGTCCTGCTCCAACTCGGTTAGCGCGATCATGATGGGGTGGCGGTCAGGAAATCCAACGCGGTTTGCAGGGAAGCTTCGGTCACGGGCTTGGCCACGAAGTTCAGGTGCAGCGAGGCGGCGACCTGGCGGCTGCTCTCTTGGATATTGGCCGTGAGCATGACGATACGGATGCTGGGGTCGCGCGCATGGAGCATCTGCGCCGTCTCGAAACCGCTCATGCCCGGCATATTGACGTCCATGGTGACGTAGTCGGGCCGCTCCTGCACGGCCAGGTGCAGGGCCTCGTCGCCGCTGGCCGCCTCCTGGATGGTCCAGGCCGGGCAGTGCGACACGAAAAACGCACGTATGCGCATGCGCGACACCTTGCTGTCGTCCACGATCAAGAGTCGGCGCGCTTGGGTGATTTCTTCTGGGGGCATGGCGATCCTTTCAGGGATGGGATGCAGGTCATCCTAGCATGCAAAAACGACTTCGTGGCCGGTGTAGAATGCGCCCTTCGTTTCGACCGATGCGAATTCAGGAGAAGTGGCAGAGTGGTCGAATGTACCTGACTCGAAATCAGGCGTAGTGGCAACACTACCGTGGGTTCGAATCCCACCTTCTCCGCCAGAATTAGTCCAAGCTAATCCACAAAAGCCCCGCGCTGTTTATAGTCAGGGGCTTTTTGCCTTGGGGCAGTGATTGCGCATTCCATTTGGAGTGCTGCTTGTCAGTACACTGTCCGGACGTTATGATGAGTGACTTGTTGAGGAAACTAGCCATCATGACTGCAGCCATTCATTCCAAATCCGAACGCATCGACGTGCGTGCAAGTAGTCCTGTGAAGCAGTTGCTGCAGGAGGCGGCGCGTGTGGCGCACAAAAATGTGAGCGAGTTTTTGTTGGATGCTGGCATCGTTGCTGCCAATCAAACTTTGGCAGATCGCACACGCTTTGAACTGAGTGCCGACCAATGGCTGGCGTTTCAGTCTGCCTTGGATCAACCGGTCGGTGCCAAGCCCAAGCTCAAAAAGCTGCTTTCTGAGCCCGGGTTGCTTGGTTGAGTTCGCTCATCTACGAGCCGGTTCGTAAACTGGCCGCCTCAGACGCTCTGGACTTCTTTGACTGTGGTCAGTGCGCACTCAATCAGTTTCTGCAGCGCTTTGCTTTGGTCAACCAAAAATCAAATTGTGCGCAGACCTATGTAAGTTGCTGCTCAAGTGCAGTCGTTGGCTTCTACAGTCTGGCAGTGGGCAGCGTGGAACCAACGACGGCGGCTCCGCGCGTGATCAAAGGCATCGCACAGCATCCTGTGCCCGTGATGGTTCTGGCCAGGCTTGCCGTGGACTTGCATCACCAAGGCGCAGGGCTTGGCAAAGCACTGCTCAAGGACGCGTTGATACGAACGGCGCAGGCAGCGGATATTGCCGGAATACGCGCATTGCTCGTGCATGCCAAGGACGAATCCGCCAGACAGTGGTACCTGAATTGGGAGTTCGAGCCCAGTGCCACTGACCCTCTTCATCTGTTTCTATTGTTGAAAGACATCAAGGCAATGGTCGGTACTGAGGGAGGCAGTTGAAATTCTCGACAACCAATGAAGTCGGCAGTACTTTTCGAATCCCAAGCAGTAGGCAGAAATTTGTGCTCAGAGATTTCTGCGATTTGTTTCGGTGATTGGTGTTGACCCGCCTACAACCAAGTAAAAACGGGCCTTTTCAGGCCCGTTTTTCATTTCGTCTGCGCATATTCCTTTTCCAGGTACGCCATGATGTCGGACGACTCAAAGAGTGCCTTGCCGGTGTTGGGGTCTTCCAGGTATGGCACCTGCACCTTGCCCACCCGCTTCAAAAACGCCTCGCGCTTGCCACCGGGTTTAGGGCGGTAGGGACCGGGCTTGACACGCAGCGCCGCCATGCCCATGTCAGCCCATTGTTCCTTGCCCAAGTTATGCAGGACGTAGGGCAGCTCCAGTTCGGTGAGGCGCTCGCGTACCAGTCGCGCAAAAGGGCTGCTTTCGAAACTCCACAGGTGCAACGGCTGCTCGGGTTGGCGCGCGGGGCGGTAACGAATGCCGCGCAGGGAACCGCTTACGGTGGCCAGCGCACTCAGGGGAACATCCAGCACGCCGCGCCGGTAAGCTCTGGGCGCGGATCCACTGCCATAGGTTGCAAACAGGTATTTCACGATGTCGGCAGACTCGTACAGGACCAAGTTGTGGTTGGGGTCCACCAGCAGCGGAAACTGCTGTTTGCCACCGATGCGCTGCGCTTCGGGACGAAAGCGTTTGCCGCCAGCCGGGCAGGGCTTGATTTCCACGTCCAGACCCAAAGCGGTGAGGGCCTCACGCACCAGGCGGCAATAAGGGCTGCCTTCCATGTCGTACAACTGCAATCGCTGGGGTGGCTGCTGCGCCTGTTGCACCACGGATGTGCCGCGCCAACCTTGCAGGGTAGAGGCTACGCTGGACCTTATGACTTGAAATGGCATGGAAAGCTCCTGTAAATAGTTTGTTGCAATTGCTTGCAATTTTTCAGATCCGTCGATATATTTCAGCTAAGACAAATTGAATTCCGATTCAAAGTCTTCGCAGCCAGCATCGGCGGCTCGAAAGAGCAAATCTGGCAAAGGGCAAACTTGACGAAAGTCAAGGACGCAAAGCTTCCGGACTAAATGGCATTGTCGCAAGACGAGGTTGCATGTCAGCGGGGCTACCGTCGAAGAGTCAGCAGATTCTTTGGCGTTACTGTGTCGCCCTCTCCGTTTGTTGACGATCTGAGTAAAGGGTGGCCTTATGAGCAAGCAATCCAACCGTAGTCTTCCTGTCGAGCAATGGCCCGAGTCGCTCGAAATCCTGCGACATCTCGCAGCTCGCTCGGAACCCATTTCCATTCGCGATGTGGCGCGCGATGTCAGCGCACCCGAAATTTCCACCCGCAACCGCTTGGCGCGCCTGGAGGCGCATGGAGCAGTGCGGGCCTGCCGCGCGGTGGCCGTGGTCGCGCCCGGTAAGCAAGTGGTCTGCACCCACTATGTGATTACACAGCATGGCAAAGACTGCGCCGCGCTCGAAACCCGCAGCAAGAGTCCGTTTGCGGGTATTTGCGCAAATAGTGTTTTCAGCTGGGCCAGTGCCATTGGGCGCACCAGCCAGCCCTGCGAGGCGTAGTGCCGCGACTTATCGTTCGATCGCCAGTAGTTCGACTTCAAAGGTCAGCGTGGCGTTGGGCGGTATGACGCCGCCCGCCCCACGCTCGCCGTAAGCGGTTGCACTGGGGCAAGTCAAGGTGGCTTTTCCGCCCACCTTGATGCGTTGGATGCCATGGGTCCAGCAAGGAACCACCCGGTTCAGCGGAAACACGGTCGGCTCGCCGCGTTTGTAGGAGCTGTCAAACTCCTTGCCGTCCACCAACGTGCCACGATAGTGCACCTTTACGCGGTCGGTGGCATTGGGGTTGGCGCCGGTGCCCACCACGGTGTGGACAATTTGAACCCCATTGGCCAAGGTTTCGGTTTCGACGGCATGGGCCGCGCCGGCCAGGATCAGGGCGACAAACGCAATCAACGTGTTTCGGTTTTGCATGGGGTTCCTTGAAGAAATGAAAGGACTTCAGAGCAGCCAGCGTTGCTCAAGTTCCCGCAGCCGCCTGGGACAACTGGGTCAGCGCGTTCAACGTTGCTTCTCGGTCAGCCGCTGACAGTGGCTGCAGCCGTTCGCGCAGATCATCCAGTGCAGGCGTGCCTTCGGACTGCAACCGCCCGATAGCCTGTCCGGCTTCCTTGGGCGACGTAAAGCCCCGGCTTTGCAGCAGCAGCTTCCCTTGGGGTTCAACCAGTTTGAAATAAAACTGACCATCGGCTTCCCGGTATTGCTTGAAACTTGGCAGAGCGAGTTTGGGTACTTTGGATTTGGCGGTGCTGGTATCGCTCAGGGAGCGCAGGCCGACCGCATGGCGCAGCGCAACCATGCGGGGCGTAGCGGTGGCGCGCGCCTTCACGGCCCCGGCCTGCAAGATCGCTTCGATGCGCTCGGGGTGGGCCATCAGCTCCTCATAACGCTGGCGCAGAGGTGCAATCTCCTGGTCAATCCGCTCAAACAAACGCTGCTTGGCTTCGCCCCAGGCAATGCCATCGGCGTAGGCCTGGGCAAAGGCAGCGGTTTCATCGGCATCGGCAAAGGCCTGGTAGATCTGGAACAGGGCTGAACCCTCCGGGGTCTTGGGTTCGCCGGGCGCTTTGGAGTCGGTCACGATGCCAGCAATCAACTTCTTGAGTTGTTCGCGGGAGGCAAAAAGCGGAATATGGTTGTCGTAGCTTTTGCTCATCTTGCGCCCGTCCAGGCCCGGCAGCAGCTCTACGGAGGCTTCGACGACCGCCTCGGGCAGCACAAAATGCTCGCCGTACACATGGTTGAAACTTGCTCCCATATCGCGCGCCATTTCGATATGCTGGATCTGGTCGCGTCCGACCGGCACTTTGTGGGCGTTGAACATGAGGATGTCGGCTCCCATAAGAACCGGATACATGAACAGTCCGACGCTGACGTCGGCATCGGCGTCAGCGCCTGCGGCCGTGTTCTTGTCGACGGCTGCCTTGTAGGCGTGGGCGCGGTTCAGCACACCCTTTCCTAACACGCAACTAAAGAACCAGGTTAACTCGGGGATTTCAGGGATGTCGGATTGCCGGTAAAACACCACCCGTTCCGGGTCCAAGCCGCAGGCCAGCCAGCTCGCCGCGATTTCCAGCGTAGAGCGCTGGATACGGACGGGGTCGTCCACCTTGATCAAGGCATGGTAGTCCGCCAAAAAATAGAAGCTTTGGACATCGGGAGCCAGGCTGGCCCGTACCGATGGGCGAATTGAACCCACGTAGTTGCCAAGGTGCGGGGTACCCGACGTGGTGATTCCGGTCAAAAAACGGGTCATGGCCATATGCAATTGAAGAAAACAAACATCAGAGAAACGAAAGGGGCGTGAGCAGGGTGAGTACCAGCCACTCTGTCCATGCCGAAAGCGGCTGCATCCAGTAGGTGCGCAGCACGCCCAGATACACGAGCGCAATCACAAGAAAGAAACCCCAGGGTTCCAGGCGGGAGACGGCCATGGCCGCGCGCATCGGGAGCAGACCGACCAGAATGCGCCCGCCATCCAGCGGTGGCAAGGGAAAGAGGTTGAACACAAACAGCCCAATATTGACAATCAGCCCGGCTCGGCACATGCCCAGAAGGAATACTTCATCGACATCCATGCCCCGCAACAGGTAGTAGCCCGCACCCCAAAGCAACGCCATGGCCAGGTTCGCCGCAGGACCGGCCAGCGCGACCCAGATCATGTCGCGCTTGGGTTGGCGCAAATTGCCGAAACGCACCGGCACGGGCTTGGCATAGCCAAACACAAAGGCCCCCGAGGTCGCAAAATACAACAACAGCGGCATCGCGATGGTGCCCACGAGGTCGATGTGTGAGAGCGGGTTCAGCGTGACGCGTCCCAACTTCCAGGCGGTGTCGTCACCGAAGTGGCGTGCCACGTACCCGTGTGCGGCTTCATGCACCGTGATGGCGAATAACACGGGCAGCGCAAAGAGTGCAATGGTTTGGACGAGATTGAGAGATTCCAAGGTGCGGATCGCTTTCAAAAACCCAAGCGGGCAACATCGCCGCGGCCTGCACGGATAAGAACCGGCTCCGGCCCACTGAGGTCGACCACGGTCGTAGGCTCCAACGCGCAGGCTCCCGCATCAATGACGCCCGCAATCACTTTTTCGAAGCGTTCGCGAATGTCCACGGCATCGTTGAGTGGCTCGGCGTCGCCAGGGGCGATCAGGGTGGTGGCCAGCAGGGCCGAGCCATGCAGCGCCAGCAGTTCCTGCAACACATGGTGCTCGGGCACGCGCAATCCAATGGTCTTGCGTGAAGGGTGGCTTACGCGCCGGGGCACTTCTTTGCTGGCTTCCAGAATGAACGTGTAGGGGCCGGGTGTGACCGACTTCAGGAGACGGTAGCAGGCGTTGTCCACGCGGGCATAGTTGGCCAGCTCACTCAGATCCCGGCAGAGCAGGGTGAGGTGGTGCTTGTCATCCACCCCGCGGATGCGGCGCATCTGGTCTACTGCTGCCTTGTCGTCCAGGTGGCAGACCAGCGCATAGCTGGAATCGGTGGGTACGGCTAGCACGGCACCTTGGTCCAGCAAGGAGACGGCCTGCTTGAGCAGGCGCGCTTGCGGGTTTTGTGGGTGGACTTCAAAAAACTGGGCCATGAAAAGGAAGAGGGAGCATCGGGGTCTTTGCGGTCCCGCTGCGGTAGGGTTAGTGCAGGATGCGCTCGGTCAGCAGGTCCCACACCGGCGTGAGTCCCTGGGGAAGTGCGGGCAGAGAGCCCAACTCGGTGTGGCTTTCTTCGGGGCTGTGAAAATCGCTGCCGCGCGAGGCTGCCAGACCCAACTCGGTTGCCAAACTGGCGTAGGTTTGGTACTCGGCCGGGGTGTGGCTGCCGGTTACGACTTCGACTGCGCGCCCGCCGTGCGCCTTGAACTCCGTGAAGAGCGCGAATTCTTCCGTGGCACTGAAGCCGTAGCGTGCCGGGTGTGCCACCACGGCAATGCCGCCTGCCTGCGTGATCCAGTGCACCGCGTCCTTGAGCGTGGCCCACCGGTGTGGCACAAACCCGGGCTTGCCCTCAACCAGGAACTTGCGAAACACCTCGCTGGTGTCCCGGCACACCCGCGATTCGACCAGAAAGCGGGCGAAATGGGTACGCGAGATCAAGTCCGGATTGCCGACAAACTTGAGGGCACCTTCGTATGCACCGCGAATGCCGACTTGGGCCAGTCCCTGCGCCATTTCGCGCGCCCGCGCTTCGCGTCCCCCTCGGGTTTGGCGCAAGCCTTCTACCAACTGGGCGTTACAGGGGTCAATGCCCAGACCCACAATATGCACGGTCTTCCCAATGAAGGTGATGGAGATTTCCACACCATGCAAATAGGCCATGCCCAAGGACTTGGCTGCGTGGGCGGCGCGCTCCAAACCGCCGACTTCGTCGTGATCCGTCAAGGCCCACAGTTGAACACCTTGGGCATGCGCGCGCTGCGCCACCGCTTCGGGCAGCAAGGTGCCGTCAGAGACTGTCGAATGGCAATGCAGATCGGCGTTCAGGTTGGGGTTCACCCGTGTATTTTAGGGGGTCCAGTTGCCAGCGCATGGAGGCTCCAGAGGCTGGGTGCTGGAATGCCAGCTCGCAGGCATGCAGCATCAAGCGCGGTGTTCGGATAGCAACGTCGGTGGGGGCGTACAGCGCATCACCCAGAATCGGGAAGCCGCTGGCGGCCAAATGCAACCGCAATTGGTGGGTCCGACCCGTGAGGGGCTCCAATTCCAGATGCGTGGCATCGGCCGGTGCTCCCCGCTGCGATCCGCGCGCCACCCGAACCCGGGTGGTTGCGGCTTGGCCACCAACCGGGTCGATCTTGCGCAACGGTCGGTTGGGCCAGTCCACTGCTATCGGTTCTGTGATGGTTTGCCAGTCGCACCAGTCGGGTGGTACACAGCCCTGCACGACAGCGCTGTAGCGCTTGAAGACCTGGCGCAGCTCAAACGCTCGGCTCAATTGACGCTGGTGGGCCAGGCCGCGTGCCATGACCACCAAGCCTGAGGTGGCCTGGTCCAGGCGGTGCACAGTGCGCGCATCGCCCCACCTTGCCTGGGCACGGGCACTCAGGCAGTCTTGCTTGTCTGGACCGCGCCCGGGCACGCACAACAGGCCCGCTGGCTTGTGCAGCACCAAGATGGCGTCGTCGGCATACACGACCGGGAGATCTGATGCATTTCCTGAAAACAGCATGGCAGCATGGGCGCGGATGGGCGTGCCGATCAAGCACCATCGGCACGGTCGATCAACCGCTGCACGGTCTCACAGAACTCACTGACATCATTGGGTTTGTAGATCAGTGCTTGGGCACCATCAAACAACGCATTGCGTTCCAGTTCGGGAGTGACGTAGCCCGAGGCCAGCGCCACCGGCAGATCGGGGCGGATATTCTTGGCCTGGCGCAGCAAGTCCAGGCCGCTGTAGCCCGGCATGTTGTAGTCGGTAACCAGCACGTCGAATGCGCGGGGGTGAGCTTGCAAGGCCTCCAGGGCGGCCAAGGGGTCGGTGAACGTGGTGACGGTGAATCCTTTACGCCGCAGGACCCGCGCCGTCAGTAAAACCAGCGCCTCGTCATCGTCGACATACAGAACATGGCGACCCTGGCCCTTGATGACAGGGAGCGCGGCAGGTTCGACAGAGGAAGCAGGTGCTGTGTCGGTGGTCGCAGGGAAATACAAGGTAAAGGTACTACCCTGGCCCAGCGTGCTTTCCACGTCGATCCCGCCTCGGTGGTTCTTCATGATGCCGTGCACGACCGAAAGACCCAGGCCCGTGCCCTGGCCGACCTCTCGGGTGGTGAAGAAGGGCTCGAAAATGCGTTCGAGGGTTTGTGCGTTCATACCCGCACCGCTGTCTTGCACGGCTACCGAGACATAGTCCCCCGTGGGCAGACCCAGGCGGTCAGACAACGGCGGGTCCACCGGGCCGCTGTCCAGGGTCATGCGCACCACGCCTTTGCGGGTATCCATGGCCAGCACGGCATTGGTGCAAAGGTTGACCAGGGCTTGTTCGACCTGGGTGGCGTTCGCCAGAACATGGGGTGTTGCCCCGGCCACGCTGACTTGCAACTTGATGGTAGGTGGCAAGGTGACCCGAACCAGGCGTGCAGCTTCCTGCACCAAGTCTTCCAGGTGCAGAGGTGTGCGTTTGGCCGCCTCGTTACGACTAAAGGTCAGGATTTGGCGCACCAGGTCACGGGCGCGCCGGCCGGCCTTGCCGATTTCAGACAGGCTGGTCTGGGCGGGCGACTGCGCGGGTAGGTCTTGCTGGGCCAGATCGACATTGCCCAAGATGGCACTCAGGATGTTGTTGAAGTCGTGCGCTATACCGCCGGCCAAGGTGCCCATGGCTTGCAGTTTTTGCGATTCGCGCAACTGCGCTTCCAGGGTTTCCCGTTGCTGCTCGGCGGCCTTGGCGGCCGTCAGGTCGCGCGCAAAGATGGTCGTCACTTCGCCAATGGTCGTGATGCGTCCGCGCAAGGCGGGTCCGTGTGCGCCATCGGTCCCTTGCGCAGCCCGGGCGCGGCGGCGGCGCTCCATGGAAACGCTGATCTCCACATGGATGGCGCGCCCTTTTTGGGTAGCGGCTGCGAATTCTCCCAACAGAGTCTGGGTTTGCACGCGACCTTCGTCCAACGCCTGCGCTACCGATGGAAGAAAGCGTGCCAGCGGGCTACCGAGCGCATCGTGGGCCGTGCATTCAAACAGCTTGGTGGCAGCCGGGTTGAACACCGTAATGCACTGCTGGGCGTCTACGCACAGGATGGCGTCCAGTGACGAGTTGATGATCGCCGCCATGCGACTTTCGCTGGCATGCAGGTCTTCGTTGCGCTGCTGCAGGATGGCGGCGCTGTCTTGCAGCGCTTTACGCTGGGCCAGCAAAGGGCCTTGGTCGATCACAGCACAGATGAAGTGGGCCAGCTCGTCTTGCGGGTTCTCGATGCGGGCCATGTGCAAGTCACCGGTGAAACGGCCCTGCGAACCGGCTAGAAACACTACCTCATGAATTTCGCTGGTCCCGGCTGACTTGGCATTCAAGAACGCGACGGCCACCTCGTCCGTATGCGACGGGGCAACAAAGGGCAGCAGGAAATGCAGCGGCGGATCGGTTTCCAAGGGCTGGAACAGGCGCAGCGCCATCGCGTTACTGGCCATCACCAGGCCTTCCTCATCCACCACCATCAGTGCGAGTGGTACGTTGGAAAACAGGGTGGCAAAGCGCTCGGACGCGCCCTCGGCCGCCTGCTGGCTGTAGCGCATAGCCTGGTTTTGGACTTCTAGCTCATTCTGGTATTTGCGCAGGTCTTCGATGAGCTGGGCCGGCGCATAACCGGCCACCAACAGATCCGCTGCCGCGCCCACCGTGCGCGGCGGGGGCAACACGCGTTCAGGTACTTGCAGCGGGCGACGGCGCTTGAGCGGCATGGTGGCCTATTGCACCGGCTGTGCCGCCATGGCGGGCGGTGGTGCGAACTCGGATGCACGGATGGGGCTGTGCGCGCTGACGAACGCGCGCAACGCTTCGCCATCCACATAACCGGTATTCACGTAGCCCGGGTGGTTGCTCAACACCGGGTACCCATCCCCACCGACCCCCACAAAATGGCTGATCACCATTTTGTACATCCGCTCGGGCTGCACAAAGTCGCTACCAATGCGCGCTTGCAACAACCGATCGCCCGAAAGAACGGGTTGGATTCCCCGCAGGTGTGCGAAGCTGCCCGAGCCCGCCTGCATCCGCAGTGCCGCTTGTAAGTAGTCCATCACTTCGCGTCCGCTCAGGTGCACGGTTGCCAGGGCACCGCCAAAGGGTAGCGTCTTGAGGATGTCCTTGTACGTAATGGTGCCCTCCGGAAGCGAGTCGCGTATGCCGCCGGCATTGAGAACGGCGAAATCCGCGCCGGTCTGGGCGATCATGCTTTGCCCTATCAGTTGGCCCAGGTTGGTCGCCTGCTTGCGCACGATGGCACGATCACCCTCCAGGCGGGCGTCGCTCTGGCCTACGGTCGCAAGCAAGCGTTCTTGTCCAAACGCCTGGTATGGTGCCAGCAGGGCGAGCATCTGCGGGTTTTCGGCAATCGGTGCACCGTAGGTTGCGCGCTGCCCGTTGGCGCTAGCGGGCTGCTTGAGATTGATCGGGATCAGCGTGTACTTCACCAGGTTGAAGCGGCCTTGGCGGTAGACAAAGTCAGCCCGGCCTACATACTTGCCCCACTCGTGCGCTTGCACGATCCAGGCGCCGTTTTGGCGGTCGGGCTGGCACGGACCACCGGGCACATACGCATCATTGCGGGCGTTTTCGGCGACCATGCACACCGGGTTTTGCGAATGCCCACCCACCACCAGATCCAGCCCGGGTACAGCCCGTGCCATTTCCACGTCTCCAGGGGCCAGCTGGCCGTGCTTGGCATCGGTGTAATGGCCCATGTGCGTGGTGGCGATCACCACGTCGGCTTGTTGGCGCAACGTTGGCACCAATTGGGCCGCTTCGGCAATCGGGCTGCGAAAGTCCAGCCCGCGCATGTACTCGGGGTTACCCATCTTGCGCGTGTCTTCAGTGGTCAGACCCATCACCGCCACCCGAACGCCGCCCAGATTGAACAGCTTGTAGGGGTCGAATGCACGCTGCCCGTCCCGGTAGATGTTGGCCGACAGCAGCGGGAAGGTGGCGAGCTTGCGCTGCATGGCCAGTACGGGTGGGGGTTTGTCGAATTCGTGGTTGCCGACCGCCATGGCGTCGTAGCCCAGCAAGTTCATGCCGTGAAAGTCGGGCACCGCATCCTGCAAATCGGACTCGGGCACGCCGGTGTTCACGTCGCCGCCATCGAGCAGCAGGCTGTAGCCTCCAGCGGCCGCGACCTCGGCACGGATGGCGTCCACCACGGTCTTGCGCGCCGCCATGCCGTATTCACCCTCGGCATTGCGCCAGAAGCGGCCATGGTGGTCATTGGTGTGCAGGATGGTGATGGCCGTACCAGGTGGGTCGGGCAAAGGGGTGGGCGGTGTGGCAGCACATCCCGCCAGCACCACGGCGCTGACCACCATCAACAACGGAGAGGTGAACTTCATCGCGGCATTATCCTGTGATCGGCGCGAGGCCCCAACACCCGGGGGTCATGCTGCTGGCGTGGCTGGCTCCAGCGTGCAGCGACGATTTACACGCCACGGACCCTGTTCCACGGTGCGTAGGGGTATGCCCACAAATTGAAGTAAAAATAGGGTCTAAGCCCCGTGGAATATGCGTAAGCAGCTATAAAAACAATAGCGAATTGCGGTGTTCAGACCGCATCCCACACCACCCGCTGGCCACTAGCCTCCCAGTCTTGGAAGCGGCTGGCGTAGGCGTCGTCGATGCGGTTGCGCTTGACCTTGAAAGTGGGCGTGACAAAGCCGTTTTCCGGCGTCCAGGGCGTCGTGACCACCACCAACAGGCCCAGCTTCTCGTGCGGCTCCAGGCGCATGTTGACCTGCTCCAGGTGCGTCAGCAGTGACGCCTGCAGCGCGGCGCGGGCATGTGCGTCTTGGGTGCGGGCGGTGGCGTCGGCTGAGAGCATGACCAGGGCCAGCGGCTGGCTCAGGTTGGCACCGCTGACGGCACAGGCTTCGATGTCGGGATGCAGCACGAGCTGGTCTTCGATGGGGGCGGGGGCCACATACTTACCCTTGGCGGTCTTGAAGATGTCCTTCACCCGCCCGGTAATGCTGAGCTGACCCTGGGCGTCAATGCGGCCCTTGTCGCCCGTGCGCAGCCAGCCGTCGGGGGTGATGGCTGCCGCGGTGGCCGCTTCGTCGCGGTAGTAGCCCTGCATGAGGGCACCGCAGCGCATCTGGATTTCTCCGTTGTCGGGGTCGATGCGGCTTTCCACCCACTCGTAGGGCTGGCCCACTGTGCCCACACCCCGCGCGCCCGGCAGGGTGGAGTGCGAGACGCCGCAGTTCTCGGTCATGCCATACACCTCGATCAGGTCCAGGCCCAGCGCGCGGTACCACTGCAGTACATCGGGGGGCATGGGGGCCGCACCACCCGCGGCAATCCGGCACTGGTCCAGGCCCAGGCCTTTGAGAATCTTGCGTTTGACGAGGGAGCCGATCACGGGCAGCCCCATCAGGAAATGCAGCTTCTTGGCCGGCATCTTGGCGTGCACGCCGTGCTGGAACTTGACCCACAGACGCGGCACCGAGAAGAAGATGGTGGGCCGTGCGCGCTGCAGGTCTTGCACAAAGGTCTCCAGCGCCTCGGCAAAAAACACCTGACCGCCGAAGCGCAGCGACGCCTGCTCGATCAGCATGCGCTCGGCCACGTGGGCCAGCGGCAGGTAGGAGATGTAGCGGTCATGCATGTCCATCTGCACCCGGCGCGTGGCGCTGGTCACGCCCCAGGCCATGGCGCGGTAACTGTGCACCACCCCCTTGGGCTTGCCGGTGGTGCCCGAGGTGTAGATGATGGTGCTGATGGCGTCCAGCGCTGGCAGCGGTTCACCCACGGTGGGCTGGTGGTTGCGCTGCAGCGTCTCCCAGCGCAGGCCGTCCAGCGCCGGTGCCAGGGGCAGGGTCACCAGGGGCAATCCGTCGGGCACGCCGGCGTTGATGTTGGCGGTGTCGTCCATCTTGCCCACGAACAGTGCCTGGGCTTCGCTGTGCGCCAGGATGTAAGCCAGTGCTTCGCCGTTGAACGTGGGGTAGATCGGCACGCTGATGTGGCCCGCCATCTGGATGGCCAGGTCGGTCAGGATCCAATGGGCGCTGTTCTTGCCGATCAAGGCCACACGGCTGCCTGCGGGCCAGTCCTGTGCGGTCAGCCAGCTGGCGACGCGGCGTACCTGCTCGGCCGCCTGGGCCCAGGTGAGGTCCAGCACGGCTCCACCACCGGTGGGCTGCGTGAGGTAGACGGCACCGGGGCGTTCGCGCTCCCAGCGATACAGGCAAGCCAGGGGCAGATCGTCAGGGGTCACGGTTATAGGGGCGGGCATGAATGTCCTTGGGGAGAAGGGGTAGACACAATGGAGTGAGCGGCCATTCTGTTGCGCCCCCGACAGCGCGGCAACCGTGCTGACCCTAGGTTACGCAGGGGTGCAGACTACGGGTTTGTCCCAGGTTTGCGGCGACAATCGGCGTCTTTTTGTTTTCGCCCTGAAGTGTGAACTCCATGTCCAGCAAGCCGCTTATCACCGTCCGTCCTGCCACGTTGCGCGATGCCAAGAGCATTACCGAGCTCTACAACACCTACTCTGGCGATGCCTATACCTCTGTGACCAAGGGAGCGGGCATTACCAGTTCGGCCTTGCAAAAGCCGCAGGCCTTTTGGCGTGAGGCCATTGAGTATGCAGAGCCCCAGCTGCAGGTGGCGCTGGATGGCGATCAGATCGTGGGGTTTGTAGGGTTTGATCGCTCACGCGACCCCAAGACCCAGCCCACGGTTGGAGAGATCTGGTTTATCTACGTGGCATCCAGCCATCGTGGCCAAGGCGCAGGCCTGGCGTTGTGGGATGCCGCGCGGGAAGGCCTGATCGACGAAGGCTGCACCAGCGTCACCGTGTGGGTGCCCATTGCCAACGAACAGGCGCTGCGCTTTCACGAGTTGGCGGGTTTCAAGCGCGAACCCAGCAGTGCCAAGACGGTGCCGATCGGCACCGTACGGGTGGAAGAAATTCGCTTGAAACGCGCGCTGGTCTGAAGCGTTGCGCCTCAGGTGCGGCGCACGATGGCGCTGCCGATCGAGTAGCCCGCACCGAATGAGCAGATGATGCCCATCTCGCCGCTCTGAAAGTCGTTCTTGTGGCGGTGGAAAGCAATGATGGAACCGGCTGACGCGGTGTTGGCGAATTCGTCCAGGATGATCGGGGCTTCGTCGGCATTGACATCGCGCCCCAGCAGCTTGCGCACCACGAACTGGTTCATCGACAAGTTGGCCTGGTGCAACCAGAAGCGGCGCACCTGCGTGGGCACCAGCGCGTGCGCGGCCAGGTGGCTGGCAATGTGTTCGGCGGCCATGGGGCAGACTTCCTTGAACACGCGCCGACCTTCCTGGCGAAAGAGCTGGTCGCGGTCGTCGGGGTCGCGGTCTTCGGCGCGCGACATGAAACCTGCGTTGTTGCGGATGGCGTTGGAAAACGTGGTCTGTAGCCGGGTTCCCAGAATCTCGAACGAACCCGTTGGGGCCAGGTCCAGGCGCTCGACCAGGATGGCGGTGCACACGTCGCCAAAGATGAAGTGGCAATCGCGGTCTTTCCAGGCCAGGTGCGCGGACGTGATTTCGGGGTTGACCACCAGCACCGCCCGGCAGGCACCGGTGCGTACGGCGTTATAGGCCATCTCCAGCGCGAAGGTGGCCGAGGAGCAGGCCACGTTCATGTCAAAGGCCCAGCCGTTGATGCCCAGCGCGGTCTGGATTTCCACGCCCATGGCCGGGTAGGCGCGCTGCATGTTGGCTGCTGCGCAGATCACGGCGTCCACGTCCGCAGCCGTCTTGCCTGCAGCGGCCAGGGCGTCTTGCCCGGCCTTGACGGCGATTTCGGCCATCAACGAAATCTCGGAATCCGGGCGCGGCGCAAACTTCGGGCGCATGCGGCTGGGGTCGAGCACCCCGGCCTTGTCCAGCACGTAGCGGCGCTTGATGCCCGACGCCTTTTCGATGAACTCCACGCTGGACTCGGTCAGCGCGGTGCGCGTGCCCGCTGCAATTTCGCCAGCGTGTAGGGCGTTTTCCTGCTGGGCGTAGGCGTTGTAGGCGGCGACCAGTTCTTCGTTGGTAATGACTTCGGACGGGGTAAACAGTCCCGTGCTGCTGATGGCGACGCGGTGCATAGTTGGAAACAGATGGGTAGGTGGGGCGTCCGGAAAACCGCTCCGGCGCAGGGGAGCGATTATGCGCTGGGAATGCACGGCCTGCGCCCGGTCGCACCGGTTACAAGCACGAACGGCGGCGGTCCCGCACAATCGCAGCATCATTCAAAGGAGAGCACGGTATGCAGCAGTTTCGAGCCTGGGCGGCCCACAAGGCGGGTGCCGCGTTGGAGCGTTTCGATTACGACCCCGGACCCTTGCAAGGGGAAGACGTGGAAATTGCCGTGGAGCACTGTGGCATTTGCCACTCGGACTTGGCCATGATCGACAGCGAATGGTTCCCCGCCAGTTACCCGGTGGTGCCGGGGCATGAGGTGATTGGCACCATCGTCGCCGTGGGGCCGCAGTGCAAGGGACGCAGCGTAGGCCAGCGTGTGGGGCTGGGCTGGCACAGCCACAGCTGCTGCCACTGCCACTTTTGCCTGGGTGGCGAGCAAAACCTGTGCGCCAAGCGCCAACCCACCATCGTCGGGCGTCATGGCGGCTTTGCCGATCGGGTGCGGGCCCACTGGAGCTGGGCCATCCCGGTGCCCGCCGGGCTGGACCCGGCCAGCGCTGGGCCACTGCTGTGCGGAGGCGGCACGGTGTTTCTGCCGTTTGTGATCCACGACATCAAGCCCACCGACCGCGTGGGGGTGGTCGGCATTGGCGGACTGGGGCACCTGGCCGTCAAGTTCGCGCGTGCCTGGGGGTGCGAGGTGACGGCGTTCACCTCCAGTGCTTCCAAGCGTGATGAGGCACTGGCCCTGGGGGCCCACCGCACCGCCAGCAGCGTGGATGTGAAGGAGCTCAAGGCCCTGGCCGGGAGCCTGGATTTCCTGCTGGTGACCGTGGGTGCCGCGCTGGAGTGGGACGCCCTGATCGGCACCCTGGCCCCCAAGGGCCGCCTGCACCTGGTGGGGGTGGTGACGGATGCCGTGAAGCTCAAGACTGGCGGCCTGCTGTCATGGCAGCGCAGCCTGTCGGCCTCACCCACGCCGTCCCCGACCACGCTGACGACCATGATGGAATTCGCCGTGCGCCATGGCATTGCGCCGCAGGTTGAGCATTTCCCGATGTCGCAAGTGAATGCAGCGCTGGACCACCTGCGTGCCAACCGGGCCCGCTACCGAATCGTGCTGGATGCGGACTTTGTGTGAGTTTTATGCATCAAATTGGCATCAAGCCAGCATGGAGCAAGCGTAACCAGCTATCAAAATAGTAGCAAATCAAGCGACCTCGCCGCCAAAACGTTCGATCAGGTTGTCGATGTAATGCTCGGTCAGCCGTTCGAACTCCGCCTGCACCAGCGGGTGCAGCACGGGCTTCATCATGGCGGGCAGAGGCAGGTCGAGCTCGGCCTGCACCGCCAGGAGTACGTGCGTGCCAGGTTTTGCAGGGCTGACCTTCCAGCTCCCGGATACGCGCGCATTGCCTTCGTCGGGCACAGGTGTCCAACTGACGGTGCCCTTGGTTTTGTTGCTGGTATAGCGCGCGGCGTACACGGTTTGCAGCGTCAGGTGCGGCAGGCCGATCTTTTCCATTTCCCAGCGGTAGGCGTTGTTTCCCAAGTCTACGAGCTGGTCCACGCCGGGGTAGAAGCTGGCCGAGGTGGGTACATCTGCCAGCACGCCTAGCACTTCGCTGGTGGTGGCCTTGACGGTGAACTCGTAACCCAGTTCCAGGTGAATAGTGGTGTGCATGACCCGGGATTATGGTTCAGTGCAGCGCACGCAAGCGCAACAAGGTGAGCTGCAACAGCCGAGCATCGGCGCTGGCGCGGTGGCGCTGGTGGCCACGCTCGCGGGCAATGTCGGCCTTGACCTGGTGCCAGTGGTCGGCCTGCGCTTCGCTGAGCAGGATGCGCAGGTTTTCCAGTCGAAACGTGGGCACGGCATCGGCGGCATCGAACAACTTGCCCAACCAGCTGTAGTCGTGGGACCAGCCATCGGAGTACACGGTCAAGCCCGCCAGGCGGGTGTTGATCGCTCGTGCCACCTCGCCCACCGGCAGGCCGCGCGCTTCGATCAACGCGCGGCTGATATGGTGGGTGGCTTGGGCCTGCTGGTCCCAATGCGTCCAATGCGCCTCGGGGCGGATCAACGTGCAAAAGGCATGCCCGTCGGGCAACACGAAACCCACTTCAATCGGGTAACTGGCACGCCCAAAGCCGGAGGCCTCCACATCCATGATGGTGGGGGCCAGTGCAGAAACAGCGGGTTCGGGCATGGAGGTATTGTTGAGCTGGTATTGCCAGCGACAATGCGTGTTTTCCCCCTCTGTCACTTTGAATCGGTACCACCATGGCTTCCAGCTTGCTTGCGCTTCTTGACGATATTGCCACCATCCTGGACGACGTGGCCCTGCTGACCAAAGTGGCAGCGAAAAAAACGACCGGCGTACTGGGCGACGATTTGGCGCTCAATGCCCAGCAGGTGTCCGGGGTGCGTGCCGATCGCGAACTGCCCGTGGTGTGGGCGGTGGGCAAAGGCTCGTTCATCAACAAGTGCATTCTGGTTCCGGCGGCCCTGGCGATCAGTGTGTGGCTGCCCTGGGCTGTGGCACCCTTGCTCATGCTGGGCGGCGCGTACCTGTGCCTGGAAGGGTTTGAGAAACTGGCGCACCGCTGGCTGCACTCGCCCGCCGAACGGGAGGCGCATGCCGAAGAACTCTTGCAGGCACTGGCCAATCCGGCGGTGGACCTGCAAGCGCTGGAACGCGAAAAGATCAAAGGCGCCATCCGCACCGACTTTGTCCTGTCCGCCGAGATCATCACCATCACCCTGGGCGTGGTTCAAGGATTGGGGTGGATGCAGCAGTTGTCGGTGCTGTCGGTGGTCGCCGTGGCCATGACCGTGGGCGTCTATGGCCTGGTGGCGGCCATTGTCAAACTCGATGATGCCGGCCTGTATTTGAGCCAGCGCGCGGGCGCGCACGCCGCTGCGGCCCTGGCCCGCGGGGTGGGGCGAGCCTTGCTGGCGTTTGCCCCCTGGTTGATGAAGGCGCTCGCCATCGTAGGTACTGCGGCCATGTTCCTCGTGGGCGGGGGCATTCTCACGCATGGCCTGGGCCCCTTGCACCATGCGGTGCAAGAAGCCATGGTCCAGGTGGCGGCGTCGGGCGCATGGGGCAACGTGGGTGCTGCCGTGCTCACGGTTACCGTGGATGGCTTGGTCGGGGTCCTGGGTGGGGCACTGGTCTATGCGGCGCTGACGCTTTTTCAAAGAGCGCGGACGCGTCTGGCGCAGCCGCAACGCTAAGCTCGTGCTGCGATCACCCGAGGCAGCGCTACGGCATTAGCGCGGGGCCTTAGCAGGGAGCGCTTCGTGGTCGATGCTGCGCCGGTGCAAAGGGATTCGCGGTGCCCGCTCCACGACGATGGCTTGGCCGTCCTGCAGTGCAATGGCCAGCAACGCCCGCCCTTCACACTGCATCTCGTACACCGTGGACTCCCCGACGGCGCGCGAATCTTGCACCGTGGCGCGTCCCAGCAACTCGGCCAGCGCCGCAGCATCCAGATTGCGCCATTGCAAGGGGTTCATGTGCCAGATGCGTTTTTGGCGTCGAGTGCGCGCGCCAAGAAGGCTTGGGTCGACATGGGACGCGCGTAGAAATAGCCCTGGACCTGGTTACAGCCGAGTTCGGTGAGTTTGTCGATCTGCTCTTTCTTCTCGACCCCTTCGCCTACCACCGACAGTCCCAGGCTGCGCCCCATCGCCACGATGGCACCGGCAATGGCTGCATCGTCCGGATTAGTGTGAATGTCGGCGATGAAAGACCGGTCGATCTTGAGCTCGTCAATGGGGAAGCGGCGCAGGTACGACAGACTGGAGTAGCCCGTGCCAAAGTCGTCCAACGACAGGTTTACCCCCAAGGTTTTGAGTGCGCGCAAGGCCACCAAGGTGCTCTCCATGTCATGCATGACCATGCTCTCGGTCAGCTCCAGGATGAATTGGTGGGGGTTGGCGCCGGTACGGCTGAATGCGGCGGCAATGCGCTCGGCCAGGTCTTCCTGGCGGAACTGGCGTGCTGACATGTTGATGGCCATCTTGAGGTGGCCAAGGCCTTGTTGTTGCCACAACACCTGCTGGCGGCAGGCTTCTTCCAATACCCATTCGCCCAAGGGCAGGATCAAGCCGGTTTCTTCGGCCAGGCGGATGAATTCGATTGGATGAATCAGACCGACATGGGGATTCTGCCAGCGCACGAGCGCTTCGGCCCCCACGGTGCGCTGGCTCGGGAGTTCGATCTTGGGTTGCAGGTGCAGCAAGAATTCCCCGCGCTCCAGTGCGCGGCGCAGGGCAGCCTCCATGTCCAGTCGGCTGATCGCGCTGGAGCCCATTTCCGGCATGAACTGGCGCACCGAGTTGCGGCCATGCTCCTTGACCCGGTACATGGCCATGTCGGCGTATCGCAGCAGGATTTCGCCGTGGTCACCGTCGCGCGGGTAGATGGATACACCAATGCTGGCGGTGACGAAGACATCACGCCCCATGACCTCGATGGGGCGGGCCAGCGTGGAGAGGATCTTCTCGGCAATCTGGTCCACATCGTCGGCTTGGGGCAGGTCCGTGAGAATGATTACAAATTCATCGCCACCCAGGCGGGCCACCGTGTCGGTTTCGCGCACGCTGCTGAGCAGGCGGTGGGCCACCTCCTGCAACAAGGCATCGCCTGCGCTGTGGCCCGAGGCGTCGTTGACCAGCTTGAAATGGTCCAGGTCCAGCAGCATGACACCGATGACATGGCCGTTGCGCTTGGCCCAGGCAATGGCTTGCTCGATGCGGTCACGCAGCAAGTTGCGGTTGGCCAGCCCGGTCAGGCTGTCGTGGTTGGCCTGGTGCTCCAGTGCTTGCTGGTAGCGCACCCGCTCGCTGATGTCGTTGATGACGCTGACAAAGTGGGTGGTGGCCGCGCCGGTGAGGTCGCGCACGGGTGCAATGTGCAGTTCGTTCCAGAACAACGAACCGTCCTTGCGGTAATTGCGCAAGGTGGCCTGGCCTTCGCGCTTTTCGCGCAGCGCGGCACGGATTTCTTCCAGGTCGGGCTGGGCGAGGTCGTCACGCACCAAGAAGCGCCCCTCCTTGCCCATGACTTCGGATGCGCTGTAGCCGGTAATGCGCTCAAAGGCTGGGTTGACATAGACGATGGAGTGGTCGTCCGCATCGCTACGGGTGATCATGATGCCGTTGCTGCTGGAAGCCAGGGCCTGTTCATGCAACAGACGAGCCTGCTCGAAATCAGAATGGCGCTTGCGCTGGTCGCTGATGTCTTCTTTGACGACGATCAGGTGGGTGCGCTGCCCGTCTGTGTCATGCAAAGTGGACACCACTTGCCGCTCCCAGTAGACGCTGCCGTCCTTGCGCTGGTTGCGCATCTCGCCATGCCAATGGTCAGGGCCTAGGTGGGTGGACAGCAGCAAGCTGCGGTAGATGGAGTCGGTGGAGTCGGTCGGGTTCCAGGGATGTTGCTTTTCCCCCACGATATCGTCCAGCGTGAACCCGGTCATGCGCACAAAGCCCTGGTTGCAGAACTCGACCCGTCCGGCAATATCCATCACCACAATACCCAGCGGGCTTTGTTCCACCGCCATGGCCAGCAATTCCATGCGGCTCTTGTTGTGCAGTTGTCCCCGCAGCAACTGCAGTATCTCCAGGCCTTGCGTCAGCTCGGCGGAGGAAACCGGGAAGCTGTCACCCGCCAGCCCAAGACCTTGGGTCTTGCTCCAGCTTTCCAATAGCAACAGCCAACGCCGCAGGCGCTGGAGTTCGGTTTCAAGTGCAGAGTCGGGGCTGGTTTGCATAGTGAACGTGCCAACAAGGACACGCGGCCCAATTTTAGTCGGGCTGTTGCCTGGACTTGAACCGGTGGTCCGGATGGCTGGATGTGGATGCCAGGGAGTCGCGTTCCAAGATCAGATTTGTGTGAAACCGAACACCAACCGGCATGCATCATCGTCATCGCGCGCGGGCGCAACATCGTGGGGTATCGGTCCCGCCTGCTCCACAAACTGGTCACGCAGAGTCTGTGCCATAGGGCTGCGCACAGACTTTTCCGCTTGCACGCGCTGATCCGACCAGGCTTGGATGCGCAGTGCGTCGTCGCGGCGACCTTGGTGCAGCGGCACCCAGGCTAGCGCATCGCCCAAGGCGCTAAACAGCATGCCTTGCGCGCGCAACAGGGGCACCACTTCGTACAACTGCTGCAAGGTTTGATCGCTGGCGTCGCGCGCGAGGCGGACCAGCACGGCCTGGCTGGCAAAGCCAGCCTGGGTGCGCAGGCGTCCGGCAGCGCGGATATCGTCGATCGCTTCGTCCATGACCACAATCGCCGCATCCAGCTGACCTTGCAGAAAAAGTGCCTGCCCAACACCCCAGGCCGCCCTCCAGCATTCATAGCGGTCTCCCAGCGCACGCGATTCATCCAAAGCGTTTTGCCAGAACTGGCAATAGGCTGCTAGTCGACCATCGCGTTGATCCAGGCTGGCTTGCAACATGGGCAGCAACCGGCGCACGTACACCGTGGCACCCGCCGTGGTGGCATTGGCCATTTGATCCAGCGTTTGACGCAAGGCATCGTTCTGACCCAACCGCAATTGAAAGAGGCCGGCAACATACAAGGCCAATTGCCGACGCGGGCCGGGTGCCATCAACAACGCTGCTCTTTCACCCAGGGCTAGCGCGTCACGAACTGCAATCTGCCCTTGGCCTCCCAGCATGGCACCGCCCAGGCACCAACGTGCTTCCAAGGCGGCGTCAAGGGTCGGTTCATCGGGTTGCAGCCAGGGTTGCAAGCGTCTACGCCATTGGCCTAGTTGGGAGCCCAGTCCACAACGCAGGCAAAAATTGGTAGCACTGGCCAACAGGGAAACCAAATCCTGCAACAGGGTTCGGTGCACGGCGTCAGCCGGGCCAGCCGTACCGGCTTGCAGCCGCAACAGGCCCCGTTCTACAGCGGCCATCAGGTTCTCGACTTCGCCCTCCAGCGGCGTCAACCAGCGTTCCACGCCCATTTCCAGGTAGGCCTGCTCTGCCGACACAAACAGCTCCAAGGCCCAGGCCCGGTGGTTGGCATGCGCGCCCTCCAGTTCACCCGACTGGGCAAGCCGCTCCAGTCCGAACAGACGCACACTATCCAGTAACCGCATGCGGGGGACCTCCGCAAATGCCGCGCCAGGGCGTGGGGGTTCGGCAGGCGCACTCAGTAGGGCCATCTCTTGCAGCAGTTTGAGGGTGTCCAGGATTACCCATTCGTCGGCATCCGGCAGGGCGCGGGCGAGCACGGATTGCGCGGCCTGCGCACTGAAACCGCCCACAAACACGGCCAGGTGATCCAGGGCCTGTGCCGCCAATGGCGGCAGGAGACCAACGCTCCATTCCAGCGAAGCGCGCAGGGTGCGTTGCCGCCGGGGTCCCTGCGAGCGCCCGCCCGTAAGCATCTGCAAGCGTGCTCCCAAGCGCTCGCGTACCCCCGCTGCACCCAGCAGCAGCACCCTGGCAGCAGCCAGCTCCAGGGCCAGTGGCATGCCGTCGAGGGCATGGGCGGTTGCCGCCAGCTCGGTCAGGTCCGCCGTGCCAGGTTGCCAGCCTGGGCGTTGGCGCTGCACCAGTTGCACCATAAGCGCAATGGCGGGGTTGTCGCGAAGTACTGCCGAATCGGCGTCGACTGCGGGCAAGTCCAGCGGTGCCACGGGCCAAACTTGCTCTTCGGGAAGTTGCAGCGCGCGCTGGCTGGTAACGAGCAACTTGATGTGCGCGGTGTTTCGCAGCAGCCACACCAGTTGCGCACCGATGCCTTCGATGAGGTGTTCGGCATTGTCCAGCAAGAGCCACAGTCTCAGCGGTGCCAGCGCACGGGCCAACGCCTCTGGGGAACTGCCGGCACCATCTCCCAAGCCGATGGTGCGCGCAATGGCATCGCAGAGCGAACCGGGGTGGCTCAGGTCCTCCAGGTGAACCATCCAGGTGCCGTCGGCCGGCATCGCCCCATCCAGCGCGGCCAGTGCCAAACGGGTCTTGCCCACGCCTCCTGGACCGGTCAGCGTGAGCAACCGGTGGTTGACCCAAACGGTGCGCAGCTCTTGCAGGGCCTGGTTGCGCCCCAACAAGTCGCCTGCAGTTGCAGGCAAATTTCCGCGTCCGCGCAAAGGTGTTGTAGGGTCAGATGCCAGCGGCGCTTGGGCGGTGCCTGCTTGCGCCTGCGCGGCTGGCTGCGCATCGGTGTGGAACCGGTAACCCCGACGTGGCACCGTGTGCAGCCAGGTGGCCTCGCGGGCGTCCTCTCCCAGGACCTGGCGCAGCGCGTTGATTGTCACTTTCAGAACCGAATCGCTGACAAAACGGTGGCCCCAGACGGCATCCAGCAAGGCATCCTTGGTGACCAACTGGCCCGGGCGCTGCGCCAAGTAGCACAGGACCGCCCAGGGTTTGGGTGCAATGTTCAACGCTTGTCCATCACGCAACAAGCGCGCGCCCACCAGGTCCAGCACAAAGGGGCCGAACACGACCGATGGGGTTGAGGCGGCTGCAGAGGCAGAGGACGGGGCGGGCATAGGCCGGGCAGTCTAGCAGCCGTTTTGGTGCCCAGCGGCTGCGATTTAACCGTTTGCTAACCAATCCTGAAGGACAGGCGATCCGACCCGGCCGACACTGCCCATCAGACCCCGCAAACCCGCGGCCCGCAACTTGAATGGAGCTTTCACCATGGACCAAACCGATACGCTTTTACTTGCAACGCCTGCTTTGCAAAGCAACCCAGCGTCGCTGAATCTGCTTGTGGCGCAGTTGCACGAGGTAGCGCGTCGCATGGACCAGGCGGACCCCCGCGCGGGCGAGGCGCTGCACGGTCTGCTGACGCAGCTGCTAGACCATCCGGACCCAAGGTGCACTGGATTGGTGGTTTTTGCTGCGGCTTTGGCCGAACGCCTTGCCGATGCCAATGCCGACACCGCCAACCTGTATCTGCGCAAGTTCGAGGTCCCCCAGATTGATTTGTTCAATGCCTTGGGTCAACATGTGCCGCTGGTGCGCATGGCCACCAGTCTTGCGAACGGCGCGCTGCGGGACGCGATGCGGGGCCACACCCATCCGACCTTGATCGACGTCGGCATGGGCACGGGGCGTCAGTTTGTCGCGCTGCTCGATGCACTGGCGCACGCCGGCGAACTGCCCAAGACGCTGACCGTCATTGGTATCGAACCGGCGCTCGACGCATTGGAGCAAGCACGCTGGTCGTTGGCGGTGCAGGCTGCTCTTCACGGCGTGGAATTGCATTTTCACGGCTTTGCCCACGCCGCAGAGGCCATGACAGAGACCCAATGGCAAGAAGTTGGTGCGTTGTGCACGGCACCGCCAGCGATCAATGCAGCGTTTGCCCTGCACCATATTGCCGATGATGCGCTGGGCAATGACCAGCGCAATGGCGTGCTGGCAAAGCTGCGTGCCTTGAACCCGAGCGTTTTGGTGATGATTGAGCCCGACGCGGACCACCTGGAGCCTCGGTTCTTTCAACGCTTTCGCAATTGCTTTGCCCACTTCAGCGCCGTGTTTCACATGCTCGATGGCCTGCCGATGGATGACAACCAACGCAACGGACTAAAGGTGAGTTTCTTTGGCCGTGAAATCCAAGACATTTTGGGCACCCCAGAAGCGCTGCGCAGCGAGCGCCACGAAACTGCTGCTTCATGGCTGGCACGCTTGGGCACAACTGGATTCGCCCCATTGCCATTGTCGGTAGCAGGTCGACTCGAAAGCCACGCTGCTGTTCAAGTCGTGCATCGGGGCAATCGCACGGTGCTCACGGCGGGGCAGGCGCCGCTCGTATCCGTCATCGCGGCCCAACCGTGCGCACGGCGTTAGAAGTCCGGTACAGTGGAGACAGGCAGTGTGCCGGCACTGTTTCTGGCGCCCTGTCACATGTCTACAGCACCCACCACCCCGATTCCATCCAAACGCAAAGGAACCCAGACTGCGGCTTTTGGCATTGCATTGGCCATGCTGGGGGCGGTGGCGTTCAGCGGCAAGGCCATCATTGTCAAATTGGCTTACCGCTATGGCGTAGATGCAGTCACGCTCATCATGCTGCGCATGGTGTTTGCCTTGCCGTTTTTTGTCGGGATGAGCTGGTGGGCCAGTCGTCCGGTCGCTGGACGTAAGGTTGTTGCCCTGACGCGACGCGATTGGATAGGCATTGCGGGTTTGGGAGTGTCGGGATATTACCTAGCGAGTTTTCTGGATTTTGCTGGACTGGCCTACATCACGGCTTCATTGGAGCGTTTGATTCTGTATCTCAACCCCACGTTGGTGCTGTTGCTGGGTTGGGCGTTGGTGGGTCGGCGCATCGCGCCCCGACAGGCTCTGGGCATGGCGATCAGCTACGCTGGCGTGCTGTTGGTGTTTGGGCATGAAGTGAAACTGGATGGTTCGGACGTGGCGTTGGGCGCGCTGCTGGTTTTTTTGAGTGCGGTCAGCTACGCGGTATATCTGTTCTATAGCGGCGAAATGGTGCAACGATTGGGTTCGATGCGCCTGGTGGGTCTGGCGACTTCCGTGGCCTGCCTGCTGTGTATTGTGCAGTTCATCGTCTTGCGCCCCATGCAGGGGTTGTGGAACGTGGCGCCAGAGGTTATCTGGCTGTCCGTGCTCAATGCCACGCTATGCACCGTGGTGCCAGTCATGCTGGTGATGATGGCCATTGAACGCATTGGTTCCGGTCTGGCCGCCCAGGTGGGCATGGTCGGTCCGATGTCGACCATGCTCATGGGCGTGCTCCTGTTGAACGAGCCGTTGACCGTGTGGTTGGTGGGTGGAACTGCGTTGGTGATTGCCGGTGTTGCCGTTTGTAGCCGAACCTCGTCATAGAACGTTGGGATCGCGCCGGCATTTCCTATACTTGGAGGCACCCTATTCCGACTTCCTAGGAACCTTGTATGTCCGAACTGCAGACCTTTTTCGAGTCCGCCAAGCTTCCCGTCATGTCCGAGGTGGCGCAGGCGCTGGTGCGTACCCTCAACGATCCCGATTCCACAGCGCACCAAGTCCAGGCCATCATCAGCCGAGATCCTGCGCTCACGGCGAACCTGCTGCGATTGGCTAACAGCGCTCAGTTCGGGCTGAGCCGGCAAGTTGTTTCCCTGGACCATGCCATTTCCCTGATTGGCATGTCCCGTATCCGCGCCCTGGCGCTGTCTACCGGGATCAAGGCTGCCTTTCCCCAAGTGCCGGGCCTGGATCGAACGGCCTTTTGGCGGTTCAACATGGCATGTGCTGGCTTTGCGCAGTGGCTGGCGGGTGGCGCCGGGATTGACCCGCAGGAAGCCTGGTTGGCCGGGATGATGTTGCGCCTGGGTGAATTGCTGATTGGGCAACGCTCGCCCGATGTGTTTGCCGAAATTGAAGCGGCCAACCGCGTTGCCCAGGCACGCTGGGAGCACGAACAGCGGGTCTTGGGGTTTGACGAAGCGCAGGTGACCGCCGTATTGGCCAAGTATTGGAACTTTCCCGATCACATCATCACCGGTTTGCAGAACGCCAGCGCGCCGCTGCAGACCCAGCCGTTTGAGCCTCTGGCGGGCGTGGTGCACCTGGCCGCCCTGTTGGCCGATCATCCCGATCCGAGTGCCGACGTGGTGGCCGACTTGCCGTTGGACCTTGTGGGCGCGTTGGAAATCAACCGCCATTGGATGGTGAGCCAGTTCCCGCGGGTCGAATCGTTTGTCGACACCAGCGATTTGTAGCGCCGCCAAGCAAGGTTCAAAACCACTGGGTGAGATGTACCGCGTCGGCGGTGCGTTCGACCTGTACTTTTTCGGAGGCATTGCGCGCCAGACGCAGCATACGGGTGTTGTCGGGCAGCACGTCGGCGACAAATCCGCGCAGCCCCCGTTTTTTGGCATGGCGCACCATGCAGGCCTGGAGTGCGGTTCCCAATCCGGTTCCCTGCCACTCGGGATGTACCATGAATGCGGTGTCGGCCAAGTTGGTGGTGGGGTCCACGAAATAGCAAGACTGGGCCACGATGTGGGAATCCTCACGCGATCCTGCCAGGGCTACAAAGGCCACTTCGTTTTCATAATTGAGGTTGCACAAGCGTTGCACCTCGGCGTTGGAAAGACCCCGGATGTGCCTGAAAAAGCGCGTGTACACGTCCGCTTCGGTTAAATGGTGAAACAGGTCGCGAATGCCTTGCGCATCGCTGGACAGCGCCGGGCGTAGCAGCACTGCTCGGTTGTCCTTGAGGGTAACGGTTTGCTCTTCTTCCACGGGGTAGGCACGCAAGTTTTGCAGGGTCTGATCGGGCGCGATGTAACCTAAGGCTTGCGCCTGCGCGAACAGCTCCGGACGAAATTTGGGATGCGCCAACTCGATCAGCGCCGTGGCGCGTTCCCGGATCGATTTTCCGAACAGGTAGGCAATGCCGTATTCCGTGACGACGTAATGCACATCGGTGCGAGCGATCGTGGCTGCTTCCCCCGCGAGCAATGAGGCGCGAATCCGTGAGGCACTGCCGTCTTCGGTGGTGGAGGTCATGCAAACGATGGGTTTGCCACCCACCGATCGCGATGCGCCGCGCAGGAACTCACCTTGGCTGCCCAGGCCCCCATAGAACTCGCCATCGAACTGGTCGATGCAGACCTGTCCGGTCAGATCAATGGCAAACGCCTGGGCAATGGCCACCATTTTGTGCTGGGCAGCGATGGTTTGGGGGTTGCAAACCTCGTCCAGCGGTTCAAACGAAAACAGTGGATTGCAGTGGATGCGGTCATACAGATCGCGCGACCCTACGGCCATGCTCGCGACGATCTTGAACGGTTTGTGGCTCTTGCGCGCGCCGGTCAGATTGCCGTTCTCTAGCAGGGGCAAGATGGCATCGGAGATCAAGTCGGAGTGCACGCCCAAGTCGCGTCGGTCGGTCAGGTACTGCAGCGCTTCGTGGGCAACCTGACCCAGCCCGATCTGCAAGGTGGAACCGTCGTCGATGATGCTGGCTATGTAGCGCGCAATGCGCTGAACGGCGTCTTCCTGCAGGGGCTGACGGTCAAACTCGGTAACCGGTGTCTCGACGCGCACCAGATAGTGAATCCGGCTGATGTGCAGAGTCGAGTCGCCCAAGGAACGCGGCATGGCAGGGTTGACTTCCGCAATCACCAATCGGGCCCGGGCCAGCGCGGCTGGAATGATGTCCACCGAGATACCCAGGCTGACATAGCCAAACGCATCCGGCGGACTAACCTGAATTAGCGCCACATCCACCGGAATGCGGCCCAGCGCGATCATTTCGGGTACGCGGGCCACCGACATGGGAACATAGTCCACCAGTCCTTGCTTGATCGCCGCGCGCATATCCGAACCCACAAAGAAACTGCGATGGCGAAACCGGGACAAACTGCGACCCTGTGCATCATGTTCGAACGCCTTGACGGTGAAAAAGTGCAGCAGTTCTAGATCAGCCGGTGGGCTGATCGCATGCTCCAACGCAGCAACTAGCGTGCGTGGCGCAGCGCAGCCGGTTCCGACGAAGACATGGTCTCCATTGCGAATTTCGCCCACCGCCAGTTCAGGTGTGACCACCCTGGCTGCATAGGGTTGCAGGGCAGTAGGAAGATCGGAACGCACGGGAGGAAAGACAGTTGCATGAACGGTTTAGAACGTCTCCCAACCGTCATCGTCGGATGCTGCGGGCTTGGATGCTGAAGGCGCCGCGGTTGGCGTCGGCTTGGCGCTGGCCGCTGATTTTGCGCTCGGCAACGCCGTTGGTTTCCATCCGACAGGGGCTTTCTTCGCAGTTGGCGGTAAGGGGGCGGCGACGGTACGCGGTGGCGCTGGTGCGCGTGGGGTAGGCGCAGGCGAGGCGTGGGTGCGCGCATCGCCCAGCGATGCGTGCTCGTTGGCCAGCTTGAAGACAGCCACCACCTGCACCAGGTCGTGCGCCTGGGACTTCAGGCTGCTGGCCGCAGCGGCCATCTGTTCCACCAAGGCTGCGTTTTGCTGGGTGGCGTTGTCCATGTGCTTGATGGCTTCGCCAACCTGGGCAACACCGGCTGCTTGTTCGCTGCTGGCTGAGCTGATCTCACCCATGATGTCGGTCACACGGCGGATCGAGGTGACCACCTCACTCATGGTGGAGCCGGCCTTGTCAACCAACGTCGTGCCCCGTTCCACCCGCTCCACGCTGGCGTTGATCAGGCTTTTGATTTCTTTGGCTGCTTCAGCGCTGCGTCCGGCCAGAGCGCGCACCTCCGAGGCCACCACGGCAAACCCGCGCCCTTGTTCCCCCGCCCGCGCGGCTTCCACAGCGGCATTCAAGGCCAGGATGTTGGTCTGGAAGGCGATGCCATCGATGACACTGATGATGTCGCTGATCTTGCGACTGGATTCATTGATGCCTTTCATGGTCTCGACCACTTCGCCGACCACGTCGCCCCCGGCAATCGCAACCGACGAGGCATTCGCCGCCAGTTGGTTGGCCTGGCGGGAGGCATCTGCATTGGTGCGCACATTGGAGCCCAGCTCTTCCATGCTGGCGGCAGTTTCCTCGAGCGCACTGGCTTGCTGTTCGGTGCGAGAAGACAGGTCGTGGTTACCCTGGGCAATTTCGGCACTGGCGGTGGCCACCGATTCCGACCCACGGCGCACGTTGGACACCACATCGGCCAGACTCTGGCGCATGGACTCCATGGCATGCAGCAACAGCGCCGGTTCGTCCTTGCCTTCGGCTTGGAGTTGGTGGGTGAGGTCTCCCTTGGCGATGCCTTCCGCGGCCCGCACGGCAAAGGCCAGGGGCTTGGTGATGACGCGGGTTATCCAGAAACCCAGGCTAGCGGCCAAACCGACCGCAATCAGGACCACGACCAGCAATCCCCCGCGAGCCGTGTTGTAGGTGCTTTGGGCACTGGCGGCGGCTTCGTCGGCACCGCTGCGGCTGTGCTTGAGCATGGCGTCCAGCGTCTTGAACAACGCACGCAAACCCGCTTGCGATTCGCCGTTGAGAAAAGGTCCGACAGAATCGACCTCTTTGGGGTCATTGGACAAGGCCAGTAACCTGGTGTTCGCTGTCAGGTAGCGCGAGAGGTTTTTTTGGTATTCATCCCAGAGCTTGCGTTCTTCATCGGTACTGATGAGCGCTTGGTACTTGGTGCCCACATCCAGAACCTTGGCCTTGGCCGCTTTGATCAAGTCCTCTTCGGGTGACTTGGTTTCGGCCAGCGTCTCGATGGTGTGCTGGATCTCTGAACGGCGCATGGTGTTGAGGTGGATTTGAAGTTCCCCCACGTAGGCCACATTGGGCAGCCAGTTGTTGGCCATGGACTCGGTATTGGCGTTGATGCGAGCCAACGACAGAATCGCAAAACCACCGGCCAATGCCGTAGAGATCACCAGGATCAGAAACACAGCACCCAGTTTTACGCTGATCTTGAAATTTGATAGTTTCATCGTGTGGGCTCCAACTTAGAGGTTCGCGCTGACTGAGATCGGTGCCCAGTCTCTGCGTGACAGTATCCGGTCATCGGTGGAGGGCGTCAATGTTGATAACGCCCGGGAGAATCCGGACTTGGGGTTGCCCGCTCAGCGCCGCGCGGACAACACAATGCCCGTGACAATCAAGATAAATGCCATGCCATGGTGGACTTGCGGCGCCTCGCCCAAGAACGCTAAAGACAATAGCGCTGCAAACAATGGCGTGAGATTAGTGAAAAAGCCCGCTACCGCAGGCCCCGCCCGGTTGATACCGGCTCCCCAAGCACGGTAGGCCAACACGGCAGGTCCGGCGGCGATATAAATCAGTGCCGCCAGCAACGACCAACTCCATTGCAGTCGCACAGGGGTTAGTGCCCACTCCGCACTGGCGAACAGAATCGACCATGCCAAGCCAAAGGCGACTTGTGCCATGAGAAACGCAGCCCAGTCCACGCGCAACGGCGCCGCCTGTGGTCGTGGATGCGCCAGCATCCAACTGTAGAAGGCCCAGCCGATGGAGGCAGCCAGCACATACATATCGCCCACGGCCAGTTGCAGCTCTAGCAAGACTGACCAGTTGCCCCGGCACAACACGAGTGCGACACCGCCAATGGACAGCATGGCACCTACCATTTGGCGTGTCGATACCTGCTGTCCATGCACCAGACGACCAATCAAGAGCATCCAAACCGGTGTGCTGGCACCGACCAGGGTGACATTGATCGCGGTCGAGGTGTTGAGGGCCAGATACAGCAAGGCGTTGTACCCGCTGGTGCTCAGCAGTGCCATGAAACCAAAGTACCGCCATTGAGGCCACAAGGGGCTTCCCCGGCGTAGCACTGGCGCTGCCAACGGCAACAGAATCAGGAACGCCAGGGTCCAGCGCAACAGATTGAGCAACAGTGGCGACACCGCTGGTGCCACCAGGCGTCCTACCACGGCATTTCCTGCCCACAAAGCAGGTCCCAATGTTAGGAGTAAGGCAGCGGTTGGAGTCAGTTGCGTTGGCATGGTGTTCCAAACTGTACCTTCCTAAACCCCTGCGGGACATGCACAGGGGTATTTCGTGGCACCATGGGACATTGCGCACCCAACCAAAATCTTCGGAGATCGTCACCATGAGCAACTATTCTTCTCGCGCCATTCGAATTGAGCAGCATGGCGGCCCCGAACAACTCCAACTGGTCCAGGTCACGGTAGGTGAACCTGGGCCGGGTGAGGTCCGGATACGGCATAAGGCAGTGGGTTTGAACTTCATTGACGTCTACCAGCGCAGCGGCCTGTACCCCATGACCCTGCCGCTGCAGCTGGGCATGGAAGCCGCCGGCGTGGTCGAGGCCGTGGGACCGGGAGTGCCCCATCTGCAAGTGGGCGACCGGGTGGCCTATGCCAGTCAACCGCCGGGTTCGTATTGTGATCTGCGTGTCATGCCTGCCCAGTGCGTCTGCAAACTGCCCGACGCCATCGACTTTGAAACCGGCGCTGCCATGATGCTCAAGGGCCTTACCGCGCAGTACCTGCTGATGAAGACGCTGCCCCAGGGCGGGTTGCAACCCGGCGACTTCGTGCTGTTCCACGCTGCCGCCGGGGGCGTGGGTCTGATCGCCTGCCAATGGGCCAAGGCGTTGGGATTGCGCTTGATCGGCACCGCAGGTTCCGATGCAAAATGCGCTCTAGCCATTGAAAATGGTGCGTATGCAGCTATTAATTATGTAGCAGATAATTTTGCGAACCGGGTCAAGGACATTACGGGTGGCAAGGGTGTAAAAGTGGTCTACGACTCGGTGGGCAAAGACACGTGGGACCAATCGCTGGATTGCCTGGCCCCCTTTGGCCTGATGGCCAGCTTTGGCAACGCGTCCGGGCCGGTGCCTGCCTTTGCACCGGGCATCCTGGGCGCCAAAGGGTCACTGTATGTGACGCGCCAGACGCTATTTACCCACATCACGTCCCGTGAAAGCACCCAGACCATGGCCGACGCGCTATTTGCCGTAGTTGCCGGCGGGCAGGTCCGGATCCACATTGACCAACGCTTTCCCTTGGAGCAGGTGCAAGACGCCCATCGCGCACTGGAAGCGCGCAAGACCACGGGCAGCACGATTCTTATGCTCTAAAGTCCAGAAAATCGCATGGTCAACCGGCGTAGATCGACGCCGTCGATGGCACTCATTTCACTTGGAGCTGGCTCGTACACCGTTGGATTGCCGCATTGAACCGCGCAAGGTAGTTTGGTGCCTGGGTCGCCAAAAAGCGATTGGCAAGATAGATCCCCAAGGGCTTGTCCAGGGCAAGCGCGCTTCGCACCTGGAACGGAGTTGGCTCATCCTGCAACAGTCTCTCCATGACCAGCCGATTCGCCAAAATCGCATCGATGCGACCATGACGCAGCATGTCCAACAGCATGGAATTGAGGCGGGGTGGCGCAGTAACTCGGTAACCTTGTTCGACCAACCAGTCTTGCATGTTGGCTCCTAGAAACGAAGCTGTGATGGCGCGCTTCTTGAATTCGGGAGTCAGTGGCTGAAGTGGGTGGTTCACCTTCTGGTACCAAACCCATTGCTGGGGGGCAATCACCTCCGTCAGGGTCGCATAAGCGTCGCGCGCCTGGGACCGGGACGCTGCAAAAAAACCGTCGGCCTCGCCTTTCTCCACCAATTGCTGCGCCCGCTTCCATGGATAAAACTCGATGCGCACGTCCTGTTTGATTGCGCGTGCGGCACACAGCACCACTTGAACCGCAATGCCGTCGGCGCTTCCATCCGCGCGTTGCAGGCTGTACGGGGGTAGGTCGTGCGTCGTCAGTACTAGCGTCGTGGCCCAACCAACGCTGCACGCGATCAGGGTCATCAACCCCGCTATGGCAGCCCGAACCGCCCGAAACTTGAACAAAGGCATGGGTGCAGGTTATCCGTCCGATGCCTCACAAAGTCAAGTGCTGCGCCGTACTCGCAAGATTTCGTCCAGAATCAGGCAGATGGCACCTACGGTGATGGCGCTGTCGGCCACGTTGAACGCCGGGAAATGTCCACGGTGAAACAGCGGGGCCAGCCAAGCCCAGTGGAAGTCCAGGAAGTCCACCACATAGCCGTGCACGATGCGGTCAATCACGTTGCCGATGGCACCGCCCAAAATGCAGGCCATGGCAAAGCAAAACAGCTTCTGGCCCGGATGGGAGCGTAGCAACCACAGGATGACCGCTGCCGCCACAAAGCCCACCGCCGTGAAGAACCAGCGCTGCCAGCCGGACGCATCGGCCAGAAAAGAAAACGCGGCCCCTGTGTTATGGGCCCGCACCACGTTGAAAAAGCTGGTCACGTAGGTGCTATCACCCAGTTGGTAATAGCCCACGATCAGCACCTTGGTGAACTGGTCAATCAACAAGATCATGAATGCCAGCCCCAGCCACTGCAGCATGCCGCCACTGCCGCCCCGTGCCACGGGTTTTGCGCTTCGTGCCATCGCTACTCCTTGCGCTTAGGCGAACGGGCGCGACTCGCCCGCGCCGTACAGGTTGCTGGTGCAGCGGCCACACAGGGTGGGATGCTGCGGATCGTGGCCCACATCGTCCCGGTAGTGCCAGCAGCGTTCGCATTTAGGTGCGTTTGCGGTGCTAACCATCGCAAACAAAGCGTCACCAGCTATCAATTCAATAGTGGATGTGATGAACACGAACTTCAGGTCCGCGCCCAAGCTCGATAGCAGTGCAAAGTCTGCTGCGGGCACGGTGAGCTGCACCGTCGCTTGCAAAGAGGATCCCAATTGCCCCGCAGCGCGCACCGTCTCGATGTCCTTGTTGACCTGCTCGCGGATCTCGCGGATGCGGCTCCACTTGGCTAGCAGGTCCACGTCGGGCACGGGCAGGTCAAGGTAGGTGTCCAGAAAAATGGAGTCGCGGTGGGCGGCGGGCGTTTTGGCATCAAGACCCAGCACGCTCCAGGCTTCCTCGGCGGTGAAGCTCAGGAACGGCGCCATCCAACGCAGCATGGCTTGCGTGATGGTCCACAGCGCGGTCTGGGCCGAACGGCGGGCCAGCGAATGCGCGCCGGTGGTGTACAAGCGGTCTTTTAGCACATCGAGGTAGAACGCGCCCAGGTCTTCACTGCAATAGACCTGCAGCTTGTGCACCACGGGGTGGAACTCGTAGACCTTGTAGTGCGCCAGGATGTCAGTCTGCAATTGCGAGAGGCGCGACAGCGCGTAGCGGTCGATCTCCAGCAACTCGTCCGCTGGCACGGCGTCGTTGGCCGGGTCAAAGTCCGAGACATTGGCCAACAGGAACTTCAGCGTGTTGCGCACACGGCGGTAGGTGTCCAC
>JAYRUL010000003.1:0-57000 GCA_041919095.1 Rhodoferax sp. | reverse complement strand
GCGATCAGCGAAGCCTTGTATTATGACACAGTTTTTACTGTGTTGTCAAAAAATTTAAAACTTTTTGACACCCCCGCCGCTATCTCAAAAATCCACCAAGAAAGCAGCGAAGCCCTCGATTATGACATGTTTTTCAATGTTTTAAACGAGGACTTTGTTTTCCCCAGCTTTTCGTTACAAGAACGAAGATTGCTGATGCAGAGGGGAAGAGAGTATAGCAGGGTTTACACGGATAAACACATACTTCCGTATTTTCCTCGCAGCACTACCCTATAGATAGAACCAAGCCTCACTACATGAGCCTGTACCTCGACACTACGCGCGGCATCTAACTTGTTACCCAGGTTGAGAGGGTGGACACAACTCACATCGGCCTCCGCAACAAGGCATCCTCGACTGTTCCCTGCAAGCGTGTAATTTGCTATAACCAACTCACCAGCCGAAGCCTCCCTAGCGCGGTCCACTTGCAGGAGGAGCTTTCATGCGCATATTGCTCCAACAATTGGTTGCCAGTTTGGCGACACTTTTTGTCGCAACGGTAGTTGCGCAGCCCCAACCTTGTGTCATCCGCCTTGCCTACAACGAGATCGCTGCACCTCCCTACTATTTTGGAAATGCCGGGGTCATACCGTCTAATCCAGGCCCCGCCGTTGAGTTGGTGGAACTCGCAGCGAAGCGCGTAGGCTGCCATATTCAGTGGGCCCGCAAACCACTCAAACGCATCATCCGCGAGCTCGAATACAACACTGTTGATGCCACAATCGCATTGTCATTTAGCAAGGCGCGCACCATGTTTTGCGTGTACCCACTGAAAGATGCTCAGCCTGACTCCCGATTCGCACTTTGGTCGCTGTCCTACGATTTTTATGTAAAGCAGGGCTCCACGCTTCGCTGGAATGGCAAAGATTTCAACCGCAAACCGATTAGCGTCGGTGCCAATGCTGGTTACTCCGTTATTGCTGACCTAGCAAGACTTGGCGTTACCGCCGAGGAAGCGCCAGGAGACCTCAACAATTTAGAAAAACTCCAAAGCGAGCGAATCGAGGCTTACGCCGGGCAAAGTCTTTTTGTAGACCAATTGCGCGAACGCCCGGAATACCGGGGCATCATCAAACTGACCCCTCCAATCACCCGCAAGGACTATTTTCTGGTTTTTTCCCACGGTTTTTACCGAACACACTCGCAAACTGCGGAGGAGATTTGGCGCGCGCTACCTGAAATTAAGAAAATCCACGGCGATGCACTAAACAAGAAGTACCAATCTCCATTCGGCGACACGCAACCAGCCTTCTAATTCAAGTAGGCTATGAATCCGCGCGCAGTACGAAATCAGTAACTGCCCCTTCGAAGGGTGTGATGCACCATGTCACGACTTTGGGCCACTGTTCCACCCAGTTCGTCGAGTTTGAACACCGCTACGGCCTGAACCAACTCCTGTGACTGCGTCTGCAGCGCCGCAGCAGATGCCGCCATCTCCTCGACCAACGCCGCGTTTTGTTGGGTAGCATGGTCCATCTCCGAAACCGAACTGCCCACTTGCGCCACCGCACCCGCTTGGTCGCGACTTGCTGCACTAATCTCGGTCATGATCCGATTGACCTGCTCAATGCTCTCCACTACCTGTTGCATGGTGCTGCCCGCGCGGTCCACTAGCGCATTGCCTTGTTCCACTCGCTCCACGCTTTCGCCGATCAATTGCTTGATTTCTTTGGCCGCCTGCGCGCTACGCCCCGCCAAGGCCCGCACCTCGCCGGCGACGACTGCGAAGCCCCGTCCCTGCTCGCCAGCACGCGCAGCCTCCACAGCCGCGTTCAGCGCAAGAATGTTGGTCTGAAACGCGATGCCATCGATGACCTGGATGATTTCAGCTATCTTCCGCGACGATGCGTGGATATCGCGCATCGTGCGAACTACATCGCCTACAGCCTCACCTCCTTGCGCTGCCACACTGGCAGCACCTTGCGCCAAGGACTGCGCCTGCGCAGCGTGATTGGCGTTTTGCTGAACGTTGGCATTCAGTTCGTCCATGCGCGCTGCCGTCTGCTGCAGCGCACCGGCCTGCCCCTCGGTGCGTGCCGATAAATCAAGATTGCCCTGCGCAATTTCTGCGCTCGCTGTCGAAACACTATCGGCACCCTTGCGTACGCGCCTCACCACCTGGACCAAGCTGGCCTGCATGTCCTGCAACGCTTCCAACAACTGCGCCACCTCGTTGCGTCCACGCGGTTCGATATCCACATGCAAGTCGCCCTTTGCCACCGCTCGTGCCCTGGCCACCGCGCGCACTAGGGGTCGTGTAGTGGAACGTATGATCCACAGTGCCATCGCAACACCAGCGGCGAGCCCGACCATCAGCAGCGCCCCAATCAATGCAGCCATGCCAGTTGCGGCCGCCTGAGTGGCTTCAGTGGAGTTTTCCAGCATTTCACTTTGGTGCTTGAGGACCGCATCCAGTGCAGCAAAGTAGGCATGCTGGGCGGGGCGTACTTTTTCAACCAACATTGCCTTGGCATCAAAGACCTGCCCATCCATCGCAAGGGTGGTGGTCTCGGCTTCCAGCGGGTCATAGACTGCGCGCGTCTGGACTAGTCTTTCCAGCAGTGCCTGCCCGGTCGCATCATCAGAGTGCGCGCGCAACGCGTTTAAGTGCTTTTCAATGCGGCCCCGTGCTTGCTCAATGCGCTCACGCTCACGGTTCATGTCGGCCGAGGCACTCATCATGATGATATTGCGCACGGCTTCGGCGATTAACGAGACATCGCCTTTGATTTCGTAGGCCAGGCCCATGCGGGGTATACGTTCACGCACTACCTCACCAAACAGAGCATTAATAGCCATGACACGGTATTGCGCAACACCGCCCAAGATGGCGATCAACAGCACCAAGACTCCAAAACCCAAGCTGAGCCGAGTTGCAATACGCAGGTCTCTGATATGCATGATGGAGCCCTCCAACGAGCCCTCATTCTCCAAATTTCTCCGTGCTATGCAAGTGTGGCCTCCCACATGCGGGAAAACCCACCCAGATGCCGTGCAAATTTGGTGTCAGCCAATTGCTGCACCATCGAGCATCCAACCTTGCCCATTCAGTTTGTGGAGCCGCTGTGAAACTAGCCCTTCTGTCAGACATTCACGCCAACATTCAGGCGCTAGAAGCATGCCTGGCGCATGCACGCGAACAGGGTTCCGAGTTTCATGTATTCTTGGGTGACCTTGTGGGCTACGGAGCCGATCCCAGCGCCGTCATCGAGCGCATTGCAGCGCTTCCACCCGACCAAACTATTGCAATCCTCGGGAACCACGATGCGATGGCGCTGCAGCCCCCCAACGAGATCAAAACCGTAGGAGACAGCACGGCCGCCTGGACGCACCGCCAGCTCTCGGCAGTCCAGCGTGAATGGTTGGCAGCATTGCCTTTGACCGCCCGCCGCGGGTCAGCGTTGTTTGTCCATGCCAGCGCAGACAACCCGGAGCGTTGGAAGTATGTTTACGATGCACGCGCAGCCCATGCGAGCTTGAGCGCAGCCTCTGCGGACGCCGGTGACATCCGGCATGTCTTTGGTGGCCACGTCCATCTCCAAACCTTGTATTACCGCGGAGCAGGTGACGGCCTCATGGCTTTTGCACCACAACCGGGGATCTCGATTCCCGTCCCGCGGCATCGTCAATGGCTGGGAACCGTAGGCTCCGTTGGGCAGCCACGTGATGGAGATTCACGCGCCATGTACACCGTTTTTGATGACAGCCGCTGCGTCCTGACCTTTCACCGAGTCGCCTATGACTACTTAGCCGCGGCGCAGGCCATACGACGGGTCTGTTTGCCCGATTTTTTTGCAGAACGATTGGAGCAAGGCCGATGAAATTGCTGGAAAGTGGTACTGAACTGGATGGATTCCTGATTGAAGCCTGCATCCATGCAGGTGGCATGGCCCACCTTTACAGAGTTCGGTACGCCCACAGCCAGCACGACCCCGGCTTTCCCATGGTCATGAAGGTGCCACGCATGACCGCAGGTGACGGTGCTGAAACGATTGTGAGTTTTGAGGTGGAGTGGCAAATCATGCAAGTGCTCCAGGGTCGCCACGTACCACGCCTGGTTGCTGCAGGAGACTTGGAACGCATTCCGTATCTGGTTATGGAGTACATACCAGGGGAGACCCTGGAACAAAAATTGGAAGCGAAGCCACAGCTTTCGGTAGCTGATGTTGTGTCTTTGGGCGCTGCCATCGCGCGTGGTTTGCATGCGCTACACCAGCAAAACACAGTCCACCTGGACCTCAAGCCGGCCAACGTGCTGTTTCGACCGGATGGCACCGCTGTTCTCCTGGACTTTGGCTTGTCGTGTCATGCCCACTATCCCGATCTGCTGGCCGAGCAGCTGCGCAAAGCCGTTGGTTCACCCGCCTGGATTGCACCTGAACAGGTGGTCGGTGTACGTGGTGATCCGCGCAGCGATCTGTTTGCATTGGGCGTCATGCTGTACGAGATGTGCACCTCCCGGCTGCCTTTTGGTTCTCCCCAAACTCCGGCAGGATTGCGGCAGCGCCTTTGGGTCGACCCGGTGCCTTTGCGCAAGCACCGCCCTGACTTGCCGGAGTGGCTGCAAGAAGTGGTTTTGCGTTGTTTGGAGCCTGCGGCCGCACAACGCTACCCTTCGGCCGCCCATGTGGTTTTTGACCTGACCCATCCAGACCAAATCGCCATCACGCCACGCGGGCGCAAACTTGCTCCAACTACTTTTGGAACGCACTTCAAACGGTGGATCCGGGCTGCGGGCATGCACTACCAGCCCAGCCCGGTCGCATCGCAGCAGGCCGATGACGTACCCATCGTGATGGTAGCTGTGCCGCACAAGGATGTCAGCGATGCCACTTTGTATTCGTTGCGTCAGGCAGCAGGTCGATCGCTGGGCACACGCCCGGGTGCGCGATTGGCCTGCGTAACCGTCATAAGCCCAAATGAAACCAGCAATTCGGACGAACAACGTAGTGAGACGACAGTGCATCGCCGCTACCTCACCGAACTGCGGCAGTGGGCGCAGCCTCTGGAGCACCCAGGCGCGCAAACCTCGTTCCACGTGCTTGAAGCGGGAGACGTGGCCCAAGCCTTGCTGGACTATGCCAAAGGCAACCATGTCAGCCTCATTGTGATGGGCGCTGCGACGCACGGCCTGAAAACCCAGCGGTTTGTTGCCACCGTACCGATCAAAGTGGCCATGGATGCACCGTGCACGGTCATCCTGGTCAAACAGGCACTTCCGTTTGAATTGCTTGCCAGCACCCCGGCCGTTCCCGAAGAGGAGGAACCCCTGTAGCCATTCCCAGCGACAATGCGCCCCACTCGACCAACGAAAGGGGTTTTCCATGAAAGGCAATGTTGCAGCCATTGTGCTGATCGCGCTGGGTGTCTTCTTCTTGTTAACCAACTTGGGGTTGGTCAACATCAGCCTGGCGGAACTGCTGAAAACCTGGTGGCCATTGATTCTGATCGCCCTCGGCGTTGCCATGGTCATCAAACGCACAGACAACCGCTAACGCCACTGCTGCATGGCCCACGCCTTTGAAACGCTGACGCCCAATTCGGTACTGGACGCGCTTGAGAGTGTTGGCTTGCGCGGCGACGGTCGCCTGACGGCTCTTTCATCCTACGAAAACCGGGTCTACCTAGCCGTGCTGGAGGATGGTCAACGGGTTGTCGCCAAGTTCTACCGGCCCGATCGCTGGAGCCAGGAGCAGATCCAGGAAGAGCATGACTTTGCACTGGAGCTGATGGATGCCGAAGTTCCTGTGGTCGGACCCTTGGTTATCCACGGCGCAACCCTGCATCGCTTCCACGACTTCGCTTTCAACGTGAGCCCCTACCGAGGCGGTCGCGCGCCCGATCTGGACGAAGACGAGGTTTTGGAGTGGATTGGCCGGTTCTTGGGGCGCTTTCATAGCATTGGCGTCAACCGACCTTTCAGCAACCGCATTGACCTCAATCTGGAAAGCTACGGCTTGGAGCCGATGCGGTGGTTACTTGCACACCAATGCGTGCCGTTGGATGTGCAGTCACTCTGGGAGCGGACCTGCCAAGACGCTATAAATACAATAGCTGGTTACGCAATATTGGCGGGGCCCAGAGCCATAAATGACTCCAAAATGTCTGATATAGCCCGGCTGCGCCTGCATGGCGACTGCCACCCGGGGAATATTCTGTGGACACCGACGGACGCACCTGCTGCGACCGGCCCCGGCCCGCATTTTGTGGATCTTGACGATGTGTGCATGGGGCCAGCGGTGCAGGACCTCTGGATGCTGACCAGTGGAGAGCGCAGCCAACGTAGCCGCCAACTCGGCGCGCTGCTTGATGGATATGAACAAGTGCGTAGATTCGACCGCCGTGAACTGGCGTTGATTGAACCGCTGCGGACCTTGCGCATCATCCACTACAGCGCCTGGCTCGCCAGGCGGTGGCAGGACCCCACTTTTCCCAGAAATTTCCCGTGGTTTGGGAGCAGTGACTATTGGAATGGCCAGGTTCAGGTGCTACAGGACCAAATAGAAGCCATGCAAGAAGATCCGTTGATCGTTTGATGCAAACAACAATCCACGCAAAGAGCGACCGCCCCACGCTCAACCTCGTGGGCGCTGGCCGTGTTGGGCAGACGCTGGCGCGCTTGTGGAACCAAGCAGGCGTTTTCTCCATACAAGACGTGCATACCCGCAGCACGACCAGCGCGCAGGAAGCTTGCTACGGGATAGGCGCTGGCACCCCGTGTTCCCAACTCCAAGCCATGCGCCAGGCCCAAGTATGGATGGTGGCCGTCCCCGACGCCGCCCTGGACGCGTGCGCAACTGCATTGGCACCAGTCGCCTCGACTGCAGACGCCTCTATCCTGCCCTCCCCCCCCATCGTGTTTCATTGCAGCGGCGCCTTGACTGCGGAATTGCTGGCACCGTTGGCCGCAAGCGGATGGCGTACCGCCAGTGCGCATTGTTTGCTCAGTTTTACCAATGTCGAGGCAGCATCGGCCCAGTTTCCCGGCACACCTTGTGCATTGGAAGGGGATCGCACGGCAACCGCGGCTTTGCAGACGTACTTTGGCGCCATTGGAGCCCAGTGCTTTGACATGGTTGGTTCCGACAAGTTGCTCTACCACGCTGCGGCCGTCTTCGCCACCAATTTCATCCCCGTGTTGCAAGCCACGGCGGAAGACTTGTGGGAGCATACCGGCATGCCACCGGCACTAATTGCCCATGCCCGTGGTTCCCTGCTACGAAATGCTGCTGCCAACCTAACAGCGGTTGGCCCACGCGCAGCGCTGACCGGACCTGCCGCGCGCGGCGATTTAGAGGCTATTACCCGCCAACACGCGGCGGTGGCGCACTGGGATGCGGGCGCGGGTTCAGCCTACGCTGCGCTCAGTGACTTGGCCCTGCGTCTGGCCGCCCGCCGGGCGCGTTGAGCTGCATAAACCGTCCCAAGGCGAGCAACGCCACGACCGCCAGCAAGATTTGCAGCGGTACGTTCTCGTCAAAATCCAAGGGTTCGGTCAACAAGACGGCAACGGCCACCGCAACCAGCAACGCCACCAAACGCAGACTCCAGAAAGTCGGAAGAAAGTTCCGCGGCCCCATTCGCGCCAACAATCGCACTCCCAAAAGACCAGCTAACAACCCCAATGCGGCCCCGACCGCTACGTCTCCGGGCCAGTGGGCCCCCACCGCAATCCTGGACAAACCAGCACCGGCGGCCAACAACCACAGCCAGGCGAAGCGCCAGCGTTTCTGGACAGGCAACGCTAAGTACAGCGCTGATGCACAAGCAAAAGCGGTCAGCGTGTGCCCCGAGGGCATGGACACGTTGTGCAGTGTCTCGCCAACGATGCGCATGTGGGTGTTGTCGATCAAGGCGGCCGGGCGAGGGCTTTCGAGCAACCCTTTGCCCAGTCTGGCAAAGACGGCAGCAAACGGAGCCGCGCAAAGCCACGCCCACATCAAGCGAGGCGCGAACACCAGCAAAGGTGCGGTAAGACCCAAAAGCGCCCAGGCATTGCCCAGTAAGGAAAGACCCGTCCAAACCGGTGCCGCCACAACTGCGCAAGCAGAGTTGATGGCCAGGAACATCTGCGGCTCCCATACCTGCAGCCAAAGCGGTGCGCCCAGCCCTGCCAGCAACAGCGGCATAGCCCAGATCCAGGTTGCCACAGTCGGTCGCTGCACTGTGGAAGCATTCAGTCCGCCACCAGTCGCAGCGTTCAGGGATTCAGCTTCTTGCATCAGGAATCCGCCAGCAGGCGCGGTTGCGGATCACCCGACCAGCCGCTGCAAGCATAAAAACGAAAAGTCGCGATCGTAGCCCCCATTCGAGAAACCTGCACCGTATCGAGAAGTGTGCACTCTGTAAACCCGTGCGAGCCCAGTGGCACGGCATACCCCAGTTGCGACCAGTCCAATAACAACGTGCTTTCGCCGACCGCCAATGGACCGGCCCAAAGCGCAAACTGGTCGAAGCGATCCTCCAGCACATGCACAGGTAACGGACGCGCGTACCATGCTATGCGACTGGCCAATGTCCAATTCTGGACACTCACACTCGACAAGCCCCGCTGTGCGGCCAATTCACGTGCACGCACGCCCGCAGTCTCCCAACCATGTACGTCGGCAAACGGATTGGACGGCTGTGCACGGTTACCTTGTCCGCTGTCTTGGCGCAAAAAGGGCTGTCCGGCGGTCACCATGGTGCCTAGGAGCACCACGCAAGCCAATGCTTGCAGCACCATCAAGCTGGACTGCAATCTGCTCTTTCGAGCCGAAGGGCGGTTTGCCTCCACCAATCCAACGCCCACGAACGGCACCAAGCATGCCCAAGCGGGCGCAGTCCAGTGCGGCAGGCTGGTACCCCCTGCAGAAGTGAGGGCCAAAACAGCAAAAGGCATCGCAAAGAAGGCCAAGAGCATGCTCTTGCTTGAGCCGCTAGGTCGCGCGCCTGCAGCGGCCCACAACATGAGTGGACCGTACACAACCAGCTGAAGCATCGCAAAACGCAGCACTGGCTCAGCCTGCCAAGCGCCGCCCTTGCCATGCTGGAGCTGGTAGGCAAACGACATCCACTGGTTCTGTGCATTCCAGACCAGGACCGGAGCAATGCACGCGGCTGCCAGCAGCACTGCCAACCAGAGCCCTGGCCGCATCAAAACTCGCACGCCATGCCACCCCAACAAGCAAAATGCAGCAGCAACCGCCCACAGAATTGCGGTGTACTTGCTCAATCCCGCGAGGCCGAGCGACAGGCCCAGAGCCATCCACAGGCCCCAACGCGATAGTGCACCGGGATCACGCAAGTCCAAAACGACCCACATGACCGCGCAACCCAACGCCATCAGCAAGGTATCTGGCAACAGACCAATGCCCAGAACATGGAACACCGGCGTCAACGCAAATACCGCTACAGCCCAATCGCCTGCATGCAATCGTGCGGCAGCGCGCGTACCGCTTTCAACATGGGGCTGCAGCCGCAATGCCAGGGCGTGCACCAGCAAAGCGGTCAGGAGCCAGAGCATCTGCGGCAACAATCGCATGAACCACTCGGGTGCACCGGCAGCCACCAACGGCCATTGCACCCAGCCCACCAAGGGCGGGTGGTCAAAGTAGCTCCAATCCAGGTGCATGGCGTACAGGGCGTAGTGAGCCTCATCCACAGACAAGCCCACACTAACGCCAACCACTCCGTGCAGTACGCAGCCGATCGCCAGCCATACCCGTGTGGCAAAAGAGAGTCGAAAGGGAGAAAAATCGTCAGGCAATCGCATGGGTGCAGTCTAAACTGCCCCCATGAACGCCCGTTCCAACCAACTCGCCCTCCTCGACCCGGCAAGCTGTCCGGTATGCGGGCGTGCCAACCAGTGTGCTAACGAAATTGAACGCCAAACTGGCGTCGCGCAAGACGCATGTTGGTGTGTGGGAGCCTCGTTTTCCCACGATTTGCTCCAACGTGTGCCCCAGGAACTTCGAAACAAAGCTTGCATATGCGCAACCTGCGCTGACCACGAACGCAATCCATGAGCACAGCAAGTTTGGCGGCATTGCCGCGTACCATGGTTCAAGATGTTTTGATGCCTGCTTATGTGAAGGCCTTTGAATGCCAAGGAGCGCAGTGCCCGGACACCTGTTGCGCACGATGGACGGTAACCGTCGACAAGGAGAGTTTTCAAGTCTATCGACGCATTACGCACCCCAAACTCAAGCCCCTATTCAAACAATTCTTAGTACAGGTGGACCCTAAGTCTCAAAAGAAGCATGGTGTCCTGCATTTGCGCACGGATACCTCGCAATGCGGGCTACTGGATGATTTGGGTTGGTGCCAAATCCAGCGACAGCTGGGCGAGCAAGCACTGTGCGATACCTGTTTTAGTTACCCGCGACATACCGTTCAAATCAACGGTCAAACCGAACAACATTTGACGCTGTCCTGTCCGCACGCAGCACGCCTGGCGTTGACGATGCCAGATGCCTTCGCGTTTACTGCGGCTCAGGTGCCGATCCGACCTAGTGCGGCCGTCGCCATTGCTGCCGTGCATGGTTTTGCGCCCGAATCGGTCGATGCTGCACGGTTGTTTGCAGTCCAGCTGTGCCAAACCGAAGACCTGGTCTTGACCGAAAAACTGATTGCCTTGGGGTGGCTGTGTCAACAAATTGACGCCCTGATCAGCATGTCCCTCTGGCAAGGCATGGAAGTCCTTCTGGCAGACTTGGTCGGTTTGGTAGAAAGCGGAGAACTCCGGCGGCAAGCAACGTTGTTGGCAACCGACACGACGGTCGGGACCATCGTGTTGGCTTCTCTTTTTGCAAAGGTACGGCATCACAACATCTCGGACCTACAAGCGGCTGTTTTCGAAGCCGTGCGCAAGGGACTGGAACTGGACAAAGTCGATGCGGCACCCATAGACCTGTGCTACCGCAAAGGGCGCTCCTTGCTCGATCTCGATGGTGGGCGCAGCGAGGCTGCACTATCTCGCTATGTCCTGAACGAAGTCTTACGGGAGATGTTTCCTTGGCAGGAAAGTACTTGCCTCGGCCACTTTCAAAAGTTAGTGGCCCGCGTCGGCATTGTCCGCCTGATGCTCGCAGGTACCGCTGCCGCAAGCAACGCGCAGCTGGATGATGACGCAATAATCCAGGTCGTTCACGTCTTTGCACGCCACTACCAACACAACGATCAATTCATCGATGAGGTCCGGGAGCTTCTGTCGGAGAGCGGCATGACACGCCTCGAACATCTGTACGCATTGCTGCTTTAGGCAACACCTGCAAACTAGTGCAAGAGTGGCGGCCGATCCATGGTGTTGCGTGCGATATGCTCAATCCAGGGCTCCGCGAGAACACGGATTTGTGCGTCGTTGTTCAAGATGCGCTGCATGATGTGAATCTTCTCCTTGCGCTCGGTTGGAGCCAGATCCATCACATGCGCATTCGCACGCAGTAGTTCTATCAGTACGGCGCATTCGCTTTCGCAACGCACCACTTCGTCCCAATCCGCTGCCTGCGCCGCCTCCAGCATTTGCACACTGCTAGCCTCAATAGAGCGGTAGTAATCAATAAGCATGCGTGACATGATGAAATCCTTGATGATCAGCCGCGTTCAGGTGCACCAGAGACCTGGCCCTTGATTTCACCCCACGCTTGCGCAATAGGCTGGATCAGACGCGTCACTTCATCGACTTTAGCCACTTCGTTATGCAAGTTCGCTTCTGTCAAGGTCAAAATGCAGTAGTCGTACAGACTGCGGAGGTTGGAAGCCAACTGCCCACCTTTTTCATCATTTAGCCCGGCTTTGAGGCCCTCTTCAATCAGGCGGACTGCCCGCAGGATCGCTTTGCCTTTGCCCGGCACATCACCTGATTGCAAAGACAGGCGAGCCACACCCAATGACTGCAGCAGGGCCTGGTACAGCATGCCAACCAACTGGTGAGCATCGGCTCCAGCGACAGCGGTTTCGACACCAACGGTACGGTAGGCATTTGCGGAGCGCATATGGACAGATGTGTACATTTCGATTCTCTGTTTTAAGGCTTGATACCAAGGTTATCGGCCACTTCCAAAGAAAATCAAACATGAACGCAACACAAATTGGCTTGTTTTACGCCGCCTTTCCCACTTTTGTGCAAGTCAGGTGGTTTTGTTCCACTGCGCCAACTGCGCCGTGACATAGGAACCCAGGCTGCTATTCTTAGCGACTATGGCATCCAACGCGGAATACTGCGCGCGCAACTGCCTTTCGACAACTGCAGCACGGTTGTTCACCCGGTCTTGCTCCTTGCCATTTCGGCTTATCGCACCTTGAATCGTCGTGGACTTATTGGTAACTTGACCGTCGAATGCGAGCAACCCCTTGGTCAGGTCTCTGAACTTCAGAGCAAATCCATTGGTAGTGTTGTTGGAATTGTCTGTCGTAAAGAACTTCTTGAGGTTGGTCATGTCGCTCATGGCGGTCGTGAGCTTTGTCGAATTCACTTTTAACGAACCATCTGTCTGCAACTCCAAACCAATGTCCGACAAGCGAGAGAACGAGGATCCGGTGCTGGCCGAATTCTCGACACGCCTTAGCAGACTCTGCAAGCCAACGGTCACGGTGTCCCCCTGCAACACACCGGACTTTCCACCCTGAACATATTTGGTGGAATCTGCCAGCGTCCGCGCTAGAGCCGAATACGCGTCGGCAAAAGTCTGCACCGCTTTTTGAACTGCGGATTGATCTTGACTGATTGTGAGCTGTGCTGGTGATCCGACCGTGGTGAGTTGCTGCAAGCTCATGGTGACACCGGGAACCACATCGGCAAGCGTGTTGGATGCAGATTCCAGCGAGATCCCATTGAGCTTGTACGTTGCGTTCAACCCCATTTGTGTGTCTTCCATTCCGAGAGAAGACTCCGACGGATTCGCCAAGGTCGTAAACGACAGGCTATCCAAGGCCGCAAAGCCCCCATTGGAGGTCAAGGTAAATCCTGCGTCGGCCCCTGTTGCAGTGGAACGTAGCGAAAGTCGCTCAGTGGAGCCGTTCTTTAAAACCGTGGCGGTCACCCCTGCATTCTTGGCGTTAATGGCCGCTGCAATCGTCGCGTAGCTGTCCGTCTCATTAACCGTCACATCCACAGAGGCGGAGCTACCCGGCGTAAACGGCCCTAAGCCGTCCGTTCCCCAACTACCAAGTTGAATCGTCAAAGTTCCAGTTCCTGCGCCTGCTCCAATGGATGCACCAACCGCCAAGCTTTTGGCTGCCACGGTTTGCGCCTGCGCAAGCCGCGTAACATCCACTGCAAAGTTTGCGGACGTTGCAGTGGAGTTGACACTGATCCCGACTGCAGCACTCGATGAAGTCCCGGTCTGGGCGGTCCAGTTGCTTGAATTGGCAAGCAGCGCGGTGGAGGCATCTTGCAACGAAGCGACCTGGGATTTGATTGTCCCGTACAAGGAAAGCTGACTCTGTAGCGTGCTGGCCTTGCTTTGCAAAACCACCAGCGGTTGCTTTTCAATGGCTACTAGCTGGGTAACGATGCTGTTGACATCCAACCCACTGCCAACGCCCGGAGATGAAATTGCCATGACAGCCTCCTAAACTCGCTTTATAACGAACCTCTGCAGATTGCAAAAGGCCAAAAAGCGACGTAGGCCGATGGCTTACGTCGCAACTTGGAAGTCAGCCGGGGGTGGTACCCCCGACGCGTACTGCCTTACCGAAGCAGAGCGAGCACACCGTTAGGCCCCTGGTTGGCTTGCGCGACCATGGCGGTTCCGGCCTGCTGGAGCACCTGGGCGCGCGTCAATGCAGCCGTCTCCATCGCATAATCGGCATCCACAATGCGACCATGGGAAGCTGCGGAGTTCTCTGAGCCGACGCGCAGATTGGAAATAACCGTGTCAAATCGGTTTTGATTGGCACCCCAGGTCGCACGCAAAGTCGTCACCGCGTCGATGTCCACATCCAAAGCAGCCACTTCAACCAATGCTGCGGCGGTGGTCGCAATCGTGCCTGCATTGGTAAAGGTCGGTGCAGCGCCAGTTACGGATATCTGGTTGTCTGCTGTCGCGTTCGCACCCACCTGGAATGAGAAGGTTGTCGCTGCCAGAACGGCGGTGTTGTTGAACTTGGTATTGGTCACCACGCGATCATTTTCAGCCTTGAGCAGCGCGTATTCTTGACTGAGAGACGCGACGTCGGTTGCGGTATTGGTACCGTTCGCAGCCTGCACCGCCAACTCACGCATGCGCTGCAGGTTGTTGGAAATCGCAGCCAATGCGCCTTCTGCCGTTTGCGCCAGCGAAATCGCATCGTTGGCATTGCGGATGGCAACGTTCATGCCGCGGGTTTGTGTATCCATGCGCTCGGCGATGGCCAGTCCGGCAGCATCATCTGCGGCACTGTTGACCCGCATGCCCGACGAAAGCCGCTGCATGGCAATTTTCATAGACGACTCGGTGCGAGCCAAGTTGCGCTGCGCATTGATCGACATGATGTTGGTATTGATGGACGACATGTGATTCTCCTTAAGATCGTTACAACCAGGCATCGCTGCCCTTGACACGGCCAACCACGGGTTGGTCGCCATGACCGGGCATCGCACCCGACACCTTCTGGTCGACGAGCTCTCGAACTAGAACCCGTTGGGATAGTTTTCGGTCAACACCCCAAAGACTTAAGCAGGAATTGCAAACATTCCGACACAGGTGCAGCCGGAAAAGCTGGGTATTTCAGGCACTTATTGGGGAAACATCCCCCTCAAGTTTCAACACAATTTGCTGACCGTGTGGCTCGAAAGCCCCCCAGTGGATAACCGCCCCTACAGGAGTCCCAAATGGCAAGCACCATCAACACCAACGTTGCATCCCTGAATGCCCAGCGCAACTTATCAACATCCAACTTGTCGCTTTCGGTATCCATGCAGCGACTGTCCTCAGGTATGCGGGTCAACAGCGCCAAGGACGATGCTGCCGGGTTGGCCATCGCGGAGCGCATGGACGCACAAACCCGCGGCATGAACGTTGCCATCCGCAATGCCAACGATGCAATTTCCATGGCACAAACAGCGGAAGGCGCCTTAGGTGCTATTTCCAACAACCTGCAGCGCATGCGTGAGTTGGCCGTTCAGGCAGCCAACGGGACCAACACGAGCACTGATATTGCGTCCCTGGATCAGGAATACGTGCTACTAAAGGCTGAGAACGACCGGATCATTGCAACTACGGCGTTCAACGCGGTCCCGCTTCTAAATGCGCCTGTCGCAGCCCAGTTTCAAGTTGGCGCCAATACGGCCGATGTCATTACGGTCAACGCCAACCAGGCAACTCAAACAGCGACCACACTTGGAACCACCAATGCCAGTGCATCAGCAGAACTAGCAATTCTGGACACCGACATCAACACCATGACCAGCATTCGGGCCACCTGGGGCGCGTCTCAAAACCGATTTGAGCAAGTAATCGCCAATTTGCGCGTCGCCGCCGAGAATTCCGCAGCATCACGCGGGCGCATCATGGATGCCGACTACGCCCAGGAAACCGCGAACATGTCCCGCGCACAGATCCTGCAACAAGCTGGAACTGCCATGGTGGCGCAAGCGAATCAGTTGCCACAAGGTGTCTTGGCCTTGCTGAGAAACTAACCTTTCGATCACAGCAGTGCTTGTAGGTGTTCTTCCTACTGTTTTCGGCAAATTCCTGACGAACTGAATAGCCTTTTTCGGATTTAAGAAAACGCTGGCGGATTCCAGAATTGACTCCAAGGAGATTCGATCGAATCCCCGCCCTAGCAGGAGTCAAACATGACCAACGAACAATTGCTCGCAGAGATTCGGGAAGCGAATGCCACTTACTTGATGTTGGCACAAAGCCTCATCCGTCAAGACAAACCCGAAGCACTTTTCCGACTCGGATTGTCGGAAGAAGCTGCCGATTTGATCGGCATGCTGTCTCCCTCACAAATCATGAAGATCGCGTCCAGCAACATGCTGCTATGCCGCTTCAGAGCCGATGACGAAATGGTTTGGAATCTTCTGACCAACCATACGGTCTCCAAAGTTGACAACGACGCAACGACCCGGTTGCACGCCAACATCCTGATGTCGGGTCGCTACTCGGAAGCGCTGTAGACCTTCGATTGGAGTTTTTACCATGGCCACAAAAAGTGTTTTGACAGACTCGCGGCAAGTTGAACGCGCAGTTGCGCTCATCCACCTAGGCGCTCGCTTGCAGGTTCTAGAAAGTGAGACAGACTTGTCTTATGAACGCTTGCTGCGTTTGTACAAGGAAGTTGCTGGTCGCTCTCCAAGCAAAGGGCAACTCCCGTTTTCGACTGAATGGTTCTTGACGTGGCAGCCCAATATCCATGCGTCACTATTTCAAAACATCTACGAATATCTAACCAAAGTGAGTGCGGTCGAGGACATTGACGCTGTCATGAAGGCCTACCGCCTCTATCTAGAACAGGTTGCTGCCTGTGGCATGGAGCCCTTGCTGTCCATTACGCGCGCCTGGCGTCTCGTCAAGTTCATAGACAACAACATGCTGTCGATGACGAAGTGCTCCAAATGCGGCGGACATTTTGTCAGCGAAGCCTATGAAAACTGCCGTCACTATGAATGCGGCCTGTGCAGTCCGCCAGCGCGCGCCGGCAAGGGCGCTGCTTCTGGCGGGATATTGCTTCACTGACTTCAATCGATCCATGCTGGTGTGAGGGCGAAACGCGATGCGTCGTATCCCATTGAGAGCCGGTATGATGGTGTTGCCGAATTGGCTGCTCCGTCGTAAGCGACTTTCTCCATCCCTTGCAATGCCACTATGTTTGTAATCGTCGGCTGGCTTGTTATTTTGGTATGCGTCTTTGGCGTCTACATATTCCATGGCGGAAACATCATGGTGATTCTGAAGGCGCTTCCGTTCGAACTGATCACCATTGGTGGTGCAACGGTTGGCGCGTTTCTCGCGAACAACCAGACCAAAGTGGTAAAAGCAACGATTGCTGGCTTGGGCTTGTGCTTCAAAGGAAGTAAGTACACCAAGGCTAGGTACATGGAGCTGATGGCACTCTTGTACGATATTCTGCAAAAGGCGCGCAAGGAAGGGCTGATGGCAATCGAGAAAGACGTGGAAGAGCCCCATGAGTCCGAGATTTTCAAGAAGTATCCCTCGGTCGGCACCGACCACCATGTAGTCGAGTTCATTACCGACTATCTGCGCATGATGGTTTCGGGCAACCTCAATGCGCACGAAATTGAGTCTCTGATGGACAGCGAAATCGAAACTCACCACCACGAGGCACATGCGCCTGTTGCCGCATTACAACGGGTCGCTGGGGGATTGCCCGCATTTGGTATCGTCGCTGCCGTTCTGGGTGTTGTGAACACCATGGGCTCTGTCGGGCAGCCTCCGGCTGTGCTGGGTGGCATGATTGGATCTGCGCTGGTTGGAACTTTCTTGGGGATTTTGTTGGCTTATGCTTTTGCGGAACCGCTTGCCGGCATCCTTGAACAAAAAGTTGAAGAAAGCGGGAAAGAACTGCAATGCATCAAGACAACACTGTTGGCCAGCATGCAAGGGTATAACCCCTCCACGGCGATTGAGTTCGGTCGCAAGGTGCTTTACTCCACCGAGCGCCCTTCCTTTATGGAGCTAGAAAGCTACGTTAAAGGCAAGAAGTAGGTCCGCCAGAAAGCATAGTCATGGCAGGAGACGCGAAAAAGCTTCAACCCATTATTGTCAAGCGCGTCAAAAAAGGCGGACATGCTGCGCACGGTGGTGCTTGGAAGATTGCCTACGCAGACTTTGTGACCGCCATGATGGCGTTCTTTTTGTTGATGTGGCTGTTGGGCAGTACGACAGAAGGCGACAAAAAGGGAATTTCTGATTACTTTCAATCCCCATTAAAAGTCGCCATGCAAGGTGGCAGTGGTGCTGGAGCCAGTGCAAGCGTGATCAGTGGCGGCGGCGGAGACCTGACGCAGACAGCCGGACAAGCCAAACGCGGTGAAGGCGCCGACAAGCGAGCCAAGAAGTTCGCTACGGAGCAAGCCAAAGCGGAAGCTGCCAAGAAGGACGCGCGCGCGTTGGCCGCGTTGAGCGCCAAGATTGCTGCGGCGATCTCCAGCAATCCCAAGCTCATGGAATTCGGATCACAGATTCGAATAGAAATTACCCCAGACGGCCTATTGATTCAAATCGTCGATGACCAGAGACGCCCGATGTTTGACAGCGGAAGTGCCGTTCTTAAGCCCTACATGCGTGACATACTGCGCGAAGTTGGGGTTGCCTTAATGGATGTGGACAACAAGATTAGTCTGGACGGCCACACGGACCAAGCCCCCTATAGCAATGATGGCCGCGGTTACAGCAACTGGGAGCTATCGTCGGATCGCGCCAACGCTTCCCGCCGTGAACTTGCCAATACAGGAATGCCCGAGGAGAAACTGGTTCGCGTAGTGGGTATGGCGTCGAGTCTTTTGCTGGTTCCAGAAGACCCATTGAGTCCATCCAATAGACGCATTAGTATTCTCGTCATGACGAAAGAAGCGGAAGAACGATTGTTGGGAGGCGAGCGGGTCGCGATTGACCCCGCTGAAGAATCCAACTCAGTTGGACCGCTGCCAGCAGGAGCTTTGGCACGTTGATGTTGTGTTAATTTCTGTGATACTAAGATTTCTGCAAAAATCACCCTCAGAGGGGTCATTCCATGTCAAAAGAACTGCGCTTTTTGGTTGTTGATGATTTTTCAACCATGCGACGGATTGTTCGCAACCTCTTGAAAGAAAGCGGTTTTGTGGACGCAGACGAAGCAGAGGACGGTGTTGTTGCACTGCAAAAGCTGCGCAGTTCAAATTTCGACTTTGTGGTTAGCGATATCAACATGCCCAACATGAACGGTTTTCAGCTGTTGGGTGAGATCAAGAAAGACGAAAAACTCAAGCACATCCCAGTCCTGATGGTGACCGCCGAGGCGCGCAAGGAGGACATTGTCCTTGCTGCGCAACAAGGTGCCGCTGGATACATTGTCAAACCGTTCACCAAAGCGACGCTGGAAGACAAGGTTAACCACATCCTGACCAAGATGGGGTTGAAGTAATCATGTCGGACGATGCGCATCCCTCTACCAGCGCGCTGACAAACGCCGAAGTGCATCAGCAGATTGGCGCATTGACACGCCAGTTGCATGACTCTTTGACGGGCCTTGGGTTGGCCGCGAAGGTTCAGAATTGGGCAGGTGAGTTACCCGACGCCAAAAGCCGCTTGTCCTACATCGCCCGCCTGACCGGGGAAGCAGCAGAAAAAGTACTCAATGCGGTCGATCACGCCAAGGCGCAGCATGACTTTATCGCCACAGAAACGCGGCGAATCGGCGCGCTCATCGTGCAAGACCCTGTTGCCGCCGTTGCCAAAGGCGATGTTCTGAATTTTGTGGCCGATGTTGAAGCAGCGAGCCAGAAGATTGATGGCCATCTGACCGACATCATGATGGCGCAGGATTTCCATGATCTGACAGGCCAAGTGATTGCCAAGGTTGTCAATCTTGCCGCGACGATTGAAGATCAACTGATTCACTTGCTGGTCCAAACGGCTCCGCCGGAAACGATTGTGAAGGCACCCACAGCCACGGAGCCTTACGTACCAGCACTGGACGGGCCTGCTGTCGATCCACAGGGCAATCCCGAGGTCGTTTCCAATCAGTCTGAAGTAGACGATTTATTGGCGAGTCTGGGTTTCTAGCTACACGGCAGTCCCAGACAAAAGTAGGGCGTTTACCCGTCTTTTTGGCCTTTAGTTTGGCGATCCGATTCGGACAATGTTGAGACTCCCATAGGGTCGCAACATGGAATCCGAAAGCCAAGATCGCAATTTACCTGCATCCGAACGCAAATTAAAAAAAGCGCGCGAAGACGGCCAGGTGAGCCGTTCGGAAGACCTCGGTCATTTCGCCATCCTGGGCGGCGGTACCGTTTGCGTAGTGACGCTTGCCCCCTATTTCTTCACACGACTTCAGCAGAGCGTGTCGGCACAACTCACGTTCGATGCACAGACTGTGTTTGCAACCAGCAGCATGGCGACTCGACTGTCGGAAGCAACGGCATTAGGCACGGTCGCCAGTGCCATCGTGGCCCTGTTTGTCAGTCTTGCAGCGATCGTTGCTGCAATTGCTGCCGGTGGTTGGGTCAACAGCACCAAACCACTCGTACCGGACCTCAGTCGACTCAATCCTCTTCGAGGGTTCAAAAACCTTTTTACGAAAAAACGCTTGGCGAACACATTGAAGATGGTCGTGCTGACGGCTTTACTGGGTTCTATCGCGGGCATCGTCCTACGCGCAGGTTTTCCGGAAATGGCCTCCCTGGTGCTTCAGCCTTCCGCCGCTGCAATTCAAAGCCTCGCGCAGTGGGTATTTGGTGGCATGGGTTTGATGCTCTTGGCTGTGTTTGGCGCTGCAATTCTGGACGTTCCATTGCAGCGTTTCCTGCACCGCGATGAGATGAAGATGTCGCATCAGGAAGTGAAACAGGAAGGCAAGGAGTCCGATGGCAATCCGCTGGTGAAGTCCAAGTTACGCCAGAAACAACGCGACATGGCGCTCAGAAACAGCGTTACCGCAGTTCCCAAAGCTGACTTTGTAGTCATGAATCCGACCCACTTTGCAGTCGCCGTTCGCTATGACGACCTGACCATGGGCGCACCCCAGGTTGTTTCCAAAGGAGCCGACCTGTTGGCAATGCGCATTCGCGATATTGCCAAGCAACACGCAATTCCAGTCCTGCAGTCCCCCATGTTGGCGCGCGCGCTTTATGCCAATGCAGAACTGGATCGTGACATTCCATCGAGCCTGTACACAGCAGTCGCACAGGTTCTGGCATACGTATACCGGCTTAAGGCAGCCATGCGCGGCGAGGCGCCGATGCCAGCCGAACCGCAACCGGATGTCCCCCCCGAACTAGACCCGGCAAACCAAGTGCATAAGGGACCGCGGCCATGAATACCAAGATCGAGCTTCAGAAATGGTTAGGTGCACATTCCGGCGTACTGCAAGGCATCTCGGCACCGGTGCTGGTTGTGGCCATCTTGGCGATGATGGTTCTTCCTCTGCCACCACTGTTGCTGGACACATTCTTTACCCTCAACATCGCGGTAGCACTCATGGTCATGATGGTGGCTGCCTACATGGTTCGTCCACTGGACTTCGCCGCATTTCCAACAGTCTTGCTCCTGACAACCTTGATGCGTTTATCCCTGAACGTGGCATCCACGCGGGTTGTGCTTTTGGAAGGACATACCGGGCCGGGTGCAGCGGGAGCTGTTATTGAAGCATTTGGACACTTCTTGATCGGTGGCAACTTCGCTGTCGGTCTCATCGTTTTCGCAATTCTGGTCGTCATCAACTTCGTCGTTGTAACGAAAGGCTCTGAACGCATTGCCGAGGTTTCAGCGCGGTTCACGTTGGACGCTATGCCCGGTAAGCAAATGGCTGTCGATGCAGACCTGAACGCCGGCCTGATCGACGAAAAAGAGGCCAAGCGCAGGCGCGCCGAGGTTGCGGAGGAAGCTGATTTCTTTGGCTCCATGGACGGTGCATCGAAGTTTGTCCGGGGCGATGCCATTGCTGGCATTCTGATTCTGTTGATCAATATCTTTGGTGGGTTTGCCATTGGCATCCTGCAACACGATTTGACAGCTTCCCAGGCCGCCAACTCCTATATCTTGCTGGCAGTTGGCGATGCCCTTGTTGCGCAGATTCCAGGGCTTTTGATCTCTGTCGCTGCGGCCATGGTGGTGTCCCGAGTTGGCAAGGAACATGACATCGGCAAACAAATCGTGGGCCAAATGTTTGTGTCTCCCAAGGTCTTGGGTCTCACTGCAGGGATCATGGCGTTCTTGGGTGTCATCCCCAACATGCCGCATTTCATTTTTCTATCCATCGCAGCATTGCTAGCCTATGGGGCATGGGTGCTCGCGCAAAAACCTGACCCTGCTTTGCAAGAAGAACCAGCTGCACCTGCCAGTTCGGATGGTGAAGCCTCCTGGGACGATTTGCAACCTGTTGACCAACTCGGTCTGGAATTGGGATACCGGCTGATTGCACTGGTCGACAAGTCACGCCAAGGCGACCTTTTGTCGCGCATAAAAGGGGTGCGCCGAAAATTTGCGCAAGAAGTCGGTTTCTTGCCACCACCGGTGCATGTACGGGACAACCTCGAGCTCAAACCCAGTGGATATCGCATTACCCTGCGCGGGGTCGTAGTCGGTGAAGGGGAAGCCTTTCCAGGCATGTACCTCGCCATCAATCCTGGTGGCATCACGACCCCGCTCATCGGAGCCGCGACCACCGATCCCGCATTTGGCCTTCCGGCGCATTGGATTGATGAACAGCAGAAAGAAAGTGCCCAAATGGTTGGGTTTACCGTCGTTGATTCGGAGACCGTGATGGCGACGCATTTGTCACACTTGATGCAAGTTCAAGCCGCGCGTTTACTGAGCCGCACTGAGACCCAGCAGCTTGTCGAGCACGTGTCCAAGCTTGCACCCAAGTTGATTGAAGAAGTTGTACCCAAAATGGTTTCTGTAGCGGTGTTCCAGAAAGTGTTGCAGTTATTGCTGGAAGAGGCTGTGCATATCCGCGACATACGCACCATCATTGAGTCGATTGCAGAGCATGCCACCACCACCAACGATCCCATTGAGCTCGCAAGACGCATACGGGTCGCGCTGGCACCGGCAATCGTTCAACAAATTTATGGCCCCACGCGAGAACTCAGCGTGATCGCGATTGACCCCGGACTCGAGCGTCTGCTGGTACAAGCCCTGAGCAATGCGAATGGCCCGGCATTGGACCCCGCAGTAGCTGACACGCTGACACGCAACGCGGCCGAAACAGCCATGCGACAGGAAGAGATTGGCATTCCTGCTTGTCTCTTGGTCCCGGATCCCATTCGCAGCACGATGGCCCGATTGGTGCGCAAAATGGCACCGCGTCTTCAAGTGCTTGCGCATAGCGAGATTCCCGAGACCCACACCATTCGCATTGGACCGATTCTCAAAGGTGCAGCACCATGAACATCCAGCGTTTTACAGCCGCCACCTCGCGCGAAGCGCTTGCCAAGGCCCGCATGACTTTTGGCGACGGCACCTTAATTCTTTCCAATCGTCCCACCGAAAACGGGGTTGAGGTAGTTGCTACCGCCGAGGATGCCATTGGCAGTCTTCAAGATAGCCCACCGACTTCCTCGTCACGGTCGGCCAATGCCGCCCAGCCCCGCCCCTCCAGTCAGGCCAGCGTCGACCCCAACAGCAAGGCCGTCGATGACGCTGCACAGTTGGCCATGAGCACGCTCTCTTTCCAGGACTACGTCCGTGAGCGGATGATGCGCAAACAACAGGAGTCACTCCTGATCGCGAGTCCCACGTCCGATGCTTCTGAAACGAAACCGAAAGCGCGCCCAGCCGCTGCGCTGCAACGCCCAGCGGATCGCTCGCCTATCAACAAGGCGATCGGCAAGAGCCGCAGTATGGACATTCGAGAAGAAGTGCAGTCGCAAGGCGTGCTCAAAGAACTCGGCGCGCTTCGCGAGATGATGGAAGACCGGTTCAGCGCACTCGCTTGGCTGGGCCAGGCACGGCAAGATCCCATCCAGGCCAACTTGATGCTCAAGCTGATTCGAGCCGGGTATTCCGCCAATCTTGCGCGGACCGTGTTGGAGAAAATGCCCCCTGGACTGAACGCCGCCGATTCCGTGCATTGGGTGGTCGACGTACTTGAACGCAACCTCAGGACGGACGCCGATGGCCCGTTGTTGCATGAGGAAGGCGGCGTGTTCGCTCTGGTCGGGACTACGGGCGTTGGAAAGACCACGACCGCTGCCAAACTTGCGGGCATCTGTGCCAAGACATATGGCGCCGCCAGTGTCGGCCTGATTACCCTCGACACATACCGGGTGGGTGCGCACGATCAGTTGCGAGCCTTTGGCAAGATGTTGGGAGTTGTGGCCCATCTGGCACACGATCAGATCGCCTTGCAGGACCTGTTGGGGCTGCTGTCGAACAAGAAAATGGTGCTTGTCGACACAACTGGCCTGGCCCCGCGAGATCCTCGTCGCCAGGAAGTGCTCGACACACTCACCGTTCCAGGCGTCAAGCGGTTGCTGGTGTTGAACGCGACAGCACAAGGCGATGCCATGGATGAAGCCGTGTCCGCCTTCAAGTACCAACAACCGCAAGGCGCCGTACTTTCCAAGGTAGACGAAGCGGTCAAGCTGGGGACGGCAGTTGACGTTGCCATTCGCAATCAATTGGTATTGCGAGGCATAACCAATGGCCAGCGGGTTCCCGAAGATTGGGAAGGTGCCGATGCGGCCCGATTGGTGCGCATGAGTATGCGCTCGACCGGCAGTTCGGCCTACGATCCCAAAGCCGCAGACCTTGGCTTCTATTTCAGCCAGCAAGGTAGCAGCATCGCCTTGAAGGTACCGTTGCATGCTTAGACACTGCGCCCATCAAGCTGCCGGGCTACTGGCTCTGGGGGATTCGCACCCGCTCAGCGTAGTGGTGGTTGTACAGCACGGTGACGAGCAGGCGGAACTCCCTTTCTTGTGGCGCCTCTGTCAGACATTGACTGCCGCTGGCCAATGCATCACGGTCCTGGATGGGTCTAGTTCTGAGTCAGGCGAGACGCCGGGGCTTCAACAGCGACTCCAAACAGGTCGCAGCCAAAATACACCGCAGGCCACCTGGTCGGTCTTGCCAGCCAGCAAGGGGCTGATGGCGCTGGCTCTTTCGAACCCGACTTCGTACCCAAGTTGGCGCACCTTGGCGCAGTGCTTTGATGGCGCTGGGATGCTCATTCTGTACTGCACGGCACAATGCGCCTCCAAGATTTTGGGCGGTGTGGGCGTACCCACCTTGCTGCCGGTTTCGCCGCAGCGTTCGTCACTGCTGACCAGCTATCTTGCACTGAAACAACTGTTAGTCGTCGGCGGGCAAAGACCCACTATCATCAACGTCTTACCATCCGAGACCGACGCCGAAGACCGCGCCGCTAGCTCCGTTTGCACCAGTTTGGCCGAATGTGCCAAGAGTTTTTTGAATTTTGAGGCTCCCGTGATACCTTTCGTCGACCATGTTGAGGATTTCTCCACTGCAGACGGGTTAAGTCGATTGGTTTCGACGCTGATAGGTTCTGTTGCTGTTAAGGGCTTACCGGAAATGGCGGACGTGCAACTCCCGAGTCTGAGAACCGGTGGCGAGGGATACCCGCCTTTGCTTTGGGGAGCAGTTGATGTACACGGTTAAAGGGCAGCTGGATCGATCTGCCCTGCTCAAGCAGTACCAGCCGCTGGTTCGGCGCTTGGCAAATCACATGATGGCCAAGCTGCCTCCCAGCGTGGAAGTGGACGATTTGATCCAAGTCGGAATGATTGGTCTCGCTGATGCTTTGTCCCGGTACGAAGCCGCACAAGGAGTCCAATTTGAAACCTTTGCGACTCAGCGGATTCGGGGTGCCATGTTGGACGAACTGCGCGGCAACGATTGGATGTCACGAGGGTCACGCAAGAGCCAGAAGGAAATTGAATCCTCTTTACGGCGCCTGGAACACCAACTCGGCCGCAGTCCATCCGAGTCGGAGATCGCTGCCGACATGGGCCTCAGTCTTGCCGACTACCAAGCATTGCTCAACAAAGTGCGTGGCACCCAGTTGCTGTATCTGGAAGACATGCGGCACGCGGGCGATGATGAGGACAATTTTCTGGATCACCATGTCGCCGACGAACAGGCAGACCCCATGCAACAGTTGCGCAACACGCGTCTGCGCGACTCCCTCGTCGCTGCAATCAAGGCGCTGCCGGAGCGTGAGCAATACGTCATGAGCATGTATTACGAGCAGGACATGAATCTCAAGGAGATTGCACAGGTCTTAAACGTGACGGAATCACGTGTATGCCAGTTGCACAGCCAATCCATCGCGCGACTGCGCGCAAAAATGCGCGCGCACTGAGTACCTTGCGCGCACCGCCTGCGGGCTACACCGACTTAGGCCGCAATGGGTCGTAGGGACCCCGACATACGATTCAAACCGGTGTACAGCGCCTTGCCACTGCCATAGGTGGCAACAGGCGTCGCCGTCGGTATCAGGCATTGAAGCGACAGTTCCACGTAGGCCTGTCGGCGCACCAACTGTTCGCGCAGGCCGCCCAATCCACGCGCCAGCGCGAGCAATCGCGGCTTGAAATCCTGCAGGCCCACCTGCCTGCTGGCGCCCAGTTGGGCACAGCTCACTGCAAGTGCATGAATCTCGACGCTCACGGGATGAATACTGACGGGGTCGTCCGTCAGCAGCATCTCGGACAACTCGGCCAAGCGAGCCTCAAGCAACGAAAGTTGTTTCTCCAAACGTTCCTGCATCATGGGGATTACCTCCGGTGTCAACACTGCAGGTACCCTATGCCGAAGGTCACTGCGTGGTTCGATCGATCATTTCCTTGGTGTCGGCCAACAACTTGTCGGCAATCGCCTCGGGATTGACGGTGTAGCTGCCGTCCTGAATCGAGGCCTTGATGGCCGCAACTTTTTTGGCATCGATGTCGGCAGCCGCGTCGCCCAACGCGGCCCGGTCGATCCCGCGCGCCATCGTCGACACGGTCACCGCGACACCTGCCGTACGAGGTGCTTGCGCAGCACTGTTCGCAGCAAGGGTGCTGGGATTGCCCTGGGCAGCTTTTTGCACCGCTGCGGCACCGCCAACTTGCTTCGAAACCAAACTGTCTGTCGGTTGACCAATCTTCATGACGCTCTCCAAGTGGACGGGGCGCTAACCCCCGTGCTGGAGTTATCGACACGCTGGCCCCAAACTTAAATCGAATATCCGCCATTTTCACCGGCCATTTCCAGTCTATAAAGCAATTTTGACTGTGTTTGCATCCAGCACGATGCCCGATCCGATCTTTCCGCTCTCAAAGCGCACCCGGGCGCTTTGCCCAACGGTACCCGCAGAAAGCGCTTGCGCCTCGCCAGTCACCGAAAATCCGGCACCTTGCGCAATGACGCGCACCGTCGCCCCGGCCTGGAACACCAGCGCGGGACGCAGCATGTTTTGACGCAAAGCCTGGCCAGCCAAAAGTGGCCTTGCCGCTACCTGACCCAACCACAATGACGATTCCCGCAGGATCGGACTCGGGTCCTCGGCCCAGTTCACCTCCGATTGAACCAGATCGCGCTCAGTCACACCCGCACCGACGGCAACCGGGTTCTTCAGAACCCAGGCCGGCCCAAAAGCGTTGACCGTGACGGGCAGCGACACGTTCCACCGCACCATGCCATCGGTGCATCGCAACCCGATGCGAGTGCGCCCCCACAAACGGCTTCCTGCGGGCAAGTAGGGTTCAATCGATGCACACGGTGCCAGTCGCAACCGGCTGTCCAGCGCGCCGACCAAGACCTCCATGCGTAACACAGATCCCTGCACATCATGGGCAGCCAAGGCCCCGTTGACCCAACTCTGTGCCAGTTCTTGCAACGGGGCATCTTGCGCGCGTGCATTCAGACTTCCCCACAGGGCTAGCGCAGTCAGGGCGACCCCGACCGTCCCTCTCACACCGAGCAACTTGGCCATGACTTGCAACCTCCTGTGACACCGGTCTTGCCGACATTGGGTCGTCGACCGTTGGACTATAGGCACCCACCCCGCGTCCAAAGAGCGCAATAGCCGTGTTTTTTGGCTCGTTTTCGCACGCTCTTACCCCTCAAGTCATTTCCATAATTGCCGCACACCCTTAATTTCAGGACGCAACGGCAATAGAAGCCCCTGTTCGGAGAACCGCAATGTTGGCCCAAATGACCCAAGCACTCGACTTTCACTCGAAAGCGCTGGTGCTGCGCGCCGACCGCCAGCGCATGATCGCCAGCAATATTGCCAACGCGGATACGCCGGGTTACGTGGGGCGCGATCTCGATTTCAAGGCCGCACTGGCCGACGCCACCCAAACGGCTTCCAAGCCAAGCGCGGGCGCAGTATCGGCCGGCCGCGCAGGCCATATCCCGTTGCAGCCGCGCACGGCCGAGCTGGGCGACGCGCCACGCGCCTACACCACGGCGGTCCAGCCCGCCATGGACAACAACAATGTCGACCTGAACCGGGAGCGCGCTGCCTTTGTCGATAACGCGGTGCGTTACGAAGCCACCTTGCGATTCATTAACGGCCAATCCAAGACACTCTTGAGTGCCATCCAAGGGCAGTAAGCCACGCGACAACCCCGTACCGAAGGCCCATCATGTCCATGTTCTCTATCTTTCAAGTTTCCGGCAGCGCCATCAGCGCCCAGTCCCAACGGCTCAACGTCGTTGCCAGCAATTTGGCTAACGCGGATGCAGTCGCAGGCCCTGATGGCCAGAGCTACAAGAGCCGGCAGGTCGTGTTCGAGACGGTTCCGATGGATGCGCAGTCCGCAGCGGGCGTCAAAGTGAGCAAGATTCAAGAGAGCAATGAACCCGCCAAGCGCGTGCACAACCCCGCACACCCGTCAGCGGATGCCGATGGCTATGTCACCCAGTCCAATGTGAACCCGGTCGAAGAGATGGTCAACATGATCTCAGCCTCGCGCTCTTACCAAAACAATGTGGAAGTCATGAACACAGCCAAAACCCTGTTGCTCAAAACGTTGCAACTGGGCCAATAAGCCTAGCAAGGAGACCCCATGGTTACCAGTGTCACCAACGCGAGCTCCAACACCGGCGCTGCTACGGGCGGCAATCTTGGGGTTCAGACCAGTGCGTCCGAACAGCAAGACCGATTTCTCAAGCTGCTGGTTGCGCAGTTGAACAACCAGGACCCCATGAACCCCATGGACAACGCGCAGATCACCAGCCAGATGGCGCAGATCAATACCGTATCGGGCATTCAAGAGCTGAACACCACCATGAAGTCCATGGCCAACCAGTTCATGTCCTTGCAGATGATGCAGGGTGCCACCATGATTGGCCACAACGTTCTGCTCAAGAGCAACACGCTGACCGTGCAAGATGGCAAGGCCCAGGGCGCTGTCGAGCTGGCTGCCAATGCCGACAAGGTGACGGTGCAGGTACAAAGCCCGGGCGGCGAACTTCTGGGAACGATGGAGTTGGGCGCACGGTCTGCCGGTCGGCACAACTTTTCCTGGGATGCGTCGGCCTACAAAGGCACGGGCAACCCCATCTTCACCATCACGGCAACGCAAGGCAAGCAACCCATTTCCGCGACCGCGTTGGCGCAGGACACGGTGACTTCGGTCACGACCAGCAACGGTGCCTTGGCGTTGCAGTTCCAGAACCGCGCGTCGGTGACCTACGACGCCATTCAAGGCATTCTTTGATTCGACACCTCCAGCAGACAAGGACCCCGTCATGAGCTTTCAAACCGGCCTCTCCGGCTTAAACGCCTCCGCCAAGAATTTGGACGTTATCGGCAACAACATTGCCAATGCCAACACCGTCGGCTCCAAAGTGTCGCGAACGGAATTTGCAGCGGTGGTCGCTTCGGCCATCGGCCCCAGCGGCGGCGGCGGCAGTGCGGGCGGCGGCATTGGTGTTGAAGTGGCAACCATATCCCAGCAATTCAGCCAGGGCACCATCAATATCACGGGCAACAACCTGGACTGCGCGGTCAATGGCGGCGGCTTCTTTCAATTGACCCTGAAGGACGGCAGTACGGCCTTCACCCGCGACGGGCAATTCAAATTGGACGAAGTTGGCAACCTGATTACCAACTCGGGCGCCAATGTGATGGGTTTTGCCACCGATACGGATGGCAATGCCACCAGCACCTCGTTGTCCCCGCTGGTCATTCCCACCGGTGCGCCGATTGCGGCCAACGCCACCACGGCCGTGACCGCTGCATTCAATCTGGATGCGCGCGCGGTGGTTGCCGCGTCCGCCACCCCACCCACCCCGTACACCACCTACGGCACGACCATGAACGGGTACGACTCCCAAGGTGTGGCGGTTCCGATTCGCTTGTATTTCATCAAGACGGCGACCGATGCCTGGGACGTCTACGATGGGGACCCCGCCGGCACCGGCGTCAACCTGGGGTCATTGGGTTTCGACACCGCTGGCAATATCCTGACGCCCGCACCCGCAACCCTCAACGCCAACCTGACCTCTTCCAACGTCAACATCGGGGCGTTTCCCATCACCATTGATGTCAGCGCCGCCACCCAATACGGCACGGCGTTTGCCGTTTCGGACCTGACGCAAGACGGCTACACCGCTGGAACACTGACCGGCGTGAGTATCAGTGAGCAAGGCGTCATTACCACCCGCTATTCCAATGGTCAAAGCCAAGCTACCGGGCAGATCGCACTGGCGGACTTTCGCAACGTGCAAGGCTTAAAGCCGGTCGGCAAGGGCAACTGGGTGGAAACCCCCTCGTCCGGACAACCCATTCAAGGAGAGCCGGGCCAGGGCAACTTCGGCACCATCAACTCGGGCGCGCTGGAAGCATCCAACATCGATTTGACGGCCGAGTTGGTTGCCATGATGACCGCCCAGCGCGACTACCAGGCCAACGCGCAAACCATCAAGACGCAAGACACCGTCCTGCAGACCTTGGTGAACCTGCGTTGATGTAACCCATAAAACAGAGAAACCGCCATGGACCGCCTGATCTACACCGCGATGACGGGGGCTACTGCAGCCGCCAATCGCCAAGCGGTGCTGGCCAACAACCTGGCCAACGTCTCCACCAACGGGTTTCGCGCCGAATTGTCCACCTACCGTGCCGTCCCGCTGCAGGGCGAAGGTGCTTCCACACGGGTGTTCGCCGTGGAAGCCACGGCCGGCTACCTGGACCGCCCGGGTCCGCCGCAACGCACCGACCGCAGCTTGGACGCAATGGCCCAAGGCAACGCATGGTTTGCCGTGCAAGCCTTGGATGGCACCGAAGCCTACACCCGCAATGGCCACTTTGAGATTGCCACCGATGGCACGCTGGTTTCCCCGGGCGGGTTGCCGCTGCTGTCCAACGGTGGCGCACCGATCACCGCGCCCGCAGGGGCCACGGTCACGGTTGGTACCGACGGCACAGTGAGCGCGAAGGTGGGCAAAGACCCCGCCAACACGATCGGGCGCTTGAAGCTGGCCACCCCCGGTGCCGAAGACCCGTTGCAACGGGGACCGGATGGGCTGTTTCGGGCGCGCTCGGGCGATCCCCTGCCCAACGATGACACCGCCAAACTGCAGACCGGCGTGCTGGAAGGCTCCAACGTCAACCCCATCGAAGCCATGGTGGGCATGATCCAGGCGGCACGCCAGTTTGAAACCCAGATGCGCCTGCTGCAAACCGCAGAATCCAACGACCGCTCCGCCGGACAGCTGCTCAGTCTGCAAGGCTGAACGCACCAGCATTCTTCGCATCCACCATGAGGACCCCATGATCAATTCGCTCTGGATCTCCAAGACAGGCATGGAAGCCCAACAAACCCAGTTGGACGTCATTTCCAACAACCTGGCCAATGTCTCCACTAACGGGTTCAAGAAATCCCACGCGGTATTCGAAGACCTGATGTACCAGAATCTGCGCCAAGTAGGAGCCAGCACCACCGAGCAGTCCACCTTGCCCACCGGGTTGCAGGTCGGGCTGGGCGTGCGCACGGTGGCGACCAGCCGCAACTTCACGCAAGGCAACCTGCAACAGACCGGCAACAACCTGGATCTGGCCGTTCAGGGGCAGGGCTTCTTCCAGGTGACCATGCCCGACGGCACCATCGGCTACACCCGCGATGGGTCGTTCCAGGTCGACAGCCAGGGCCGGCTCGTCACCGCCAATGGACTGCCGCTGTCGGCGGGCATTACCGTTCCGGCCAATGCCACATCCATCACCATTGGCGCGGACGGTGCCGTTTCGGCGGCCATTCCGGGTAACACCGCACCCCAGTCGCTGGGCAGCATCACCTTGGCCAGCTTCATCAATCCGGCCGGTTTGGAGCCCAAGGGCCAAAACCTCTACGCAGAAAGCGCGGCCTCGGGGCAGCCCCAAGTGGGTGCCCCCAATGCCAATGGCATGGGTGCGCTTGCGCAGGGCTTTGTCGAGACCTCCAACGTCAACATCGTGCAGGAACTGGTCACCATGATCCAGACCCAACGCGCCTATGAAATGAACTCCAAGGCCATCCAAACCTCGGACCAGATGCTGCAGAAACTCGGTCAGCTCTAGGAGTTGCTATGAACTTTATAGCTGCTTACGCAACATCCACGTGGCTTGCGGTCCGTTTTGGCATTATTTTTGCGGCTTGGAGTGCCTTGACAGCCTGCCAGCAGATTCCTCAGAAAGTCGTCGTCGACTTTGCCGAACCCAAAGTCACCCAGGCCCCCCTCGCGACCCCGGCCGCCAATCGGGTGCCGAGCGGCAGCATCTACCAGAATGCCACCTACCGCCCGGCCTTCGAGGACCGGCGCGCCCGCGCATTGGGCGACGTGGTCACCATCCTGATCGTGGAAAACGTCACGGCCAGCCAAAAGTCAACCTCCACGGTCAACCGCAGCTCTTCGGTGTCCTCCAGCATTTCGGCATTGCCCTTCAACAGCCCTGAAGGCCTGGCCAAGCTGGGAATCGGTGGCAATACGGCCAACGATTTTTCCGGCAAGGGCGGCACCGAAAGCGCCAACACCTTCTCGGGCTCCATCACCGCCACCGTGATCGACGTGATGTCCAACGGGCATTTGGTGGTGGCCGGTGAAAAGCAGATTGGGGTCAACCAGAATGTCGACGTGCTGCGCTTCTCCGGCACCGTCGATCCCCGGGTCATGCAGCCCGGCAGCATCGTCAGCTCCACCCAGGTGGCCAACGTGCGGGTCGAATCGCGCGGGCGCGGCGCGCAGGGTGAGGCCCAGACTATTGGATGGCTTTCCCGGTTCTTTTTAAGCTTTCATCCGCTCTAAAGAGTTCCAGAATTGTGCCGAGGGGTAACTGATCCGACCGGATCGCCCCCATTTACCGACTCCGCACATGAACACCCGGTCCTGCATCCCCGCCGCAAAGGCCTTGCGGCACCTCGTTCTACTTTGGTTCGCGCTGGTCCTGCTGGGAACCTCTGCGGCCGTGCATGCACTGCGCATCAAGGAAGTCGCCACGGTAGAGGGCGTACGCAGCAACCAGCTGACCGGCTTTGGCCTGATCGTCGGTTTGGACGGAACCGGCGACCAATCCACGCAAATGCCCTACACCTCGCAAGGTATGGCCAACTACCTGCAACAGCTGGGCATTTCCCTCACGGCCACTTCGCTGGCGCAGTTGCAGATGAAAAACGTCGCAGCGGTGCTGGTCACGGCCCAACTGCCCGCCTTCGCCCGGCCGGGGCAATTGCTCGATGTCAACGTCTCCTCCGTCGGCAACGCCAAATCCCTCAAGGGTGGCACCCTGATCTCGACCCCGCTCAAAGGGGCTGACGGAGAAATCTATGCCATTGCACAAGGTAACCTGATCGTCGCTGGGGCCGGTGCCGCGGCGGGCGGCAGCAAGGTCCAGGTCAACCACCTCAGTGCCGGCCGCATACCCGATGGGGCTCAGGTCGAACGCACGGTTCCCACCCCTTTGCAAGAAGGGAGCACGGTCAACCTGAGCCTGAATGCACTGGATTTCCAGTCCGCGCGCAAGGTGGCCCAAGCCATCAACCAGAAGTTTGGCGCGGGCGTTGCACAAGCCCTGGATGGCCGTACCGTGCAGGTCGCGGCCCCCACCACACCTAACGAGCGCGTCAATTTCCTGGCCGAGCTGGAAGAACTGACCGTTCCGACCACGGTGGCACCGGCCAAGGTCGTCATCAACGCCCGTACCGGCTCCGTCGTCTTGAACCAGGCGGTATCGCTGGGTGAATGTGCCATTGCCCACGGCAACTTGTCCATCAGCATTTCCAGCACGCCGGTCATCAGCCAACCCAATCCCTTGTCCACCGGCGGCCAGACCGTGGTGGCGGAAAAGTCCAACATCGAAATCAAGTCGGATGGGGGCAAGCTGATCCAGGTGCCCGCCTCCGCCCAGTTGACCGACGTGGTCAAGGCGCTCAACGCCTTGGGCGCAACACCCCAGGACTTGCTGGCCATCCTGCAGGCGATCAAGTCCGCTGGCGCTCTGAACGCGGAGCTGGAGGTGATTTGACATGGGCTACGGTTCCCTCACCAATGTCCAGCCATCGTTGGCTGCGGATGCCCAGTCCTTGGGCGCGCTCAAGCTCGAAGCCTCCAAGAACAGCCCGGCCGCCATTCGGGAAACTGCCAAGCAGTTTGAATCGTTGTTCATGCGCGAACTCCTCAAAAGCATGCGCGAAGCCACCCTGAAGTCGGGCATGCTGGACAACGCGGGAGGCAATCTGAGCAACGATTTGCTGGACCAGCAATTCGCGGTCCAGATGTCCGGCCAAACCGGGGGTCTGGCCGACCAGATCGCCGCCCAACTGGCCCGCCAGATGGGTGTAGCCCTGCCTGGCACGACGACGCCCAACGCCACGCGCTCGCCAGCGGCCAGCACCGTCGACACCGTATCCTTGCAGAGCCGTTTCAAGACCCAGCGGCCTCCCAGTGCCAGCCAAAGCGAATTCGTGCGCAAGCATGCGCAGGTTGCCGATCAAGTGGAAAAGGCCACCGGCATTCCCGCTGGTTTCATGCTCGGTCAGGCAGGGCATGAAACCGGTTGGGGGCGGTTTGAGATCAAGCAAAAAGGCGGTGCGCCTTCGCACAACCTGTTTGGCATCAAGGCCGGAGCCAGCTGGAGTGGCAAGGTGGCCGAGGTGACCACCACCGAATATGTCAACGGGGTGGCGCACAAGAAAGTCGCCCGCTTTCGGGCGTACGACTCGTATGCCGACGCCTTCAAGGACTATGCACGTCTGATCTCCGAGAGCCCGCGCTACGCCAAGGTGCGCGCGCAAACCGGATCGGCGCACGCGTTCGCCAGCGGCCTGCAACGGGCTGGCTATGCGACCGACCCGCAGTACGCGGCCAAGCTCAGTCGCGCCATCAACACCACGCTGGCGATCCAGCGCGCACAGGCCTGAGGCTGAATCACCATGGGCAGCTTACTCAACGTCGGCGCGCGGGCCCTGCTGGCCAACCAGACTGCGCTGCAGACTGCGGGCAACAACATCGCCAACGTCAATGTGCCGGGCTATTCCCGCCAGAAAGTGGTCCTGACCACGGTGGCCGGGCAGTATTCGGCGGCAGGCTATGTGGGCCAGGGCGTCAGCGTTCAAACCATTCAGCGCAACTTCAGCGAATTCCTGACCCGCCAGAGCACTTTGGCCAGTTCCATCCAGGCGGCGGACTTCACGCGTTCGGACAAGTTGCGCCAACTCGAAGGCCTGTTCGAAGGCGGCACGCAAGGCGTGGGAGCTTCCATCAGCGACATGCTCAACGCCTTCTCGGACGTGGCGGCAGCCCCCACCGACATGACCGCCCGCACCGTGGTGCTGACACGCGTGGAAGAGACTGCCGCACGCCTGCGCTCGGCCTCCCAGCAGCTCGACGATCTGCAGTTGGGGGTATCCCAGGAACTGTCGCAGAAGATCACCACCATCAACAGCCTCGCGCAGAGCATTGCCGACGTCAACGACCAGATCTCGCGCACCAAAGGCAGCTCCCAGGAGCCCAACGACTTGCTGGACCGCCGCGACCAGCTCATCAAGGAGCTCAATCAGTACGTGCAGACCACGTCCATCAAGGCGGACGACGGGTCGGTCGGCATCTACATCGCGGGAAGCCAAGAGCTGGTCCTGGGCAACATTGCATCCAAAGTGGCACTGGTCAACGACGACTTCGGCGACGCACGCAGCAGCAAACTGGCGGTCATCCGGGCCGGCACCCCCCTCAAGCTGGATGAAAACAGCCTCGGCGGTGGCGAAGTCTCCGGCTTGCTGCGGTTCCAGAACCAGGACCTCAACGAAGCGCGCAACCTGCTCGGTCGCATCACGCTGGCGGTCACAACGGCCATGAATGAGCAGCACCGCCTGGGTCTGGATCTGGATGGCAATGTAGGCGGCGATCTCTTCAGCCCCACGGTGTTCGGCAACAGCAACGTCCTCATCCCCCAGGCACCCGCCACCTTGAACACGGGTGGGGCCACCATGACCTTGTCGGTCAGCGATGTCACGCTGTTTCAGCCCACCGACTACGAGATTCAGTTCACCGGCGGCACCACGGGCAACATCATTCGGCGCTCAGACGGTCAGGTGACCGCGTTTGACACCTCGCTGTCGGCCACCAACTCCATTGATATCGATGGGTTGAGCATCACGCAAGCCGGCGGAGCGGCGGCCGGAGACCGGTTTCTGATCAAACCCTTCAGCACGTCGGCCAGCAACATTTCGGCGGTTTTCTCGTCGCCGCGCGCACTGGCAGTGGCCAGCCCGGTCTCGGCCACCATGGGCACAGCCAACACCGGCAGCCTGCGCCAGGTCTCGGTGTCGGCCCGCACCAACCCACCGGCACCCGCGTCGTTGGGCGTGGTGCTGACCTTTACCAGCGCCACCACCTACACCCGCAGCGACCAAGGGGCCACCGTCTTCACGTACACCCCGGGCGAAGCCATCGAGGCCACCGTACCGGCAACGCCCCCCTTGGCGGACTGGACCTTGACGCTGCAGGGCACACCCCAGGTTGGCGATACCGTGACCGTGGGGGCGAACGCCTACCCGCGGCTCTCCGGTGGCAACGCCTCCGCGCTGATGAACCTGCGCGACGTGGCCATGTTTGACGGCGCGGCACTGACCGACGGCTACGCCGGGATGATGTCGCAGATCGGCATTCGCGCCCAGAGCGCCGAATACGCATCGAAGGTTTCCGGATCGATCGCCACCAACGTGGAGCGCGATCGGGCGGGCGTGGCCGGTGTGAATCTGGACGAAGAGGCTGCCAATCTGCTGCAATTCCAGCAGGCCTACCAAGCGTCCGCCAAAATGATTCAGGTCGCGCAGACCATTTTTGACACCTTGATCCAGAACCTGGGTCGCTAACCCCCGCACGACAGGAGTTCCACCATGACCGCCTTTTTGCGTATGGGATCGGCCAATGCCTACGACACCGCCCTGCGCGCCATTACCGAGCGCCAGGCCACGCTGGCCAATCTGCAAGAGAACCTGACCGCCGGCAAACGCGTGCTGCGCGCCAGCGACGACCCCACAGCCGCCGCCCAGGCCGAACGCGCCATTACCCGCCTGGAGCGCATCAAGACCGACCAGCGCGCGCTGGAATCCCAACGCAATGCCATCGCCCAGGCCGAAGGTACGCTTTCCGACGTGAACGATGCGCTGCAGAACTTCCGTGAATTGGTGGTTTCGGCCGGCAACGCATCCTTCAGCGCGCGTGAACGCCAATCCGTGGCGGAGCAATTGGCCGGGTACCGGGACCAGATCTTTGCCCTGGCCAACCGCAAGGACACCAATGGCCTTCCCCTGTTCAGCGCACTGGGCAGTGCGCTGGCACCGTTTGTGGGTCCGCAAAGCCTGCCCACCGACTACACCTTTGACGGACAGCCCGGCCAGGTCTCCAGCTCCGAGGTATCCATTCCCTACTCGCTGGATGGGGACCGCGCGTTCATGCACCTGCCTCAGCGCGACGGCGTCTACAACGTAAGCCTGACCAACGTCGCCGCACCGGCGCATGAAATCCGCAGCAGCGGCGTCACCATGACGAACCCGTCCCTGGTCAGCGGGTCGTCGTATGCCATCACCATCACCGGCGTCGACACCACCTCCGTTCCTGGCACCACAACGGTCACTTACGACATCGCCGAAAACCCCAACGTCAGCGGCCCGTTCAGTGGTTCGGCCAGTTATGCCACCACGCCGGCAGCCAATATTGCCGTCACGGCCATTCCCGGCCTTTCGCTGAGCATCAAGGGGGCCCCAGCCGTCGGTGATGTGCTGACCATCGAGCCCAAAGTGAGTGTCTTTAGCGTACTGGATGATGCCGTTCGGGACATTGGCAATGCCCTCAACACCAACGCCGCGCAGCAGGCGGTCGGGCAAGCCCTGAACAACATCGACATCGGCATGGCCCAGGTTGCATCGGTGCGCGGCCAGGCGGGTGACCTGCTCAACCGGGCCGAGAAAATCAGCGCCAACCAGGACAAGCGCAGCATCCAGGTGGAAACTGACCGCTCGCGCGCCCAAGATCTGGACATGATCAAGGGTGTCTCCGACTTCCAGAACCAGCAGACCGGCTACCAGGCCGCACTGCAGTCCTACGCCCAGGTGCAGAAGCTCTCGCTGTTTAACTTCCTCAGTTAGCGAAAAACGCTATAGACTGGCAGCGTTTCTGAGCGGGCACCAAGACCATAACAAGGGCCCGCGACGGGCCTGTTCCCTGCACCGGCGGATGAACAGGCCGCCAGCTTCGCGGAAGGGAGGCTTCGCATGGCAGACTCCGGCGCACAGGCGGATGATGAAGCGGTCAACCCGCAAATGGAGCGGCTGCGCGGCGCGCTGATTGAGCGCCTGTGGTGCGCCCTGGCTGGCGTGGCCCTGGTGATGCTGCCGGTGCTGCTCTGGCGCGCCCACGCGCTTTGGGCGCGCGGCCATGTCGGCTCCACCGCCACGAATGCGGTCTTCATTGCCTCCTCGGTCTTCATCATGGCCGCCTTCCCCTTGCGCCGACGCATGCCTGGCGCACTGCGCGCGGCTTTGCCCTTGGCCGTGCTGGTGGTGATCAGCATGTCGAGCTTGCTGGTCTTCGGAGCCGCTTCCACCGCATTTGGCTGGATGGTCCAGTGCTGCTTCCTGATCGCCACGCTGTATTCGCTGCGCGCCGGTCTGTGGGCAACCGCCGCGACGGCTTTTGCGGCGGTGCTGGCCGGTGCGCTCTTCCTGAGCGGCACGCTGCAGGTCCCCGTCGACTTGAACGCGTATTTCGCGCAGCCCATGGCATGGCTATTGATGGTGGTGGCGGTGACGCTGGTGCCCGCGATCATTGTGTATGGCATCGGCGACTACCAGCGCACCATCGCCGCGTTGCTGCACCGCGTGGAAGACAAGCGTGACCAGCTCGACGCCATGTCCCGCCAACTCAGCCAGGCCCTGCAGGCCCAGCAGCAGGCCAGTGCGGCCAAGAGTGTTTTTCTGGCGCATATGACCCATGAACTGCGCACCCCACTGACGGGCGTCATCGGCATGCTGGAGGTTGCCGACAAACGCAACCAGGATGCCGACCTCAACCGAGTGCTGGACGTTGCGCGCCACAGCGCGCAGGCCTTGCTCAAGGTCATCAACGATGTGCTGGACTACTCCAAGCTCGATGCGGGCAAGATCGTGCTGGAGCCGGAGACCTTCGATCTGTCCGATTTCCTGAACCAAGCGCTGGAGGTTTTTCATTGGCGCGCCCGTGAAAAAGGCATCGCGTTCAATGTCCACATCGCTGCAGATGTTTCCACCCTGCGCCATGCAGACCCGCAGCGGCTGCGCCAAGTGCTGTTCAACTTGGTGAGCAATGCCATGAAGTTCACCGATGCCGGTGCCATTGATGTCGAAGTGGCAAGCGCCGAGGACCCCGACGCAGTGCAGTTTCGGGTGCGCGATACCGGCATCGGCATTGCAGCGCAGGCCCTGGCGCGACTGTTCGAGGAGTTCGAACAAGGTGACAGCGGCGTGCACAAGCGCTATGGCGGCACCGGCCTGGGGCTGGCCATCAGCAAATTGTTGGTGGACGCCATGAAGGGCACCATCCGGGTGGACAGCACCGAGGGCGTGGGCAGCGTGTTTACCGTGGTGCTGCCCATGCCGGTCCGCACCGAACGCACGGCTGCTACTGCTGCACCCCGTCAGGCAGACGCCGAGCCCAAAGTCCAACTCAACGTGCTGGTGGCCGAGGACTCCCCCACCAACCAATTGGTGGTTTCCATGCTGCTGCAGGATTTGGGTCACCGGGTGGTGGTAGCCGACAACGGGCAGATGGCGCTCGCATGCGCCGCGCGGGAATCCTTTGACCTGATCCTCATGGACCTGCGCATGCCGCTGCTGGCGGGCTGCGAGGCCGCCGCCCTGATTCGCCAAGGCGGAACCGCACAGGACCTGGTGTTCGACCGGGACGTCTACATCTGTGCCTTTACCGCCAATGCGGCGGAACGCGACCGGGCCGCCGCCCTGGCGGTCGGGATGAACGACTTCCTTACCAAGCCGGTACGCTCGCAGGACCTACAAGCGCTGCTGTTGCGCGTCATCGGGTTTCAGCGCCAGCGCGGCGTCCCCCTGCAGGAGCAACCAGCGGCGCTGGCACAAACGGTGCCGTCCAGCCCGGTAGGGCCCCGGGGCACACCCTACGCCGACGATAGGGCGGCCACGCAGCGGGTGGCGATCGTGTTTCGGCAAGACCTAGCCCAGCGGCGCATCCAATTGGCTACCGCGCTGGCGCACGCCCAATGGCCGACGTTGCGGGACTGTGCCCACCGGGTCAAAGGCGCTGCGGCGAGTGCCGGCGCCAGCGACATGGCACGCCAGGCAGACGCACTGGAACACGCCTGCTTGGCCGAGCCCGTCGACCCGGCGGCCTGCATGCGCGCGGCGCACACGCTGCTGCAGGCCATGGAAGACTATATGGGAGCATCACCATGAATATCCTGGTTGTGGACGACGACGCCACCGCGCGTGCGGCCTTGGTTCAGGTACTGAACCCACTGGGCGGGCAGGCGTGCGCGCGCGAGGCTGACAGCGCGGAGGCCGCCTTGCAGGCACTGGACGCGGGTTTCCTGGCCGATCTGGTGGTCTGCGATGTACGCATGCCCGATACCAGTGGCATCGAACTGCTGGAGCGCCTGCGCCAGGACATGCGCTACCAAGCCCTGCCGGTGATGATGATCACCGCATCGCCGGACCAGGATGTGGTGCGCCAGGCCATGCAACTGCGCGTGCAAGGCTTTATTCTGAAACCCGCCAGTGCCGATGCCCTGGTGCGCGCCCGTACCGCCATGGGTCGCTTTCATGCGACCCTGGCCGAAGATGCGCACCAGGTCTGCAACCGCCTGGCCTGCACGGCGCGGCAATACGACGGCGCCTTGGAAGCGGTGCTCGACAAATTGAACGGGTTGCTCCGCGACCTGCAAGCCTGGTGCGCCGCAGACGCCCCCGCCGCAACCAACCCTGACCTACCCGCCAGCGCTGCGCTGGTGACACGCCTGGCACCGTGCTTGAACGGGGCGCGCGTCCTGGGCCTGTCCCTGCTGCTCAAAAGCCTGCAAAGTCTGGAGCGGTTGGTGCGCCTGAATGCGGAGCAGCACGACGCACGCTATACCGAACTGACCCAGATGCTGGCCTTGCAACGCCAGTGGCTCTCCAGCTACCAAGCCTGGCGGCGCAATCTGCCTCCCCAGCCCCCGGGCCTTGCGGCTGCCCGGATCGATCCGGCAGCGCCCAATCCCTTCATTCGCATTCCCCCCGTCACGCGCTGAGGGATTCGCGCGCCTGCCTAGCCCGCATCCCGCATGCGCGCAAACACACCCCAGAACTGTGCGTCTTGGGTGGTGGCGAAGTTGATGCGCATGAGCGTGCTGGGCTGGCGCTGGGCATGGAACAGCGCCCCCGGTGCCAGCAGGTAGCCCGCGTCGAGCATGCGCTGGGCCAGGGCGTCGGTATCCACCCCGGTGTCCACCCAGCCAAACAGGCCCGCCGGGGGCGTGGCAAAGGTGCAGCCATGGGCCAGCGCAAGCTTGGCACTGCGCGCACGTGCTTGCTCCAGCCGCGCGCGAATGCGTTCGGCATGGCGGCGCAGTTGCCCTTGCTCGATACAGTGGGCCAGCGCTTTTTCCAGAAAGGCCGGCGTGGTGAGCGTGGCCAGCAGCTTGGTGTCCACAAAAGCCTCCACCCAGTGGGCGGGCGCGGCCAAGAAGCCCACGCGCCAGCCCGGCGCCAGGATCTTGGCAAAGCCGCCGACGCAGATGGTGCGCTGCAAGCCGTCCAGCGCACTCAGGCGCGTGGCATGGTCGGGCGCAATGTGGCTGTAGGTGTCGTCCTCGACGATGTGGAAGTCGTGCGCATGGGCCAGTTGCAGCACGCGGTGCGCGCTACCCGGTGTGAGGCAGTAGCCGGTGGGGTTGTGGAACACGCTCACGCTCACGAACAACTTGGGGTGGTGCAGTTCGCAATAGCGCGCCATCACCTCCAGGTCGGGCCCGTCGGCACGCCGAGGCACCGGCAGGATGCGCATGCCCAGGGCGGCCAGGCGCGCAAATTCGATGGCCCAGCCGGGCTCCTCCACCATCACGTAGTCGCCCGCGCGCAGCAGCGTGCGGCTCACGATGTCTAGCGCATGCGTGGCCCCCACGGTGGTGACGATCTGGCTGGGTGCCGCCTGGATGGCATAGGCGGTGAGCTTGTGCGACAGCGCCTGGCGCAGATCCGGGTCACCGGCCGGGTCGCCGTATTGCAAGGACAGCGCCTGCAGGGCCGCGCTGCTGGCCACCTTGCGCACTGCAGCGGGCATGAAGGGGGTTTGCAACCAGTCTGGCGGAAACACGCCCATGCCCGGCTGGGGCAGGTCGGAGTGGCGGTGGAACATGCCGCGGATCAGCGCGGTTGCATTCACCGGTACATGGTGGGCCGAGAAGCCTCCCCGGCCGTCGTCATTTGCTCCGTTTTTGATAGCTGCTTGCGCAATATCCTCGGAGGCTGGACCCCGATTTCGCACATAAAAACCCCGGTTCTTGCGCGCCTCCACCAGGCCCAGTGCCAACAACTGGTCGTAGGCCGCCACCACGGTCGACGGGCTCACGCCCTGCTGCTGCGCGCACTGGCGCACCGAGGGCAGGCGCGCGCCCGGCGCCAGCAGGCGCGTACGGATACGCTCGGCAAAGCGCGCACAAAGCTGCTCGGTGAGCGACTGGGATGCGGACTTCATCAACATGGCGGGGGCCTCGTGGGTGCAAGGAAATGGATCTGTGCTGAGCCAGGCAGCAATACAGTGTGCGAATATTCGCAAAAAACTGTACTGATACTGTGCTGTTGCACACTATAAAGTTGAGCGCATGAACGGGCAAGAGTTATCTGCGCTGCTGATGCTGGCCACGGCCATGAGCTTTACGCCCGGGCCGAACACCACGCTGTCGACCACGCTCGCCGCCAACGCCGGTCTGCGCCACGCCTTGCCGTTCATCTGCGCGGTTCCGGTGGGCTGGACGGCCTTGCTGCTGGCCTGCGCCCTGGGGCTGGGTGCCCTGGTGGTGGCCGTGCCGGCGTTGGCATGGACGGTGCGCTTGGCTGGCGCAGCCTACCTGCTCTGGCTGGCCTGGCGGCTGGCCGCCCCGCGCGCCGGGCTGCAGCCGTCCCACGCGGCCACCGTGCAGGTGGGGTTTTGGCAAGGCGTGGCCCTGCAATTTGTGAACATCAAGGCCTGGATGCTGGCGCTGGCCATCGTCAGCGGCTGGGTCGCTGGCCGCGCCGATCCGGTGCAACGCATGGCCGTGGTGGTGCCGGTGATGCTGGCTTTCGCCTTCGCCAGCAATTTGGTCTACGCCCTGGTGGGCAGTGCGCTGCGCCACTGGCTTGCCGCTGGGTCCGGCCAGCGCCTGAAGGGGTTCAACCGCGCCATGGCGGCCCTATTGCTGGCCACCACGATCTGGATGCTGGCGCTATGACGGTGCCGCACGAATCCGCTGCGGCCAACAACCTCGCGCGCGGCCTGTGGCTGGGCCTGTTGGGAACGGCCATCTTCTCGGTAACCCTGCCCATGACCCGCCTGGCCGTAGGCACGCCGGACGACCCGCAGATGTCGGGTCTCTTCATCGCCATGGGACGCGCGCTGGTGGCGGGCGTGCTGTCGGTGCTGTACCTGCTGGCCACGCGCGCACCCTTGCCCCAGCGCGCCGACTGGATGCCGCTTTGCCTGACCGCAGCCGGTGTGGTGTTTGGCTTTCCCTTGTTGACCTCGGTGGCCATGCGCCAGGTGCAGGCCGTGCATGCCAGCGTCATCGTGGGCGTACTGCCCCTGGCCACGGCGGCGGTGGGCGCACTGCTGCACCGCCAGCGTCCCTCGGTCGGATTCTGGCTTTGTGCCAGTTGCGGTAGCGCCTTGGTGGTGGGCTTTGCCATCACCCAGGGCGGTGGCGCTGCGCCAGGGGCATTGTCCCCGGCCGACGCCTTGCTGCTGGGTGCCTGCATCTGCGCGGCCGTGGGCTACGGCTATGGCGGGCGGTTGTCGCACCATATGCCGGCCGAGCAGGTGATTTGTTGGGCGCTGGTGCTCTCGTTGCCGTTGTGTCTGCCCTTGGCCCTGCTGCACTGGCCCACCACCCCAGTGCAGACCAGCAGCTGGCTGGCCTTTGGCTACCTGGCCGTGTTTTCCATGTGGCTGGGCTTTTTCGCCTGGTACCGCGGCCTGGCCCTGGGCGGCACGGTGCGGGTGAGCCAGGTGCAGTTGCTGCAGCCGTTTTTGAGCATGCTGGCCGCCATCCCGCTGGTGGGCGAGCGGCTCGACGCCACCACGGTGGGCTTTGCGCTGGCGGTGATCGCCACCGTGTACCTGGGGCGGCGCATGCCCGTCCACACCCCCAGTCGCTAGGCCGCACAATCCGGCCATTCAATTTTCAAAACCCCAATCGAGGAGACATCCCACCATGAACCCCACCCCCTGGACCCTGGCCCGACGCGCCGCCCGCATGAACCCGTCGGTGATCCGCGAGATCCTGAAAATCACCGAAAAGCCCGGCATCATCAGCTTTGCCGGGGGCCTGCCCTCCAGCAAGACCTTCCCGGTCAGCGAATTTGCCGCCGCTTGTGCGCAAGTGCTGGGTAACGATGGCCGGGCCGCGCTGCAATACTCGGCCAGCGAAGGCTACGGCCCGCTGACCCAGATGGTGGCCGATCGCCTGCCCTGGGACGTGGACCCGGCGCAAATCCTGATCACCACCGGCTCGCAGCAGGGCCTGGACCTGGTGGCCAAGGTACTCATCGACGCGGGCAGCCGCGTGCTGGTGGAAACCCCCACCTACCTGGGTGCGCTGCAGGCCTTCACGCCCATGGAGCCCACCATTGACAGCGTGGCCAGCGACGACCAAGGCGTGGACATTGCCGACTTAAGTGCCAAAGTGGGTACCGGTGCCGACAAGGCGCGCTTCCTGTACGTGCTGCCCAACTTCCAGAACCCCACCGGGCGCACCATGACCGAAGCCCGGCGTGCCGCCCTGGTGGCCCAGGCGGCCGAACTGGGCCTGCCGCTGATCGAAGACAACCCCTATGGCGACCTCTGGTTCGACCAGGCCCCGCCCGCGCCGCTGACCAGCCGCAACCCCGAAGGCTGCATCTACCTGGGCTCGTTTTCCAAGGTGCTGGCCCCGGGACTGCGCATGGGCTACATCGTGGCCCCCAAGGCCGTCTACCCCAAGCTGCTGCAGGCCAAGCAGGCCGCCGACCTGCACAGCCCCGGCTTCAACCAGCGCATGATCACTGCCGTGATGCAAGGCAACTTCCTGGACCGCCACATCCCCACCATCCGCGCCCTGTACAAGGCCCAGCGCGACGCCATGCTCGCCGCCTTGGCCAAGGACATGCCCAGCGACGTCACCTGGAACACGCCCGACGGCGGCATGTTCCTGTGGGCGCGCCTGCCCGAAGGCATGAACGCGCAGGACCTGCTGCCCGTGGCGGTGGACAAGGGCGTGGCCTTTGTGCCCGGTGCGGCCTTCTACAACGACCATGGCGACCCGCGCACCATGCGCCTGTCCTTCGTCACCCCCGACGAGGACGAAATCCGCAAGGGCGTGGCCGCGCTGGCGGCGGCGATTGCCGAGTTTCGGGGGCGTTGATACGCTGTTGTTTTTCTAGCTATTCACGCTTGTCTCACGGGGGCTGAAACCAAAACGCCCCCGAATGACCTACAAGCGCTCACCGAGGTCACCCATATAGATCTACTCTATCCACGCCAGTAAACACTTTTGCCCTTGAATCAATGCCTGAACTCCTGGCTTTCCCCCAAAATCCCCTTCCCATAGAATGATTTCATGCCCCCCATTTCCCACGCGCACATCAACCCCGAAATGCTCCGCTGGGCACGCGGGCGCGTTGGGCTGGACTTGGGAGTGGCAGCAGCTGCCGCGGGCGTAAAGCCGGAACAGTTTGAACGCTGGGAAACGGGTAACGCTTTCCCCACCTTCCGGCAAGCGCAGTCTGTGGCACAGGCTCTGCATGCGCCTTTTGGTTTTTTCTTTTTGCAAACGCCTCCAGAAGAAGAACCTCTCTTGCCTGATCTGCGCACTGTGGGGGGCATGCCGGTAGGCAGACCCAGCGTGGATTTGCAGGACACCATCAAGCAGGCACTCAGTCGCCAAGCCTGGTACGCCGACTATCAGCAGGAACAAGGTATCAGCCCTTTGCCCTTCATCGGCAAGTTCCGCACCACAGCGAGTACCGAAGCCGTCGCTGCCGACATCCACGCAGTGCTGGGCCTTGAAGTGGAGCAAGGCCAACGCCAATGGGAGGACTACCACCGCGCACTCATTGCCGGAGCCGAACAGGCAGGCATCCTGGTCATGCGAAGTGGCATTGTCGGCAACAACACCCACCGCAAACTCGATGTCAGCGAATTCCGTGGTTTTGCCGTCACCCACCCATTGGCACCCGTAGTGTTCATCAATTCTGCGGATGCTCCAGCGGCTCGGCTGTTTACGCTGGTGCACGAATTGGCACACCTGTGGTTCGGCTCCAGCGGCATTTCCAACGGTGAATCTGGCAACACGCGCCAAGAAGAAGTCGCCTGCAACGCCGTAGCGGGTGAATTCCTTGCCCCGGCCACAGCGTTTAGACCGTTGTGGGCGGCGGGGTCTGCTGACTTGCCCACCCGAATTGCCGAACTTGCCAGGCGCTTCCATGTGAGCCAGTTGGTGGTGGTGCGCCGCGCACTGGATTTAGGATTGATTGACCGCAATACCTACAACGATTTTTATTTTGCGGAACTGGAACGCTTTCGGCGGGCCGAAAGCAAGGGGGGCAGTTTCTATCGCACAGCAGGTTCCAAGAACAGCAAGCGATTCGCCAAAGCCGTGATTGCGGAGGCCTTCAGTGGCCGTCTGCTATTGCGTGACGCAGGCAAGCTCCTCGGTGTGCAACCGGCGAAGATTCGCCAATTTGCCGAGCAGCTGGAAGCATGATTTATCTGCTGGACGCCAATACCCTCATTGAAGCCAAAAACCGCTACTACGGCATGAACATCTGCCCCGGCTACTGGGCTTGGGTTCTGCGTACCCATGGCCAAGGCGTACTGGCCAGTATTGAATCGGTAGGGGACGAACTCAAGCGCGGCAACGACGAATTGGCTCTATGGACCAAGCACAACAAAGCGTTGTTTTTGCCCGTGTCCGACGAGGCCACCCAAACCGCCTTTGCCCAAGTAGCCGAACATGTGGCCTCCCAATCCCACGCCATGAAGCCAGGGGCGTTGGATGAGTTCTTGAGTGGCGCCGACCCCTGGCTCATTGCCAAGGCCATGACCTTGACGGACAGCGTGGTGGTGACCCACGAACAGTTCAACCTGCAGATGCGTCGCAAATACAGCATCCCCAACGTGTGCCAGCACTTTGGTCTGCATTGGATGGACACCTTTGCTGTACTGGGGCATACCCATGCCAGCTTCGTCCTGGCAGGCGATTGACGCCTCTTTTTACGTATCGCATACGGTAAACAATTACCGTCCTTATCCCATGTCCCTCTACACCCAACTGCAACAAGCCCGAAGCGAAGAAGACGTCAAAGACGCCTATATCAAGGCCCTGGGATTGAAGAGCTACACCAAGGGGCTGATCGACATCCAGACCGACGAAATCTGGTTCGAGGCCAAAGACACCGGCAAGCACTCCAGCTACGCCATGTTCACCCAGCTGCTGCATTACGTGCAAGTGGCGCTAAACAAGGGCGAAAAAGTGCCGCCCCTGCTGGCCGTGATCGACACCGAAAAAGCGGCCTTGATGAAAAGCAGCGACGTGCTGCCCTTCCTATCCAAGAAAACGGTCAAGTGGGGCAAATCGGCCAGCCAATACACCCAAGAGGCGCTTGACGAAATATCGGCCCACATCGGCACCCACTTCGTCCATTTCAAAATTTCCACGCACGAGGAAGAATTCCTCAGCACCGTCAAGGCGGCCATAAAAAGCGGCGACATCATCCGCACCCAGATCACGCCGGACAACTTGAAACAGGTGTTTGACAAGTGGGTGGACATGATCGGCCGCGAAATCGTCGGCGTGGCGGAAGAAGACTACGCGCTGCTGTTCTTTGCGGACATCATGCACGACGGCACCGTGTCCACCCACGCCAACCTGCCTGCCGAGCTGCTGCACAAAAACGGCGCACCCGTGTTCAGCCTGGGCGGCACCATGTACGAGCTGGGCAACAAGGAAGGCTACCGCCGTTTCTGGGCCATCTACCACCGCCCGCCCAAAAGCGAATACCGCGACTACCTGCTGGAGCGCCGCGACAGCCTCATTCCGCTGGACGAGCGCAGCTTCAAGGGCGCGTACTACACACCGCTGCACGTGGTGGACAAGGCCTACGACAAGCTGGCCGAGACCTTGGGCAAGAACTGGCAACGCGAATACATCGTCTGGGACATGTGCTGCGGCGTGGGCAACCTGGAAGTCAAGCACAGCAACCCGCGCAACATCTACATGAGCACGCTCGACCAGCCCGACGTGGACGTGATGAAGGCCACCAAAACCTGCGTGGCAGCGCAGCGCTTCCAGTACGACTACCTTAACGACGACATCACCGACGACGGCGAGATTGACTACAGCCTGAGCAACAAGCTGCCGCAGGGGCTGCGCGATGCGATTGCGGCGGGGAAAAAGATTCTGGTGCTGATCAATCCGCCGTATGCGGAGGCGACCAACCGAGGTAACACAGAAGTTTCGCTCGGCACTGAGAATAAGACCGGTGTCGCCACCACACGGGTGGGCGACACCATGACGCACTACGGCTACGCGTCACGTGAGTTGTTTGCGCAGTTTCTGGCACGCATTGCCATCGAACTGCCGACCGCAACGATCGCCATGTTCAGCACCATGAAGTACGTGAACGCGCCCAATTTCGAAAAATTCCGGGAAACCTGGAACGCCCAATACCAAGGCGGCTTTGTCATTCACAACAAAGCATTTGATGGCTTGAACGGCAAATTCCCAATTGGTTTCCTCATTTGGAAGACAGACCAGGCCGCCACCGACAAAACGCCGATTACGGAAATAACAGTTGATGTACTGGACAAAGGTGCGCAGGCCATTGGCCAAAAGGTGTATTGCAACGTGCCCAACACGCGGTTGCTCACCAATTGGATTGGTCGGCAAAAACCCAATGACGAAGATGCTCTGCCGTTAATCAATGCCACAACGCCCACAACCAAGACCGAAGGAGTGCGCCGCACAAAATGGTCGGATGGTGCAGTCGGACACGTCCTCATCGGAGGCAATGATTTACAGCACGCCGAGCAACAAACCGCCATTTTTTCGTCGGTGCACAGCATCGGCCATGCTGGCGGCTTCTTCATCACACGAGATAACCTGCTCCAGGCGGTTACGGTCTTTTCTGTGCGCAAGTTGGTACGGCCCACATGGCTCAATGACCGCGACCAATTTCTCCAGCCTACCGAGCCACTGACCGACGAGTTCAGTACCGACTGCCTGATCTGGACGCTGTTCAATCGCGGCAACCTCACCGCCGGTGCCAACGGTCTCGAATGGAACGACAAGACGTGGTCGCTGGTGAACCACTTCATCCCGTTCACCGAGGCCGAGGTGGGTGCGCCCGACCGCTTTGAGTCCGATTTCATGGTGCAGTACCTGGAAGCCCTTCGACAAGCTCAGGGCGAACGGAATTGGATTTCGCCCGAAGCGCAGGCCGTGCTGGGTGCCGGGCGCACGCTGTGGAAAGCGTACTTTGCCCACACCGACGTGCGCACGGTACGCGACGAGTACAAACTCAACCGCCCCGACGTAGGCTGGTACCAAATCCGCAACGCGCTCAAAGCCCGTAACGAAAGCGGCGATACCGCCCCGGTGAACTTCGGCCCGTTTGAGCAGGCCTACCAGGCGCTCACCGACAAACTGCGCCCGCAGGTTTTCAGCCTGGGGTTTCTGCGCTAGTTCACATACGCTATTGTTTTCATAGCTATTTACTCAATATTCACGCGGGCTATAGGCCAATATGACCACAACAATTCCCCAAACCCGCCCGTTCAAGCAAGTTGACGTCTTCACCGCCACCCCCTACTACGGCAACCCGCTGGCGGTAGTGCTGGATGGTGCAGGGCTGGATGACGACGCCATGCAGCGCTTCGCGCGCTGGACCAACCTGTCGGAGACCACCTTTCTGCTGCCACCCACAGCTGACGGTGAGGCAGCTGGGGCCGACTACCGCGTGCGCATCTTCACCCCCGGCGGCGAACTGCCCTTTGCCGGCCACCCCACGCTGGGCAGCTGCCACGCCTGGTTGCAGGCCGGAGGCGTGCCGCGCGCGCCGCAGGACGCGGATGGCACGCAGCGCATCGTGCAGGAATGCGCCAAGGGGCTGGTCGCGCTGCGCCGCAGCGGCACGCAGCTGGCGTTTGCCGCGCCCGCCCTCGCCCAAAGCGCGCCCGACGCCGCCACCCTGCAGGGCGTGACCCGCGCGCTGGGCCTGAGCGCCGCACAGGTTCGCGCCGCGCAGGTGCTGGACAACGGCCCGGTGTGGCTGGGCCTGCTGCTGGACAGCATTGATACGGTGCTGGGCCTGCAGCCCGACCACGCCGCGCTCAAGCAGTTGGGGGTCAAAGTGGGGGTAGCCCACGTGGAATCTGCTTCAAACGCTCCTATTCTGGTAGCGCGATCGAGTCGCGAAGCGCGCGCGTTCGGCACCGGCTTGCGCCCCACCCCCCCATTGGACGACGCCCCCGGCGTAGAAGTGCGCGCCTTTGCCGCCGCCATCGGCGTGCCGGAAGACCCGGTCACCGGCAGCCTCAACGCCAGCCTGGCCCAGTGGCTGATGGCCGAAGGCCTGGCACCCACCCAGTACGTCGCGCGCCAAGGCAGTTGCCTGGGCCGCGAAGGGCGCGTGCACCTGGCGCGCGATGCCACCGGGCAGGTCTGGGTGGGCGGCCAATCCGTTACCTGCATCACCGGCACCGTGCAACTATGACGGCCACCACGCCGCGCTTTGTCACCGGCTCGTTGATGCGCCACGTGGTGGTGATGGCGGGCACCGGTGCCATCGGGCTGGTGGCCATCTTCGCGGTGGACCTGATCAACCTGCTCTACATCTCCATGCTGGGCGAGCAGGCCATTGCCGCAGCGGTGGGGTTTGCGGGTGTGGTCGGGTTCTTCATTTTGTCGCTGTTCATCGGGTTGCTGATCGGGGTGACCGCCACCGTGTCGCGCACCCTGGGCGCGGGCCAGTTGGCCGAAGCGCGCGCCCAGGCCACCTCCAGCCTGGTGCTGGTAACTGCAGTGGCCGTGGGGGTTGCGGGCTTGACCCTGGCTTTTCTGGAGCCCTTGCTGGTGCTGCTGGGCGCGCAGGGGCGCATTCTGGAGCTGGCGCAGCGTTTTCTGCTGATCACCCTGCCTTCCACCGTGCTGCTGGGCGTGGGCATGGTGTGCTCTGCCTTGTTGCGCTCCGTCGGCGACGCGCGCCGGGCCATGATGGTCACGCTGTTGCCTGCCATCACCACTGCAGTGCTGGACCCGGTGTTCATTTTTGTGCTGGGGCTTGGTCTGGACGGAGCGGCCCTGGTGCTGGTGATCGCCCGCATGGTGCTGCTGGCCGTGGGGCTGCACGGTGTCTGGCGCGTGCACCAGTTACTCGCGCCCTTTGCGCGCGGGCGTTTGCGCGGCGATGCGCGCCTGCTGTCGGTAGTGGCCGGCCCGGCGGTGCTCACCAATCTGGCCACCCCGGTGGCGGCAGCCTACGTAACGCACAGTGTGGCCACGTTTGGCGTCTCGGCGGTAGCGGGCCAGGCCACCATTGAGCGCCTGGTACCGGTGGCATTTGGGCTGCTGTATTCCCTGAGTGGAGCAGTAGGCCCGGTATTTGCGCAGAACCTGGGCGCGCGCCGTTTTGATCGGGTGCAAGGCACCTTGCGCGCCAGCCTGGTCTTCATGGTGGTGGCCGTAGCCGTGGCCTGGCTGGTGCTGGCGCTGCTGCAAGGGCCGTTGATACGGCTGTTTTCGCTGGACGGGCTGGCCGCCGACATGGTGCACGCCTTTTGCAGCTGGCTGGCCGCCAGCTTCTTTTTCATCGGTGCCCTGTTTGTGGCCAACGCCGCGTTCAACAACCTGGGCCGCCCGCTGTGGTCCACCGGCTTCAACTGGGGCCGCGCCACCCTGGGCACCATGCCCTTTGCCTGGTGGGGCGCGCAATACGGACCGGTGCAGGTACTGGCCGGCCAGGCGGCGGGCGCCGCCCTATTTGGTTCGCTGGCCCTGGCCTGCGCGTTCTGGCTGACCCGCTCGCTGGGCGAGGCGGCACAGCCTAGCCTTTGATAAACCTGTCCCTTGGCCTGATCGAGACCGACCCATGCACCTGCCCAGCCTGCACGACATTGAAGCCGCCGCCACCGTGGTCTACCGTGCCTTTGGCCCCACGCCGCAATACTGCTGGGGCCAGCTCAGCGACCGGCTCGGCGCCACCTGCTGGCTCAAGCACGAAAACCACACCCCCGTGGGGGCGTTCAAGATCCGGGGCGGCCTGACCTATTTCGACCAACTGGCCCGCAGCGGCGCGCTGCCGTCTGAGGTGATCAGCGCCACGCGCGGCAACCACGGCCAGAGCATTGGCTGGGCGGCGCGCGCGCACGGCGTGGCCTGCACCATCGTCGTGCCGCAGGGCAATTCCACCGAGAAGAACGCCGCCATGCGCGCCCTGGGTGTCACCCTCATCGAGCATGGCACCGATTTCCAGGAAAGCCGCGAGCACGCCATGGCGTTGGCCGCGCAGCGCGGCGCGCACATGGTGCCCAGCTTTCATGCCGACTTGCTGCGCGGCGTAGCCACCTACTGGTGGGAACTGTTCCAGGCGGTGCCCGACCTGGACGTGGTCTACGTGCCCATCGGCCAGGGTTCGGGCGCCTGCGCCGCCATTGCCGCCAAGCAGGCGTTGGGGCGCAGCGTGCGCATCGTCGGTGTGGTGAGCGCCCACGCCACCACCTATGCCGACTCGCTGGCCGCCAATCGGGTGGTGCAAGCCCCCGTCACGACCGCGCTGGCCGACGGCATGGCCTGCCGCGTGGCCGATGCCGCCGCGCTGGACGTGCTGCAAGGCCGCATCGACCACATCGTGCAAGTTACCGACGCCGAGGTGGCCGAGGCCATGCGCGTACTGTTTGCCTGCACGCACAACGTGGCCGAAGGTGCCGGTGCCGCCGCCTGGGCTGGCGCCTGGCAGGAACGTGACCGCTTGCGCGGCCTGCGCGTGGGGCTGGCCCTGAGCGGCGGCAACGTGGACAGTGCCGTGTTAGCCAAGGTGCTACAAAATACATAGCTGCTTACGCAATATCCACGTGGCCTTGCGCTGCATTTTGCCTTGAAATTGGAGCAAGAGCCCTGCCCTGCGGCGGTCTTCAGGGCGCGCACGGCAGTGTGAGAACGGCACGCAAACCGCCCAGGGCGGCGACCTCCAGACTGACCTGCCCGCCGTACAGACGGGCCAGGTCGTCCACAATGGCCAGCCCCAAGCCGGTACCCGGCACTTGTTCGTCGGCCCGCACGCCACGCTGCAAGACCGCTTGGCGCTGCTGCGTGTCCAGTCCGGGGCCGTCGTCCTCCAGCACCAGGCGCAGGGGCGTGCCATCTTTGCCGTCCCCTTCCATGCGCAGCAGCACCTGGTGGCGCGCCCATTTGCAGGCGTTGTCCAGCAGGTTGCCCACCATTTCCTGCAAATCCTGGGTTTCTCCTTGGAAGGCCAAGGCGGCAGGCCAGGGTTGCACGTCGATGCGCAGCGCCCGCGCGGCGTGGATGCGCTGCATCACACGCACCAGCGCCTGCACCACCGCCAGCACTTCGGTGCGCGCACCGGGCACGCGGATGGCAGCCGCAGCCTGGGCCCGTGCCAGGTGGTAGTCCACCTGACGGCGCGCTAGCGCAACCTGCTCTGCCACCAGCCGCGCCAACGCAGCGTCCGCAGGCGTGGGCGATTGCGCCGCAGTGGCCAGCACCGTCAGCGGCGTCTTGAGCGCATGCGCCAGGTTGCCCGCATGGGTGCGCGCGCGCTGCACCACCTCGGCGTTTTGGGCCAGCACGGTGTTGAACTCGGTCACCAGGGGCATGAGTTCATCGGGGAAGTCGCCCTGCAGCCGTTGGGTCTGGCCAGCACGGATTTGGGCCAAGGCGTCGCGCAGGGCGCGCAGCGGCGACAGGCCCAGCACGACCTGTGCCACGGCCGCCAGCACCAGCCCCACGCCCAGCACGCCCAGGGCTACCCCCAAGATGCGGTTGAACTGCGCCACGGGTTCTTCCATCCGCCGGGCATCGGCGGCCACCAGCAGCCGCAGGGCCACCGGCGCGGTGAGCGCAGCGTCCCCCAGGCGCACACTGCGCTCCACCAGCCGCAGGGTCGCCCCTTGTGGGCCAACCACGGTATGCAGGTGCAGCTCGCCGTCACCCGGGGTATCTTGGGGCACGACCAGCGCCAGGTCCCACAGCGAGCGCGAGCGCAGGCGCACAGCCCCTTCCCCGGTTACGCCCATGGCGCCCACCTGCCAGTAGTAGCCCGAGTACGGCCGCGCAAAGCGCGGATCCGTCAAGGGCTGGGCCAGCTGCACGCTGCCGTCTGCGGCAAGGGTCAGGTGCGCCGTCAACTGGTCCAGGTGGGTGCGCAGCTCGGCCTGAAACTGGTTTTGCACCTGCTGGTAAAACAGGGTGCCCACGCCCCAGGCCGCCAAGCCCAGGATCGCCACAATGCCGCTCAGGGTGCCCAACAGCAAGCGCACCCGCAACGAGCGAATCGGCAGTGCGTGCCACCAGCGTTTGGGGGCCATGGGCCTAGTCCACGCCGCCCAGGCGGTACCCCTGGCCCCGCAGGGTGGCGATCAGCCCGGTGGGCAGTTTCTTGCGCAATCGGGCAATGAAGACCTCGACCGTGTTGGAATCCCGGTCAAAGTCCTGTTCGTAGATATGCTCGATCAACTCGCTGCGTGATACGACTTCCCCCTGGTGGTGCATCAGGTACGCCAGAACGCGGTACTCGTGGCTGGTCAGCGACAGCGGCTGCCCGTCCACCAGCGCGCGGCGGTTGCGGGTGTCCAGCGTCAACGCACCGCACACCAGTTCGGCGCTGGCATGCCCACCCGAGCGGCGGATCAGGCCCCGCAGGCGGGCGAGCAACTCTTCCATGTGGAACGGTTTGGTCAGGTAGTCGTCCGCGCCAGCATCGATGCCGGCCACCTTTTCGTGCCAGCCATCGCGCGCCGTCAGGATCAGCACCGGCATGCGCCGCTCGGCATTGCGCCAGCGGCGCAACACCGTAAGGCCGTCCATCTGCGGCAGCCCCAGGTCCAAAACGACAGCGTCGTAGGGTTCGGTGTCGCCCAGGAAATGGGCGTCCACTCCATTGCCCGCCACGTCCACGGCATACCCCGCTTCGCGCAAGCGCTCGGCCAGCTGGGTTTGCAAGGTGGGCTCATCTTCGACAACCAATATCCGCATCAGCGTCCCCCGGTGGGCGGCTTGCTGCCCAGTACCGTTCCCTCGCGGGCATCGACCTTCAGGCGCAACAACGTGCCATCGGCTTGCAGCACCTTGACTTTGTAGATCCAGCGTCCGTCCCGGCCCGCATGCCCACGCTCCAGCTCCACATCCAGGACCTGGCCCGGATGAACCCGTTCCACCCGCTCCAGGATGGTCCTGAGCGGTAGCACCTCACCGGCTTGCAGGGCTTTGCGGGCGCGGTCGTGGTCGTGGTCGTGGTCGTCATCCGCCCACACCGCGGCGCTCAGGCACAGCAGCAACCCCGCCCACAAGAGGCGGCGGTGGTTCGGAATGTTGGGCAATCGCATGACAGGGTGTTCGGGTGTGGCTGCGTTTATAGCGTGGCCAAGCTGAACGCCGGATGAACAGCAGATTCAGCTGGCGTTCAGTTGGCACGGCGCACAGTGCGGTTCATTGTCAACGTTCTTGGGAGCTCACCATGTCCATCTTCTCGTCCTGCTTGCGTGCCGCACTGGCGGGCGTCGTCCTTGCCGCATCCAGCACCAGCCAGGCTGGTGTGCGCGAGGACCTGCTGGCCCAGTACCGTGCGGCAGTCCAAGTCGAAACCGGCGCTTGGACCGGATGGTCTGGCGCGCGCGGCCAGGCACTGCACACCCAGAAACTGGACGGCGGCAAGGCCAACATGCCTTCCTGCACCACCTGCCATGGGACCGATGTACGCGCCCCCGGGCGCACCCTGACTGGCAAGCCGCTGGAGGCCATGGCGGCATCCGCCGCGCCCAACCGCTATACCGACGCCGCCAAGGTGGAGAAATGGTTCCAGCGCAACTGCAACGAAGTGCTGGGCCGCGCCTGTACCGCGCAGGAAAAGGGCGATTGGCTCACTTTCATGCTGACCCAATAAACCACTTTCATACGAATGGAGCTTGCTATGGCTATCCCCTTGCGTCCCTTGATCCTCGGCGCCCTGATTCTGGGTTTCTCAGCGCTGGTGCTGACCCGAGCCCAAGCCGGTGGCGACCACTTCTTCCCACCTGTTGCCAACGCGGTGGTCAAAGAAGAGTGTGGTAGCTGCCATATGGCCTTTGCCCCCTCCATGCTGCCCGCCAGTTCCTGGCAGCAGATGATGGGCAACCTCAAGAACCACTTCGGCGACGACGCTTCGGTGAACGCCAAGGCCGCCGCCGAGATTACGGCCTACCTGGTCGCCCATGCGGGGGACCAAGGCGGGCAACGCTTTGGCGCCAAGCTGCTGCGGGGTGTCCCCGCCGGATCGGCTCCCCAGCGCATCACCGAGCTGCCCAAGTGGGTGCGCGAACACCGCAAGATCTCGGCCCAGGAATGGGCCAGCAAGGCGGTGCGCACCAAGGCCAACTGCACTGCCTGCCACGACCAGGCTGA
>JAYRUL010000002.1:0-58757 GCA_041919095.1 Rhodoferax sp. | reverse complement strand
GCCACCCGCTGGGCCTGGCCCCCGGAGAGCTGGTTCGGCTTGCGCGCGGCCAGTTCGGCGATTCCCAAGGCGCACAGGCAGTCCTGGATACGGCCCCGGTCCAAGGGAAGTGCGGCGGCCCAGTAGGCCAGTGCCAGGTTGTCGGCCACGGACAGCGCCGGGCTCAGGTGCAACTTTTGCGGCAGGAACCCAATGGTGCGCGCGCGCCAGGCGTCAGCAGCCGCGCCCGACAAGCCCGCCAGGTCTTGCCCGGCCACTTCGAGCCGACCGGCCGACGGTGGCACCAACGCCGCCACCAGGGACAACCAGGTGGATTTGCCGCTGCCCGACGGGCCGCTGAGCAGCAACACCGCCCCCTGGGGCAGCTCCACATCGGGAAACCGGATGGCAGCTCCACCGCCATAACTAAACTGCACATTGCGCGAAGCAATCATGGATTCAGAGGCCTCCACAGATGAACCTTGCTTACATAACCGCCTGCCACCGCCACGGCCATCGGCTCCACACCAAAAGCTTGGAAACCCATACGCTCGTACAAGGACTGTGCGGCCGTGTTGCCCTGCGTCACGGTCAGCTGGACCAGGCGCAGGCCGGGCTGCTGGGCGGCATGGTCCAGCACCGCCTGCACCAGCTGCTGGCCTAGACCGCGGCCACGGTGGGCAGCGGACACCACCATGCCAAACAGGGTGGCCTTGTGGCGCGCCTTTTCGCGCGTTTGCGCCGTAAGCCCCGCCGCGCCCACCAAGGCACCCTGGCAGAACGCACCCCATACCCATTCGTGTGCGTGGGGCTCGGCGGCCAGCCGCGCAGTCCACCAGTGCAGCGGCAAGGCATCGCGCTCGGCCACGCTGGAGGTAAAGGCATCCGGGTGGTCTGCATAGGCCTGCAGCATCAGCGCCCGGTAGGCGGGGGCGTCATCCGGGGTGAGGCGGCGGACCTGCACCGCCGGTTCGCGGGCCGTCAACCCCCGGCACGCGTGCCCCCACATGGCGCGCCAGGCCTGCTGCAAATGCTGCGCAAACCGTGGGGCGTCACACAAGGGGCTGGCCAACAGGCGCGGGCGCAGTTGGGTGCGCAGCGCAGCCAACTCGGTGCGCCGCTGGCCCCAGGCAACGGCCAACTGCACATACGCTGCGGGCGAGTGGGCCACGCACGCATCCAGATCGACCTGGTGCAGCAGGCTTGCGCCTTGGCGGGCGAGCATGCCCGGTGCGGTGAGCGTCAGGGTAGGAACACCCATCCAAAAGCCTTCCAGCGTGGTGGTGCCACCGGGATAGGGAAAGGTATCGAGCAGCAAATCGACCGCACCCAAGGCCTTCCAATAGTCGCTGCGGGCCAGTGCCCCTTGCAGGTGCACGCGCTGCAGCGGCAAACCGGCTTGCTGCAGGCGTTGCAAAAACGCCTCGCGCACTTCGGCAAAGTCCAGCCGCGCACTGCAGATACGCAATTCGGCATGCGCCAGCTGGTGCAGGATGTCCGCCCAGGCGTGCAACACGGGGTCCTGCATCTTGGCCAGCTCCTGAAAACAGCCCAGAACCAAGGGGCCAGACCCGTCACGTGGCGAAACGTCTGGTGCATCGGAAGGCGGGCTCCAGCACAGTCGGGTATCGGGCAGGCGCCAGACCGCCTCGGCAAAGGCAAATTCCTCGTCCACCGGTACACATTGGCTGTCGGCCAACAGGTAGTCCATGCGCGACAAACCCGTAGTCGCAAAGTAGCCCAGCCAACTGCATTGGATGGGTGCCGGTTGCGCTGCAAACACGGCCAAGCGCTGGGCTGCGGTATGGCCGCTTAAGTCCACCAGAATATCGATGCGGTCGTGCTGAATCTGGCGCACCAATTGGGCGTCGCTCCAATGGGCCACGGCATGCCAACGTTGCGCGCAGGCGCGCAGTTGCTGGGTCCAGTCATCATCGGGCTGTGCGTGATTGGCATACGCCGTTACCTGCACCTGGGCCGGGTCCAGCGCGGCCAGCACGTCCCGCAGGAAATACGCCACAGGGTGCCTGCGCAAATCGCCGGAAACCAGGCCAACCTGCAGGATGCGCCCGGGTGCATCGCCCACGGGCGCAGTGGATCGCACCGACGGCACCCGTTCTTGCAGACGATGGCCCCAGTCGCACGCTGCGCGCGCGCGCTCTGGCAAGGTCCAACGAGAGCTGTAGTGCTGACCCATCAACCGGTTGCTGGCGGCCTGCGCGTGGGTCGGGTCCACCGCCAAGACCCGCTCGTACAGGGCCACCGCACGCTCCGCGGCGCCCAGCGCCTGCCAGGCCACGGCGCTGTGGAACAGGGCATCGGGCTGCTCACTGTGCGCCTGCAGCACCGCATCCAAGACGGCCAGGCTCTCGCGGTACCGGCCCTGCTTTTGCAGAACCAGCCCCAGCCCGACCTGCGCAGCGTGCAGTTGGGGTGCAAGCCGCAAGGCGGTTTGAAACGCCTGGCTTGCACCGGCCCAGTCCCCCAAGGGTTCGCAGGCATAGCCCAAATGACACCAGCCTTCGGCATAGTCGGGCCGGGCATCCAACAGCTTGCGCCACAAGTCCCTTGCCGACGCGTTTTGCCCCAGCTGTCCCCACACCATGCCCAACAGCGAAAGGCCCGCCACGCTGCCCGGGCGCAGTTGCAGATGCTGCTGCAACAACTGTTCGGCCATTGCCCATTCGCCCTGGTTGCAGGCGGTACTAGCCTGGATGAACAGGGATTTGGCGGCATCGGGAGCCTGAGCGTGGTTGGGTGCGGGGCGGTGGGTGGAGCGCGGCATGGGCACATGGTAGCTGGATGGTGTGGCCTAAAATCGCGGGCTCTTTGCGCCTGACTGGGCGCTCCCCCGCTTTCACGGCCCCTGCTCACCATGACCGACACCACCACACCGCCCGCACAACCCGGCCTGCAATCCCTGTCCAAATCGTTTGAACCGGCCGCCTTGGAAGCCCACTGGGGCCCCGAATGGGAAAAACGTGGCTATGGCGTGGCGGGCTTTCGTGGCACGCAAGAACCCCAGGCTGGTGCGCCCGCGTTTGCCATCCAGCTGCCCCCACCCAATGTAACCGGCACGCTGCACATGGGCCACGCGTTCAACCAGACCATCATGGACAGCCTCACGCGTTACCACCGCATGGCCGGCTTCAACACCGCCTGGATTCCGGGTACCGACCACGCCGGCATTGCCACCCAGATCGTTGTGGAGCGCCAGTTGCAGGAACAAGGCGTGAGCCGCCATGACCTGGGCCGCGAAGCCTTCACCGCCAAGGTGTGGGAATGGAAGGAGAAGAGCGGCAACATCATCACCAGCCAGATGCGCCGCATGGGTGATTCCGTGGACTGGAGCCGCGAATACTTCACCATGGACGAAAAACTGTCCAAGACGGTGACCGAAACCTTTGTCCAGTTGTACGAGCAAGGCCTCATCTACCGCGGCAAGCGCCTGGTGAACTGGGACCCGGTGCTGATGAGCGCGGTGTCTGATTTGGAAGTAGAGAGCGAAGAGGAAGACGGCTCGCTGTGGCACATCCGCTACCCCTTTGCCGACGGCCCACAGATGGTCAATGGCGAGATGGCAGAAGGCCTGGTAGTGGCCACCACCCGCCCCGAAACCATGCTGGGCGACGTGGCCGCCATGGTGCACCCCGAGGACGAACGCTATGCCCACCTGATCGGCAAACACGTCACCCTGCCGCTGTGCGGGCGCACCATCCCCATCATTGCCGACGACTACGTGGACAAGGCCTTCGGTACCGGCGTGGTCAAGGTCACCCCGGCGCACGACCAGAATGACTACCAGGTGGGCCAGCGTCACAAGCTGCCCATGATCTGCATACTGACGCTGGACGCCAAGATCGACAGCAACGCGCCCGCTGCCTATGTTGGCATGGACCGCTTTGCCGCGCGCAAACAAATCGTCAAAGACCTGGACGCCCTGGGCCTGCTGGTGGAAGTGAAAAAGCACAAGCTCATGGTGCCCCGCTGCGCCCGCACCGGCCAAGTGATTGAGCCCATGCTCACCGACCAGTGGTTTGTGGCCATGAATAAAGCCCCCACGCTCCCCCCTGCGGGTGGTTCGCTGCCCCCCGAGGGGGCCATCCCCGGCTTGGGGCGGCCCGGCGCCGGGGAACCGGTCAGCGATATGCGCTCCATCGCCCAAAAAGCGATTGATGCCGTGCAAAGTGGCGAAGTGAAGTTTGTGCCCGAAAACTGGGTCAACACCTACAACCAGTGGATGAACAACATCACCGACTGGTGCATTAGCCGCCAACTGTGGTGGGGCCACCAGATTCCGGCCTGGTATGACGAAGACGGCAAGGTTTACGTGGCCCGCAACGAAGCCGAGGCACAGGCCAAAGCCCCGGGCAAGACCTTGAAGCGTGACGAAGATGTGCTCGACACCTGGTATTCCTCGGCCTTGGTTCCCTTCTCCACCATGGGCTGGGGCAATAGCGACACAGTAGCTGGCGAGCGTGCCGGGGCTGCACGCAGCGATTTGGCGAGCGAAGTGAGTAGAGCCAAGGTCAGTCCCGGTGCGATCGACAGCGGTGCAACAGCGACCAGCCTCACAGACTACGACCTCTACCTACCAAGCTCCGTATTGGTAACCGGCTACGACATCATCTTCTTCTGGGTCGCCCGCATGATCATGATGACCACGCACTTCACCGGTCGCGTACCCTTCAAACACGTCTACATCCACGGCCTGGTGCGCGACGCCCAGGGCAAAAAGATGAGCAAGTCTGAGGGCAACGTGCTCGACCCCGTGGACCTGATCGACGGTATCGCCTTGGCACCGCTGCTCGACAAACGCACCACCGGCCTGCGCAAACCCGAAACCGCACCCGCCGTGCGCAAAAACACCGAGAAAGAATTCCCCGAAGGCATCCCCGCTTACGGTGCAGACGCACTGCGCTTTACCTTTGCCGCACTGGCCTCGCTGGGCCGTTCCATCAACTTCGACAGCAAGCGCTGCGAGGGTTACCGCAACTTCTGCAACAAGCTATGGAACGCCACCCGCTTTGTGCTGATGAACTGCGAGGGCCAAGACTGCGGCGTGCAGGACGGTGCCGCATGCGACCAGGCCTATCTCGACTTCAGCCAGGCCGACCGCTGGATCGTGTCGCTGTTGCAGAAGGTGGAAGCCGAGGTGGCCCAGGGTTTTGCCGACTACCGCCTGGACAACGTGGCCAACGCCATCTACGACTTTGTCTGGAACGAGTTCTGCGACTGGTACCTGGAAATTGCCAAAGTGCAGATCAACACTGGCTCCGACGCACAGAAACGCGCCACGCGCCGCACCCTGATCCGCACGCTGGAAACCATCCTGCGTCTGCTGCACCCCATCACGCCTTTCATCACTGAAGAGCTGTGGCAAAAGGTTGCGCCCGTTGCGGGGCGCGCGGGCGCGTCCATCAGCATCGCCGCCTACCCGGTGAGCCAGCCCGAACGCATCGATCCAGTGGCCATGGCGCACGTCAACCGCCTCAAGGCCGTGGTGGATGCTTGCCGCAACCTGCGCGGCGAAATGAATGTGAGCCCCTCGGTGCGCTTGCCCATGCTGGTGCTGGCTGGCAACGCAGACGATGCAGCCTTTCTGCAGGCATGGGCACCGGTGTTGCAAGCCCTGGTCAAGCTCAGCGAGGTGCGCTTTTTTGACGACGAGGCGGCCTGGGCCCAGGCCGCGCAGGCAGCACCCGTGGCGGTGGTGGACGGCGCCCGTGTGTGCCTGTTTGTGGAGGTGGATGTGGTGGCCGAGAAAGCCCGCCTGGGCAAGGAAGTGGCGCGCCTGGAAGGCGAAATCGCCAAGGCCCAGGGCAAGCTATCCAACGAGTCGTTCGTGGCCCGTGCACCGGCCGCAGTGATCGATCAGGAAAAGAAGCGGCTGGCGGACTTTGGCGCTACGCTGGAGAAGGTGCGCAGTCAGTTGGCACGTCTGGGCTAGGTGCCGGGGCGTCAGCCCCGTGCCACTACCGGCGGCGCAGGAAGTGGATGAACTCTTCGCCTTCGGTTTGCTGCTCCAGCAGTTCGTTGCCGGTCTGCTTGGCAAATGCCACAAAGTCGCGCGCCGAGCCGGGATCGGTCGACACCACCTTCAGGACCTGGCCGGTTGCCATGTCGGACAGGGCCTTCTTGGCCTTGAGAATGGGCAGCGGGCAGTTCAGGCCGCGGGTGTCAATTTCGATGTCGTGGTTCATGTCAGGAGCTTTCGGGCAATGCGCCCATTCTAGTGATCGCGCTTCTGAGTATCGGCGTGCGAAACCGGGTCCATAAATACGGGTTCGTGGCCTTTGGAACGCAACCAGTCCGCCAAGGCATAGCCGGTGCCCGCTGGCCAGCACCGCACACTGGTGGGGCTGAACAGGCGGTAGTCCACCAACTCTGGCGACAGACGCACGTCGCCTTCACACACCGCGTGGTAGGCAATGATGACCTGGTTCATGCGCTGGAAGTCGTACACGCCGATTAGATCCAACGCCAGGGTACGCAGATTGGTTTCCTCGGCAATCTCGCGCACGATGCCTTCTTGCGGCGTTTCACCAGCTTCCATGAAGCCGGTGATCAAGGCATACATCTTCTGCGGCCACGCGGCGTTGCGCGCCAGCAAGACCTGACCCTGGTACTCGATGATCGCCGCCAGCACGGGCGTGGGGTTGTTCCAATGGGTAAAGTTGCAGGCGGGGCACCGCAGGCGCAGCTTCTCGCCACCGTCTTCCAGCTGGGCGATGAGCGCCAACGGCGTCGCACACTGAGGGCAGAACTGGTAGGCCGTTTCGCTCATGCGGGAAATACGCCGGTGGACAGGTAGCGGTCGCCCCGGTCGCACACCACAAAGACGATGGTGGCATCGGATTCGCGCCGGGCAATCTCTTGCGCCACCCAGCACGCACCAGCGGCACTGATACCCGCAAAAATACCTTCTTCTCGCGCCAGGCGCCGACACATGTCTTCGGCATCCTGCTGGCTCACGTACACCAGTTCATCCACCTGGCGGGGGTCGTAGATCTTGGGCAAGTATTCCTGCGGCCATTTGCGAATGCCCGGTATGCGCGAACCTTCCTGCGGCTGCGCACCAATGATGCGTACGGCCGGGTTCTTTTGCTTGAGGAATCGGCTCACGCCGGTGATGGTGCCGGTGGTGCCCATGGCCGAGACGAAATGGGTGATGCGTCCGCCCGTCTGCTCCCAAATTTCAGGGCCGGTGGTTTCGAAGTGGACGCGCGGGTTGTCGGCGTTGGCAAACTGGTCCAGCACATGCCCCTTGCCGTCACGCTGCATACGCTCGGCCAAATCACGGGCATATTCCATGCCACCACTCTTGGGCGTGAGAATGAGCTCGGCTCCGTACGCCTTCATGGTCCGGACTCTTTCAACGGACAAGTCCTCAGGCATGATGAGCACCATGCGGTAACCCTTGATGGCTGCGGCCATGGCCAGCGCAATGCCCGTATTGCCGGAAGTGGCCTCGATCAAGGTGTCGCCGGGGCAGATGTCACCGCGTTCCTGGGCACGCTGGATCATGGATAGTGCAGGCCGGTCTTTCACCGACCCAGCCGGGTTATTGCCTTCGAGTTTGCCCAGCACCACCGTGTTGCGTGGCGTGTTTTCAGCAGCCCCGATGCGCTGCAGGGCGACCAGTGGCGTTTTCCCGATGGCGTCTTCAATCGTTGGATAATTCATGCCCTCAAATGTGCCATAATTTAGGTCTTGTTGATCGCGTCGCCCGGGTGGTGAAATTGGTAGACGCAGGGGACTCAAAATCCCCCGCCGCAAGGCGTGCCGGTTCGATTCCGGCCCCGGGCACCATAGCTTTCTTGCTATGGTTGTAATAGCAGCAACCATGCTGCATTCAGGTAGAAGGGCTTGCGCCATGCAATGTCAAACCGCCACGCGATGGTTCACCCGACTTCCCATCCTCATCCCGCTCGCCCTGTTGTGCGGATGCGGCTCTTGGTTGCCGCGCGCGCACACCGAATCCGCTACGTTTCAAAGCTTTGACCAAGCGCAAGCCGCCATTGAAGCGATTGTTCCCAAGCGCAGCAACCTTGCCGCGTTGTCGGCCATGGGCATCTCACCCGAGTTGCAGCCGAACACGCTGATCCTCACCCACAATGACATTGCCAAACGGGTTGCCAACGGGGGCCCAGTAAGGCGCGACGACCTGGACCCGGGCATTCGTGAATGCCTGAATGCACGCGAGGCGTGTCGCGGGTGGGAGCTGAATGTTGCACGTATCACCAAGGCCCGGGTGGGCAACTTTCTGGCCGACTTTGTGAACTTCAAGCGCCGCACCGAAACCACTGGCTGGCGCTTCAACGCGCTGATCCTGCTGGTGGACGGCACCGTGGTCTATCGCGGCTGGGGCGGCCAACCCGTCGTCAACGAGGTGGAAGTGCAGACCAACCCGCTGGGGCCGCTGCAAGAGATGGGCCCGTCGGTCATCACCAACGGGCGCTGACCCACTTCAATCAAAAAAAGCAGCGTTCGCCCAGGAAGCGCCAGCGGCATCCTTGGCGGAGAGTTGGGGTGCCACACCCAGATCGGGCCATTGAATGTCCAGGAATGGATCGTTCCAGGCAATGCACTTTTCGTGGGCGGGTGCGTAGTAATCGGTGGTCTTGTACAAGAATTCGGCCGACTCCGAGAGCACGACGAACCCATGGGCAAACCCCGCCGGAACCCAGAATTGGGCTTTGTTCTGAGCCGACAAGTGCGCGCCAACCCATTTGCCAAAGGTCGGCGACGAACGGCGCAAGTCTACGGCCACGTCATACACCTCGCCTACCACCACGCGCACCAGTTTGCCTTGGGGGTGCTGGATCTGGTAATGCAGCCCGCGCAGCACGCCGCGCACCGAGCGGGAATGGTTGTCCTGCACAAACTGGGTTGTCACGCCGGTGGCTTCTTCGAAGGCCCGCTGATTGAAACTTTCAAAGAAGAACCCGCGCTCGTCGCCAAACACGCGCGGCTCGATCAGCATCACGTCCGGGATGGCAGTTGGTGTGACCTTCATGCGGCACTCCCTTCCTTGAGCAGCCCCAGCAAATACTGGCCATAGCCATTTTTCGCCAAGGGCTGTGCCAGCCGTGCCAGCTGTTCGTCACCAATGAACCCGTTGCGCCAGGCGATCTCTTCCAGGCAGGCGATCTTGAGGCCCTGGCGGCGCTCCAGGGTTGCGATGAACTGCCCGGCCTCTAGCAGGCTGTCATGGGTGCCAGTATCCAGCCAGGCGTAGCCCCGCTGCATGATCTGGACGCTGAGTTGCCCCTTTTCGAGGTAGGCTTGGTTGACTGCCGTGATTTCAAGTTCGCCACGGGCACTGGGTTTCACGGCCTTGGCAATGTCCACCACCTGGTTGTCATAGAAGTACAGGCCGGTGACGGCATAGTTGCTCTGGGGCTGCACTGGCTTTTCCTCGATGCTGCTGGCGCGGCCCTGCGCATCAAAGGCGACCACGCCATACCGCTCAGGGTCTTGCACATGGTAGGCAAAGACCGTGGCACCGGTTGTCTGGTTGTGCGCATTGGCCAGCAGGATTTGCAGATCGTGCCCATAGAAAATGTTGTCGCCCAGCACCAAGGCGCTGTCGTCCTTGCCGATAAACGCGTCGCCAATGATGAAGGCCTGTGCCAAACCATTCGGGCTGGGCTGCACGGCGTATTGCAGATTGATGCCCCACTGGCTGCCATCCCCCAGCAACTGGGTGAAACGCGGGGTGTCCTGCGGGGTGCTGATGATGAGGATATCGCGCATGCCCGCCAGCATCAGCGTGCTCAAGGGGTAGTACACCATGGGCTTGTCGTAAACGGGCAGCAACTGTTTGCTCATGGCCAACGTGGCCGGATGCAATCGGGTGCCCGATCCACCCGCCAGGATGATGCCCTTGCGCGATCGGTTGGAGGGGTTAGATGCTGCGGCCATAGTCAATCTCTTTCAACATGCGTTCGACACCCACCTGCCAGGCGGGCAAAGTCAGTCCAAAGGTCTCTTGCAACTTGCGCGTATCCAGGCGCGAGTTGTGCGGGCGCTTGGCGGGCGTGGGAAAGGCCGCCGTGGGAACCGCCTTGATCTCACTTGCTACTATTTTTATAGCTGGTTGCGCAGTTTTTGCGAGGGCTATCACATGATTTGCATACGCATGCCAGGTTGTGCAGCCGCTGGCCACCAGGTGATAGATGCCCGCCAAGCTGGCGTTGCCCTGGGATGGGCGACCCAGTACATGCCGAATGGCATGGGCGGTGACATCGGCAATCAAATCGGCGCCGGTTGGCGCGCCGTATTGGTCGTCAATCACTTGCAGGGTTTCGCGCTCTTTGGCCAAACGCAGCATGGTCTTGGCAAAGTTGCCGCCCCGCGCGGCGTAGACCCAACTGGTGCGGAAAATCAGGTGGCGCTCGCAGGCTTGCACGGCCAGCTCGCCTTCGAGCTTGGTGCGTCCGTAGGTGCTCAAGGGTCCTGTTGCATCGCCCTCTTGCCAGGGCTGTTCGCCACTGCCATCAAAAACATAGTCGGTGCTGTAATGCACCAACCAGGCACCCAGCGCCTGTGCCTCCTGGGCCAGTATTGCGGGCGCTGTTGCATTGAGCAGCCGGGCGAAATCTGGTTCGCTTTCAGCCTTGTCCACTGCCGTGTGGGCGGCTGCGTTGACGATGACAGCGGGTCGCAGGGCGCGCACGGTGTGCGCCAGGCCGTCCAAATCGGTGAAGTCGCCGCACAGCCCCTCGGGATTGGTAGATCGATCTACTCCCACCACGAACAGTTCACCCAAGGGGGCCAGACTGCGCTGCAGTTCCCAGCCAACTTGCCCATCGGTCCCTAACAACAGGATCTTCATGCGGCAGTTCCTGCAGCACCATATTGTTGGGCAACCCAGTCGCGGTAGGCACCGCTTTGTACATGGGCCACCCAATCCTGGTTGTCGAGGTACCAACGCACGGTCTTGGCAATGCCGGTCTCAAATGATTCGGCCGGTTTCCAGCCCAGCTCGCGCTCGAGCTTGCGCGCGTCGATGGCATAACGGCGGTCGTGGCCGGGACGATCTGCAACGAACGTAATTTGGTCGCTATAGGGTTTGCCGTCAGCACGCGGGCGCTGTTCGTCCAGCAGTTGGCAGATGGTGCGCACGATGTCCAGGTTGGCTTTTTCATTCCAACCGCCCACGTTGTAGGTTTCGCCTACCGCGCCCGCATCCAGCACGCGGCGAATGGCGCTGCAGTGGTCCCTGACGTACAGCCAGTCCCGAATCTGCTGGCCGTCGCCATACACAGGCAGGTTCTTGCCCGCCAGTGCGTTGACGATGACGAGCGGAATCAGCTTCTCCGGAAAATGGTAGGGGCCGTAGTTGTTGGAGCAGTTCGTCGTCAGTACCGGCAGCCCATAGGTATGGTGCCACGCGCGCACGAGATGGTCGCTGGCCGCTTTGCTGGCGCTGTAGGGACTGTTGGGCTGGTAGGTATGGGTTTCCGTAAACGCAGGGTCCGTTTTACTGAGCGAACCATACACCTCATCGGTGGATACATGGAGAAAACGGAAATCCGCCTTGGACTGTGCCTCTAGCCCGTTCCAGTAGGCACGTACCGATTCCAACAGCTGAAAGGTACCGACGATGTTGTTCTGGACAAACGCGCCGGGCCCGTGAATGGAGCGATCCACATGGGATTCGGCAGCGAAATTGACCACCGCGCGGGGTTGGTGCCTGGCCAGTAGCTGCGGCACCAAGACCGCATCGCCAATGTCACCGTGTACAAAAACATGGCGTTCATTGCCATGCAAACTGGCCAAGTTTTCCAGGTTGCCGGCATAGCTGAGCTTGTCTAGATTGACCACCGGCTCATCGATTTGGGCCAGCCAATCGAGGACAAAGTTGGACCCGATAAATCCGGCGCCGCCGGTCACAAGAATCGTCATGGGAATCCCTGAAGCTTAGTTGCACAAAGCACAAGGGCGAATGATACCCGCCGTCGTTGGACCCACATCAATGGACCCACATCAAAGGCCAGGCGCGCCAGCACCCCGTGCCTAGCCTACTTCGCTGGTTGATCGGAGGCCTTGCGAATGCCACAAATCGCTGACAATCGCGGCTCGATTGCTTCCTCTTGATTGGCATGGTCCCTTCGAATTCCTCATTGAATCCTGAACCCAACTTGCCGAAGACACCGGTTTTGTTTTGGTGGTTGCTTGCAGGCACCACTGGGTTGGCGTTGATCCCGACTGCGTGGACCGCATTGGATCTTTGGGCTGCAGGACATTTTCTCGGCCCTGGATCAACCCAGGCCGTCAAAGCTTGGTGGTGGGTTGAATGGATCAATCTTTATGTACCGGCAGCCTTTCGTATCCTGGTTGGAATTTCGCTGCTGTTGGCACTCTGGGTCAGTTTTCTTACGCGTACGAAGTTGCGCTGGCGATTGCCGCTCATTTTCATCGTGGTTTCGGGTGCGTTGGGGCCTGGCATTTTGGTCAACAGCGGGTTCAAGGATAACTGGCAACGGGCGCGGCCATACCAGGTCAGCGATTTCGGCGGGACACAACAATTCACGCGTGCAGCAGTGATGACGGATCAATGCGACAACAACTGCTCGTTCGTCAGTGGGCATGTAGCTTGCGGGTTCTTTTTTGCTTCGCTGATGCTGGTCGCCCCACGAAGAAGGTACGCGTGGGGATCTGCGGGCTTGCTTGCAGGCTGGATGATCGGATTCGCTCGGATGGCCGACGGTGCGCATTGGCTGAGCGATGTACTTTGGGCCTGCCCGATCACATTGGTTTGTAGCTGGATCGTTTGGAGAACATTGCTTCGGATATCCCAAAACGAAGGCCGGCAAGCTGAAAAAGACCAGCCTGCGTAGAATCATTTTCCACCAATCATTGCGAGGAAGCAGGACTCCAACATGGATTTGTTATTTGCTGACGAGCAGCCATCGGAAGTACCTCTGACTGAAAAGACATCCCTGAGACCCTGGTGTGTCATGTTGGTCGATGATGACGCAGAGGTCCATGCCGTGACCCGTTTGGCACTCAAGGGATTTCAGTTTCAGGGCAGTGATCTGGAGCTACTCAGTGCGCATTCGGCAGCACAAGGGCAACGGTATTTCCAAGAGCGCGATGACATTGCATTGGCCATCATTGACGTCGTCATGGAAACGGATCGTGCTGGTCTGGATCTGGTTCATTTTGTTCGGAACACGCTGGAAAACCACCGCACACGCTTGGTGTTGCGCACTGGCCAGCCGGGTCAGGCGCCCGAAGACAAAGTCATCCGCGAATACGACATTGACGACTACAAAGAAAAAACTGAGTTAACCATTCAAAAGCTGCGTACGCTGCTCTATAGCAAACTGCGCGCCTACCGCGACCTCTGCCTGATTGAATCGCAACGTGACGGGTTGGCCAAGGTGTTGAGCGCCAATGCCATGGTGCAAAACACGGAATCACTGACGGTCTTCGCGTCGGCGGTTCTGGATCAGCTGACATCCCTCTTAGGACTTGACCGATCGGCGCTCTATTGCATCGTGTTCCCCGATGCGGATGGAAGTGCGGGTGAAACCAAGGCACTTGCAGCAACCGGAGACTTTGTTCAGTTCGCTTCGAATCGAGGGGAAATCAACCTTCCGGAGATCGTCTCCCATCGTTTCTCCGAGGTGTTGGAGAAGAAGTCTCCGCAGCATTTCGAAGACGCCTATGTGATTTACACGGCAGGCAAGAACGGCGGCAGCAATGTGCTGTATCTGAAACACGCATCCGAATTGGGCAAACTGGATCGACAGTTGCTGGAAATCTATACCCAAAGTGTTGCCATTACCTTCGACAACATCAATTTGCAGGAAGATCTTCGGGAAACGCAGAAGGAGTTGATCTACACCTTGGCCGATGCGGTAGAAGCACGAAGCAAGGCAACTGGAGCACATGTCAAACGCGTGGCCATCATGTGCGAGATGTTGGCACGACTCTACGGGCTTGCAGAGTCTCAGGTAATACTGATCAAAACCGCATCACCTTTGCATGACATAGGCAAAGTGGCTATTCCTGATGCGGTACTGCACAAGCCTGGAAAATTGAACGCTGAGGAATGGGCAGTGATGCAGCGCCATGCCCAAATTGGTTTGGACATTCTCCAACGCTCGTCGCGCCCACTGATGCAATTGGGCGCCGAGATTGCGCTATCCCATCACGAGCATTGGGATGGATCAGGGTATCCTCATGGACTGAAAGGCTTGGATATTCCAGTTGCAGGGCGCATCACCGCGCTCGCAGATGTATTCGACGCACTGGGTTCGCGACGTTGCTACAAAGACCCATGGTCCGATGAGGCGATCATTGAAGCAATCCAGGCTGGCCGTGGAAAACAGTTTGAACCCGCGTTAGTTGATCTTTTGATTGACAATCTGCCTGCATTCTTGGCCATTCGCAGCCAGTTCCCGGACGATTGACTCAAGTCGTTGTTTGGTTAAGCTGCAGTCCTTGTTTAACTGTCGGGAAACGAAGTTTCCAACGTAATTCGGCCTTGATACGCACATTGGACAACCGACGCGATTCGCGCATGAAACTGAGTTGCATCGGTGATACGTTGGTCTGGATTTCCTCCCAAGACTGCCTTGGAGGCCGTTCTAAACCGTAATGGTCTGCGGCCCAATCCAAGTACTCACCCATTTTCATGGCGGTGTCATCGTTGACGTTATAAGCGCGCTGCCCTCGTCCCAGCCACAACGCTCGGACGCAGGCGCGCGCCAGATCATCCGCATGAATGTGGTTGGTGAATATGTCATCTTCTGCCAGAAGTACCGGCGTCCGGTTTGCCAATCGGCTCCAGGGCGTACCTCCTTCTCTATCCGGTGCATAGATGCCAGGGGCGCGTAGCAAGCAAACTGGTACAAACATGCGTCTGCCCCAACTTCGAATGCTGCGCTCTGCGTGTAGCCTGCGTTGTGCCCTTGGCGTTGTGGGTTTGGCCATCCGGGTTTCGCTCACCCAATCACCCTTGCAATCGCCGTAGACACCAGTTGTTGAAACATACACCAATGCAGAAGGCAGGCTTCTGAGCGAAAGAACCTGCAATAACTGGGTAGTTCTTGCGTCGCACTGCCCATTGGCGGGTGGTGGCGCCAAGTGCACGACACGATGCGCAACTCCAGCTAGACGCCGAATCGACCGCAGATCATCCAAGTCGCCTTGCAGCACACGCAGGCCACTTTGTCTAAGCGCTTCCAACCGTTCGGCACTTCGTGCTACCGCAATCACCTGGACATTTCGCCTCAACAAAGCCCCAATCCGCGCACCGACGTCTCCGCTACCCATGATCAAAATCCGTTGACGACGGAACCGAAAGGGCAACGCGCCAAGAGAGTTGGGGTTTGCGGGCACAATCGCATCCTTTAGAGGAAAAACGGGAAGGATAGCGAAAAGATGGAATCCACAGCAAACTCGGTGCCACTGTTTTCAGTCACCGTTCAGCCTAGTGGACGCACGTTTGAGGTGGCCGCCGACGAGAGTCTTTTGACAGCAGGCATTCGCCAGGGCATCAATTTGCCTTATGGCTGCAAAGATGGTGCCTGTGGCTCCTGCAAATGCAAGAAACTGGAAGGGTCGGTTAATCACGGGCCTCACCAAGAGAAAGCACTGTCCAACGAAGAAGCGGCTGCTGGTTTCATCTTGACCTGCTGTGCAAGACCGCAATCCAACTTGGTTCTAGAGTCTCGTCAGGTGACGGAAGTGGGTGCCTTGCCAATCAAGAAAATGCCTGCGAGGGTTGCAAACATAAATCGCATCTCCGATGACATCATGGTGCTTCGGATGCAATTGCCGGCCAATGACACGTTCGTCTATCGACCTGGACAGTTTGTTGAATTCATTCTTCGCGATGGATCGCGCAGAAGCTATTCAATGGCCAGCGCCCCTCACAACGAATCTGGCCTTGAATTTCACATACGCCACCTACCCGGGGGCAAGTTCACAGATTATGCTTTTACGCAACTCAAGGAGAAGGAAATCTTGCGGCTTGAAGGCCCTTTGGGCTCTTTCGGCTTACGTGAAGAGTCTCCCAAGCCTATTGTGCTTCTTGCATCCGGAACCGGCTTTGCCCCGATTAAGGCCATTTTGGAACACATGCGCCATATCGGCTCAAGTCGACCTACATCGTTGTACTGGGGTGGACGTCGACCCGGTGATTTCTACCTTGATTCCTGGGTTCGAAGCCAGATGGCGTTGATGCCGAATCTCAGTTATGTGCCAGTCGTTTCCGGTGCCAATCCCGCAGACCAATGGAACGGCCGCCAGGGCCTCGTTCACCAGGCCGTACTTCAAGATTTTTCAGACCTCAGCGGTCATCAGGTCTATGCCTGTGGGGTTCCGGCAATGGTGGAAGCGGCACGTCACGATTTCAGTAACCTGGCGATGCTGCCGCTTGATGAGTTTTATGCGGATGCCTTCACGTCCGAGGCAGACAAGCACTAGTACGCCAATCGGCGCGGGGGTGCAGCGCAACAACCTGCCCCGTACCCCGGTCGCTGGTTACTCACCGAGATAAGCTGCCCGGACTTTCGGATCATCCAGCATGGCTTTGGCGTCTCCTTCCATCGTGATGAGACCGGAATCCATCACATAGCCGCGGTTAGCAATTGCCAACGCACGACTAGCGTTTTGCTCAACCAAAACGACCGTGACACCCTGCGCATAGACATCACGAACAACCTCGAAAATCTTGTCCACCATAATCGGTGACAACCCCATGGAAGGCTCATCCAACAACAATACTTTGGGGCGACTCATCAGAGCGCGCCCCATAGCCAGCATTTGCTGTTCGCCACCGGACATAGTCCCTGCCAACTGATCGCGGCGCTCTTTGAGGCGCGGAAAAATCGTGAAGACCTTTTCAATATCCGCTGCAATTGCGGCCTTGTCGTCTCGGATGTAGGCTCCCATCTGCAAGTTTTCAATGATCGTCATTCGGGTGAAAACCCCCCGCCCTTCAGGAACCATGGCCAATCCTTGCTTGACCAAATCCCAAGGGCCCTGACCTTGAATACTCTTTCCGAGATACTCGATGTCACCACCATTAATTGGCAAGACACCAGTAATGGCTTTCATTGTGGTCGTTTTCCCAGCACCGTTGGAACCAATCAAGGAAACCAGTTCGCCTTCCCGCACTTCAAAATCAACGCCTTTGACTGCTTGAATTCCACCGTAGGATACTTTCAGCCCTTTAACCGTCAGCAAAGTTTTTGTGGTCATATTTCTATTCTCCAGGGTCTCAATGACCACCAGCGCCCAAATAGGCTTCAATCACCTTTTCGTTCTTCTGAACTTCTGCCGGTGTGCCTTCAGCAATCTGCTTACCATAGTCCAGAACTGTGACGCGATCACACAATCCCATCACAAGCTTGACGTCATGTTCGATTAAAAGAATAGTTCGGTTGTCATTGCGAATTCGATCAATCAGCTCACGCAGCATCACTTTTTCCGTGGCGTTCATGCCCGCAGCTGGTTCATCCAACGCGATCAATTGTGGATCCGTCGCCAACGCGCGTGCAATTTCCAGTCGGCGTTGATCGCCATAACTGAGCGTGCGGGCTTTGTAATCAGCGAACTTACCAATACCGACATAATCTAGAAGCTCTTTGGCTCGCGATGCGATAGAGGCTTCTTCCGCCTTAAAACTAGGCGTCCGAAATACCGCACCAAACAATCCTGAATGGGTACGGATATGACGACCCACCATGACATTCTCTAGGGCAGTCATTTCTGCAAATAGACGAATGTTCTGAAAGGTACGAGCTATACCAGCTTTAGCCACTGTATGCACGGCGGTCGGTTGGTATGTTTTTCCAGCGAGTTGAAAGGAACCGCTGTCTGGCGTGTAAAGCCCGGTCAGCACATTGAAGAACGTGGTCTTCCCTGCACCATTTGGTCCTATAAGACCATAAACTTGGCCACGCTCAATTTTAATTCCAACATCGCTCAGCGCCTGAAGGCCGCCGAAGCGCTTGGATACACCAGATACATCAAGAACAGTTTCAGCCATCATGTTCCCCAATTAGGCTTGTACGTTTTGCAGAGACTTACCGTGCTCCGGGGATGGCCAAAGCCCGCGCGGTCGCAACAACATGATGACGATCATTGCCAGCGCTATTAACAACTGACGCAAAATCGACGCATCCAATCGTCCGTCGGTCATTTCCTGCAGTGGGCCGGCAATATAGCGCAGAACCTCCGGGAGTGCGGACAACAACACCGCTCCCAGAATGACACCGGGCAAGTGTCCGACTCCGCCCAACACAACCATCGCAACAATCATCACGGACTCCATGAGCGTGAATGACTCTGGGGAGATAAATCCTTGGAAGGCAGCAAACATAGCGCCTGACACGCCGCCAAATGTGGCACCCATGCCAAATGCCAATAGTTTCAAATTCCGCGTATTGATCCCCATCGCCTTTGCGGCAATTTCGTCTTCACGAATGGCCATCCATGCACGCCCGACACGCGAAAGCTCTAATCGGTGGCTAATCACTACACTGATGACAACCAAGACCAAGAAAAGATAGTAGTACAGGGTAACGGATGCCAACTCATATTCGCCAATAGTCAGCTTTTTGCCTAAATTGATACCAAAAACTTGGAGTGAGTCGATCTGGCTAATGCCCTTTGGTCCGTTTGTTATATTGACAGGCTGATCCAAATTATTCATAAAAACGCGAATAATTTCACCGAACCCAAGAGTAACAATAGCCAAATAATCGCCGCGCAAACGTAACGTAGGTGCACCCAAGAGTACGCCAAACAACCCTGCCACAGCTGCGCCAAGCGGGACCACAATCCAAACCGACATATGCAAACCGTCGGGGTACGCCTGAGCGATGGCAGGGAAAGTGTCAGTCAAGTGGGGCGACGATGCCAGCCCAAACAAGTATGCGCCGATAGCAAAGAAGGCAACATACCCCAAATCCAGCAATCCTGCATACCCAACAACTATATTGAGGCCTAAAGAGAGCAGCACGAAAAGCAACGCCATGTCCGCAATCCGCACCCAGGCATTTCCAAAACTCTGCAACACCAATGGAAGAACGAGCAAAGCTACAGCTGTTGCGAAGAATGCAAATATTTTCTGCTTCTGATTCATGATCATCGTCTCCGATTAAGCACGGTCTGCAACACGCTCGCCCAACAGTCCCGACGGACGCAAGGTGAGAACGAAGATCAGCACCACAAAAGCGAAAATATCCGAATAATGACTACCCAGAACACCGCCAGTCAATGCACCAATATACCCTGCACCAATAGACTCAATCAGACCCAGGAGGAGTGCACCGACCACTGCACCCGCGAGATTTCCGATACCACCGAACACAGCAGCAGTAAACGCCTTCAGACCTGGCAAAAATCCCATTGCATGCTGTGCAGTTCCATAATTCGAGGCATACATAACACCAGCAATCGCTGCCAGTATTGCACCAATAATAAAGGTGGCGGAAATCACGACATCGGGCTTAACGCCCATAAGCGCAGCTACACGTGGATTTTCTGCAGTAGCCCGCATCGCACGACCAAGTTTCGTGTAATTAACCAACCACATGAGCGTTGCCAGTGAAACGGCCGTAAATGCAAGGATCACCACCTGGGTCGGGCTAATCACAGCACCCCCCAATTCAATGGGCGTATTTGGCAACAAAGTAGGATAGGACTTGTAATTTGGTTTCCAAATAATCATGGCCAGCGTCTGTAGCAAAATCGACATGCCAATTGCTGTGATAAGTGGCGCAAGTTTTGGACTATTGCGCAATGGCCGGTAGGCAACTTTTTCGATCACATAATTTAGCGCTGCTGCAACCACACACGCAATGATGAGCGAAATAATGAGCACGACATAACCGGGAGCATCAGGCATCGAGTCCCGCATCAACCCGATAATGGTCCAGCTGGTCAATGCACCAACCATCATGACTTCACCATGTGCAAAGTTAATGAGATTGATGATGCCGTACACCATGGTGTAGCCCAGCGCAATCAGCGCATACATGCTTCCCAACACCAGACCGTTAATGATCTGCTGCAACAAAATGTCCATAAAGTGTCTCCGGTTTTGAGCTTGCGCGACTCACTAACAGTCAAAGGCTATATGCCATCGAATGCAGCGGTCTTGCGAGCTTGACCTTTTACTTGGATAGTTCCTCGTCTGACGAGGCTCAACATGAAAGTGTGCGGGATTGTAGCCAAGGGGCACTCCTAGCCGTACAAACCGGCATTTGGGTTTTCCCCTAGTATTTCAAAACATCAGTCAATGCCGTCTATTGTTAGAAGAACTAATATTATTCCCTGTTAGACCCATTCGACCCATCTAGCTGCTCTTGAGCTGCGTACGAAGCGTTCCTCGCAGCCAGCTGGAGCAGCTTTTCAGAAATCTTGATTTCTAAGCCACGTTGGACTGGTTGGTAGAAGCTTTGGGGCTGGACACTGTCAGGCCAATAGTTCTCTCCAGCAGCAAAACCGTCGGGTTCATCGTGCGCATAGCGATAGTCTCGACCGTGGTTCAGTGTTTGGGCAAGCGAAGAGGAAGCGTTGCGCAGATGCACGGGCACCAGACGCGTTCCATCGGTTTTCACAAATTTCTGAGCATCCTTGTATGCCACGTAGGCTGCATTTGACTTTGGCGCTACAGCAAGATAGAGCACGCATTGCGCAAGAGCAAGTTCCCCCTCAGGACTACCCAAACGTTCGTATGACTCTGTAGCGTCAAGCGCTATCCGCAATGCGCGCGGGTCTGCAAGGCCAATATCTTCCGTTGCCATTCGAATCAAGCGACGCGCCACATAAAGTGGATCGGCACCTCCGTCCAGCATTCTTGCAAACCAGTAGAGTGCCGCATCGGGGTCTGAACCGCGTATCGACTTGTGAAGTGCACTGATCGAATCAAAAAACTGATCGCCTCGTTTGTCGAAGCGTCGCATGCGCTCTCCCAATGACTGTCGAACCCATTCGTTTGACACTTGCTTCAAGCCAGCGTGATCTGCCGCTTGAGAAACCGCTTCGAGGAGGTTGAACAGACGTCGGCCGTCACCATCCGCCAAAGCGACAATTTGCGAGATGGATTCGACATCCAAATTTGGTACGCCCCCCCCAGCCATTGCTTTTCCGACAAGGACGCGAAGGTCGGCATCACTCAAAGGGTTCAACACGTAAACGGTCGCGCGCGACAACAAAGCTGCATTCACTTCGAATGCTGGGTTTTCTGTCGTGGCACCGATAAACGTCAACAGCCCGCTTTCGACATGAGCAAGAAAGGCATCTTGCTGTCCCTTGTTGAAGCGGTGCACTTCGTCAACAAACACGACGGTTCGCCGCCCTTGCCCCAATGCGACACGAGCAAGCTCAACCGCTTCACGTATTTCCTTAACACCTGCCAGAACTGCACTGATACTGATGAACTGCGCGGAAAACGCACTTGCCATCAAGCGTGCAATGGTCGTCTTTCCAACACCAGGTGGCCCCCAAAGAATGCAGCTATGCGGCAAACCCGAATCAAAAGCCACGCGTAACGGCTTTCCTACTCCCGTGAGATGTTCTTGCCCAACCACATCATTCAGTTGTAAAGGCCGAAGCCTCTCAGCCAGTGGCTCAAAACCAAATGGAGCATTCAGAGAATTCAACATAACCATGGCAACAAGTGTACGGGGCGAGACAATGACAACGCCAGCACTGCTTTTGCTGCTTTTGCGAGCAACTCCACCAATAATTGAACTGCACCAAGGATCACTTCAGCGCATCGCCCTACATTGGGCTCTGTGCATTGACTTCGCTCATCTACAGGAGACACCATGCTAACGAGCAAGACCATGAATACGATTGAGTCAGCGGTTGACCATGTTTTCGACAATATCCATGGAAACATCGTCTTGGGAATTCCGTTGGGCATCGGAAAGCCGAATCACTTTGTCAATGCCTTATACCGTCGTGTGAAGGCGAATCCGGCGCGCAAACTAAAAATTATTACGGCTCTCTCACTGGAGAAGCCAGTTGGAAAAACGGAGTTGGAGCAAAACTTTCTGGCTCCTTTGGTTGAGCGAGTTTTCGCAGACTATCCCGATCTTGAATATGTCAAGGATTTGCGCGGCGATGGGCTACCCCCGAACATCGAAGTTTGCGAAGTCTTCATGAAAACGGGTGACTACCTGGGCAATGAAGTTGCACAACAGAACTACATTTCGTCCAACTACACCCACATTGCCCGAGACATGGAGTTGCAAGGAATGAACGTCATGGCGCAGGCCATCGCGATCAAAGAATCCGAGCATGGACCGCGCCTTAGTTTGTCAAGCAATCCGGATGTCGTCTTGGAAGTCATCGAAAAATTCCGCGCGTCGGGCCGCAAAATCCTAACGATAGGCGTTATCAATCGAAAAATGCCCTTCATGCCCAATTCTGCCGAGGTGCAGGACGGATTCTTCGACCTCGTAGTGAATGATCCGGCAGCAACCCATACCGTATTTGCACCCCCCAACAACAAGGTAAGTTTGGCCGACTACGCCATTGGGCTCCATGCATCCAGTCTGGTCGTTGACGGCGGCACACTCCAGATTGGCATTGGGTCGCTGGGAGATGCCATCGGGCAGGCGTTAATCGTACGCGACCGGCATGGCGACGAATACAAGGAGATCCTGAAGTCCCTTTGTCCAGACGGAATTGAGCATCGGGAGTTGGGTCGCTTTGATGATGGTCTGTATGGCTGCTCCGAGATGTTTGTGAACGGCTTCTTGAAGCTCATCGAAGCTGGAATCATCCGGCGCGAAGTGTTTGATGATGTCGTGCTGCAGCAGTTACTCAATAGCGGTGCAATAGCCGATGAAACCGTGACGCCCCAGACTCTTCGCGCATTGCTTGATGCTGGGCGCATACGATCACCGATCTCACCGGAAGACTTGGGGTTTCTGAAGCGCTTTGGCATTTTGCGACCCGAAGTCACTTTGGCAGGGGAATGGTTGCATTTTCAAAGCAAGCGGTGCTCGGCAGATTTGTTTGACGAAGTGGCGTTTGCGCAAATCTGCGAGAACATGCTTGGAACACGGCTGGCCACCGGCAAATTCATGACAGGTGGTTTTTTCTTGGGGCCAACCGATTTTTACGAGCGGTTGCGCACCATGCCAGAACACGAGCTGTCGAAGATAGACATGACCCGCATCGATTTCATCAACCAGTTGTACGGCCAAGAAGATCTCAAACGGGCACAAAGACGCAAAGCCCGATTCATCAACACCACCATGATCGTTACCCTATTGGGCGCTGCCGCAAGCGATGCCTTGGAAACCGGACAAGTCGTGAGCGGTGTTGGTGGACAGTACAACTTTGTTGCCATGTCTCACGCGTTACCAGACGCACGATTAATCATGATGCTGCGTGCAACCCATGAGAACAAAGCCGGGCTTAAGAGCAGCATCGTCTGGAACTACGGGCACGTCACAATTCCCCGCCATTTGCGAGACATTGTTGTTACTGAATACGGAATCGCAGATTTGCGCGGCCAACCCGACAGTGAAGTAATCAAGCGTCTCATTGCGATCGCCGACTCACGTTTCCAAGACGAACTCGTCAATCAAGCCAAGGTACATGGCAAACTCGATGCTCGTTACCAAGTTCCGGACCGCTATCGCAACAACCTCCCAAAAGCGCTGGCTTCGGCTCTCGGTCCTTGGTCACAGGCAGGGTTGCTGCCGGACTTCCCATTTGGCACCGACTTGACCGAAGACGAACTAATTATTGTTCGGGCATTGAAGAAACTGAAGCATGCCAGTGAGCACCCAAGCGAATTGCTCCATTTGATGCTGAAGAGCCTGTGGGAGGATCGAACCAAGGACGTTCCTCTGGCCTACCTTAAGCGATTGGGGTTGGCGGACGCACACAGCTTCAAAGATACCGTGCTAAGGCGACTGCTAGCCGGCAACTTTTGAGCCATAAAAAACGGGCCGCGAGGGCCCGTTTTTGCTTAGGTTTGGCGGAAACGGAGGGATTCGAACCCTCGATGAGGCTCTACACCCCATACTCCCTTAGCAGGGGAGCACCTTCGGCCACTCGGTCACGTTTCCGTTAGACCCGTATTATTGCACGAGTCGGGGCAGTTTTTATGCCGAAGGCTGATCCAGTTCGAATGCGCGGTGCAGCGCGCGCACCGCCAGCTCCATGTACTTCTCGTCGATGACGACCGAGGTCTTGATTTCCGAGGTGGAAATCATCTGGATGTTGATGCCGTCTTCGCTCAGCGCGCGGAACATGCGGCTGGCCACGCCCACATGACTGCGCATGCCAATGCCCACGATAGAGACCTTGCAGATCTTGGTGTCGCCCACCACTTCCTGGGCGCCCAAGGTTGGCAGCACGTGATTCTTGAGCAGGTCTACGGTGCGCTGGTAGTCGTTGCGGTGCACGGTGAAGCTGAAGTCGGTCTTGCCGTCCTTGCTGATGTTCTGAATGATGACATCGACTTCAATGTTCGCGTCGGCCACGGCACCCAGAATCTGAAAAGCAATGCCGGGCTTGTCGGGTACGCCCAGCACGGAAACCTTGGCTTCGTCGCGGTTGAATGCAATGCCGGAAACAATGGCTTGTTCCATGTTTTCGTCTTCCTCAAAAGTAATCAGGGTGCCAGACTTGGCTTCTTCAGTGATATCGATGTCCCAGGGTGTGAAGCTGGAGAGCACGCGCAACGGCACACGGTATTTGCCCGCGAATTCCACCGAGCGGATTTGCAGCACTTTGGAGCCCATGGATGCCATTTCCAGCATCTCTTCGAAGCTCACGGTGTGCAGGCGGCGCGCTTCCGGCACCACGCGCGGGTCGGTGGTGTAAACGCCGTCCACATCGGTGTAGATCAGGCACTCGGCCGCTTTCATGGCCGCTGCCACGGCCACGGCCGAGGTGTCGGAACCGCCACGGCCTAAGGTGGTGATATGGCCTTGTTCATCCATACCTTGAAAGCCCGTGACGATGACCACCTTGCCAGCGGCCAGGTCGGCACGGATGCGCTTGTCGTCAATGGATTCGATGCGGGCCTTGGTGTAGGCGCTGTCGGTGCGGATGGGCACCTGCCAGCCTGCATAGCTGACCGACTCCAGTCCCTCGGCCTGCAAGGCGATGGCCAGCAAGGCGCTGGAGGCCTGCTCGCCGGTGGCGGCCAGCATATCCAGTTCGCGGCCATAGGCCGCGCCGGGCGCAGGCGGTGCGAGTTCTTTGGCCAGTCCGAGCAAGCGATTGGTTTCGCCGCTCATGGCCGACGGGACCACCACCATCTGGTGGCCCGCGCGCGCCCATTTGGCTACGCGTTTGGCGACGTTGCGGATGCGCTCCGTGGAGCCCATCGATGTGCCGCCGTATTTGTGAACGATCAGTGCCATGGAATCAGTTTTCGGAAAGCAAAACCTAGGGATTGTACCAAGTCAGTCCCTGACGGCTGCCTTGCACGAAGCCCTGCCCGACCTTGAGCTGCACCCGATGGCCGCGGGTGGTGCAAGCCGCCACTTGATCCAGAAGTTCCTGCAGCTGCGCGTTGCTGGGAACCACCCCAAACGAGGCCTTGAGCCAATGGCGCACTGCATGGGCCTGGCGCGGACGTGACAAGAATTGCAAAGGCCGCACGGGCAACACGGTGCCGATTGCCCCCAATGCTTGCAGATCAGAGGCCGCGACTTCATCGATCAAGTTTTGGGCCTGTGCGGCATGGGTCGCACTGCGCGCAAAGGTGTCCAGAAACTGCGGGAATACGTCGCGCAGCACCGGCATCAGGCGTGCGCGGATGCGGTTGCGGGTGTAGCGTTCGTCTGCATTGGTGGGGTCTTCCACCCAGGCCAGCCCGTGCGCTTGCGCCCAGGCGCGGATGTCGGCACCGGCCACTGCCAGCCAGGGGCGGTAGTAGTCCACGCCATGCCTGCGCCAGTGCGCCGGCATGGCGCTCAGACCCGCCAGGCCGGCGCCACGGCTCAAGGCCAGCAGCATCGTTTCGACCTGGTCGTCGGCATGCTGTGCAATTGCTATTGATTTGATAGCTGTCCACGCATACTCTTCAAGGGCTAGATCATCAAATGCCTTGTAACGGGCATGGCGGGCCGCATCTTCGGGGCTTTGACCGCGCGCACCGTGGGCATGCACCGTGCGCACAGCAAGCGGCACCTGCAACTGCTCGCACACCGTGTGACAATGGTTCTCGAACTGGCTGGCCGCTGCCTGCAAGCCATGGTTGACGTGCCAAGCCATCACCTGCCCCGGCCATTTGCGTGCGCAAGCGGCCAAGAGCGCGACCGAATCGGCGCCGCCGCTCAAGGCAACTGCCAGGGGCAACGGAGGTTCAAAAGCGGCCTGAGCCGCCTCCACAGACTGGGTCACGATTGGCCCCGCTGCGCACAGCGCGTGCCGCGCGCGACGCGCTTAACGGCCCGCCGTCTTGGTGTCGGTAAAGCGCCCATAGCTTTGCAGGCGCTCGTAACGGCGGTCCAGCAGTTCCTTGCCCTTGAGGTCGCTGACCTGGCGAAATGCGTCGGCCAAGGCGCGCTTGAGGAAGGCCGCCATCTGCTTGTGATCACGGTGGGCGCCACCCACGGGCTCGTTGACGATCTTGTCGACCACGCCCAAGGCCTTGAGCCGGTGCGCGGTGATGCCCATGGCTTCTGCCGCTTCAGAGGCTTTCTCGGAGGTCTTCCACAAAATGGAGGCACAGCCTTCGGGGCTGATGACCGAGTAGATGGAATACTGCAGCATGATGACCTGGTCGGCCACCGAAATGGCCAAGGCGCCGCCCGATCCGCCCTCGCCAATGATGGTGGTGATGATGGGCACTTCCAGCTGCGCCATCTCAAAAATGTTGCGGCCGATGGCCTCGGACTGGCCTCGCTCTTCGGCGTCGATACCGGGGTAGGCACCCGGTGTGTCAACAAACGTAAAAACGGGCAGCTTGAACTTCTCGGCCAGCTTCATCAGACGCAGGGCCTTGCGGTACCCCTCGGGCTTGCTCATGCCAAAGTTGCGCAAACCGCGCTCTTTGGTATCGCGCCCTTTTTGATGCCCCAGCACCATGCAAGGCGTGCCATTAAAGCGGGCCAGCCCGCCGACGATGGACAGATCGTCCGCAAAATGGCGGTCGCCGTGCAGTTCCACGAAATGGGTGAACAGCTCGTTCACATAGTCCAGCGTGTAGGGGCGCTCGGCGTGGCGGGCGATCTTGGTGATCTGCCAGGGCGTGAGGTCGCTGTAGATGTCCTTGGTAAGCTGCTGACTCTTCTTGCTGAGCTGGTCGATTTCGGCAGAAATATCCACCGCCGACTCGTTTTGCACATAGCGCAGTTCTTCAATCTTGGTCTCTAGCTCCGCAATGGGTTGCTCGAAATCCAGAAATGTCTTCTTGCCCATAGTTACGTCCTTTCAACATGGCGGTGCGTCCAGCGGACGCCGCGCAAGGGCCGCCCCGCTGCGCTGGCGTCGTCCCCCTTCCCGCAACGCGCAGCGCTGCGAGAGAAGGGGGAAGCGGCGTAGCCGCTCAGGGGGATGTCCACTAATACTCCACCGGCACCGGGTCCAACGAGCGCCAAATATACCAAGTCGCCACCGTGCAGTACGGCGCCCAGGCGGCGGCCACCTCGCGCGCATCGCTGCGGCTGACCACTTCCCCCGAAAAATAGTTCTGGCTGATGCCGTTGATCAGCCCCACATCATCCAGCGGCAGCACATTGGGCCGCATCAGATGAAAAATGAGGAACATCTCGGCCGTCCAGCGGCCAATACCCCGGATGGCAACCAGTTCGGCGACGATGTCGTCATCGCTCATGCCATCCCAGGCCTTCACATGCAGCGCGCCATTGTCAAAGTGCAGGGCCAGGTCGACCAGGTATTCCACCTTGCGAGCACTCAGGCCCGCCGCACGCATGTCGTCCACCTTGAGCTTGAGCACGTTGGCCGGTGTCATGCGCTTGGGCAGCTTGGCAAAGCGATCCCATACCGTTTGCGCCGCCTTGACCGAAATTTGTTGACCCACGATGCTGCGCGCCAGCGTCACGAACGCATCGCCCCGGGTTTCCAGGCAAACATCGCCAAACTGCGGGATAAGGCGCTTCATGACCCGGTCTTTCTTGACCAGATGCTTGCAGGCGTCTTCCCAAAATGCCGGAGTGGAGCCAGCAGCGGCTCCTGGGGATGCCAGGGCCATTATTTCGCCACTTCCCAAGTGGTACCGGCGGCGGAATCTTTGAGCACGATGCCCTGCGCCAGCAGTTCCTTGCGAAGGGTATCGGCCAATGCAAAGTCCTTGGCCGCCTTGGCGGCGGCGCGCTGGGCAATGCGTTCGGCAATGGCAGCCTCGTCCAGTTGCGCGCCAGCCTGCAAAAAGGCGCGCGGCTCACCCTGCAGCAAGCCCAGGCAGCCACCCAGGGCTTTCAGCAACCCAGCCAATTCGGCCGACTGGCTGCGGTTGACCTCATTGGCCAGATCGAACAGGACTGCCACGGCTTCCGGGGTGCCAAAGTCTTCGTCCATGGCGGCCTTGAATCGCGCGGCGTATGGCTGCGCCCAATCAATGCCAGCGGACATTGGCGCTGGCGCAACCAGATCCAGCGCGGTGTACAAGCGCCGCAAGGCATTGCGGGCGTCGTCCAGGTGAGCATCGCTATAGCCCAAGGCGGTACGGTAATGGCCGCGCACCAGGAAGAATCGCACTGTCTGCGGGTCGTACTTGGCCAGCACTTCACGGATGGTGAAGAAATTGCCCAGGCTCTTGGACATCTTTTCGTTGTCCAGTTGCACCAGGCCGTTGTGCATCCAGAACCGGGCCATGGTCTTGCCGGTCACGCCTTCGGTCTGGGCGATTTCGTTCTCGTGGTGGGGGAACTGCAGGTCCGCGCCGCCGCCGTGGATGTCGAAGGTCTCGCCCAGGGTCTGGCAGCTCATGGCGGAGCACTCGATGTGCCAGCCGGGTCGGCCCACGCCATACGGGTGGCCGCTGGCGGCGCTGTCCCACTTGGCATCCTCGGGTTCGCTGGCTTTGGCGGCCTTCCACAGCACGAAGTCCATGGGGTCGGTCTTGCCGTCGTCCACGGCCACGCGTTCGCCTGCGCGCAAGTCCTCCAGCGACTTGCCCGACAGCTTGCCGTAGCCCGCGAACTTGCGCACGGCGAAGTTCACGTCGCCCGAGGTGGCGCGGTAGGCCAGGCCTTTGTCTTCCAGTTGCTGGATCATGCCCAGCATCTGCGGGACATATTCCGTGGCACGGGGCTCCACCGTGGGTGGCTCGATGCCCAGCGCGCCGATGTCTTGGTGCATGACGGCGATCATTTCGTCGGTCAGGGCGCGAATCGCGATGTTGCGCTCCAGCGCGCGGCGGATGATCTTGTCATCGATGTCGGTAATGTTGCGCACGTAGGTCACGCGCAAGCCGCTGCACTTCAGCCAGCGCTGCACCACGTCAAAGGCCATGGCCATCCGGGCGTGTCCAATGTGGCACAGGTCGTAAATGGTCATGCCACAGACATACATGCGGACATGGCCCGCCTCCAACGGCGTAAATGGCTCAACGGCACGCGAAAGCGTGTTGTAAATGCGCAAACTCATAGGGGTATTTTGGGGGGCTGGGAGCGACAGGGGTGGCACACCCCCTCAGCTACAATCCGCCGCAGTATAAAGCCCCGCTTGCGGGGTCTCTTTTTGGCCTTCCAACCCGTACGATTTATGACGCACGTCCGCACCTCTGCCATCCGCACTCTCAGGCTGCTTGCGCTCGCGGCCCTCCTCCACGGTACAGCTGCCCATGCGGACGATTACTCCGAAGTGTCTCAGCTGGTACGTTCGGGCAAGCTGATGGAAGCCATGGTCAAGGCCGACCAGTACCTAGCAACGAAGCCCCGCGATCCGCAAATGCGTTTTCTCAAGGGCGTGATTCAGCGCGACTCGGGCAAGTCCGCTGATGCCATTGCCACCTTTACCCGCCTGACCGAAGACTTCCCAGAACTGCCAGAGCCCTACAACAACCTGGCCGTTCTGTATGCCGGTCAGGGCCAATATGACAAGGCGCGCACCGCGTTGGAGATGGCCATCCGCACCAATCCCAGCTACGCCACTGCACACGAGAACCTGGGCGATGTGTACGCCAAGCTCGCCAGCCAGGCCTACAACAAGGCATTGCAATTGGATGGTTCCAACCAAGGAGTTCCCCCCAAGCTAGCCCTAATTCGTGAACTGTTCAGTCCGACGGGCGCCAAGAATCAAAAACCCACGCCACCTGCTGTGGCGACATCACCAACGCCACCGGTCGCGGCCGCGACGCCCAAGCCTGCGACCAGCGCCCCCGTGCTGGCAGCGACCACACCGACTGCTGCGCCGTCCGGTCCCTCTCCAAATGCTGGCAACCAGCCAACTGCAGCGCAAACGGGTGACCCGGCACAGGCTACCAAGGACGCAGAAGCCGCAGTTCAGGCCTGGGCGCGTGCCTGGGCCGCGCGTGACATGAAGGCTTATCTCGCAGCCTACGGCAGAGATTTCGATCCGCCTGGTTCGCAGAGTCGGGGAGCTTGGGAAGAAGAGCGCCGCGTACGCATTACCAGTAAATCAAAAATCAGCATTCAACTGCAAAACCTGCAAGTCGCGGTGAATGGCAACAATGCCACTGCGCGATTCCGGCAGGATTACAAAGCCGATGGTCTTTCCGTGTCCAGCCGCAAGACACTGGAACTGGTGCGAACGGGTGAACGCTGGGTGATTGTCAAAGAATCCACCGGCACCTGAGGTCTGTTGGGTTAATGGGATGATTCGATTTCCAGCCAGTCTGCTGGCCGTTGCTTTGTGTTTGGCCAGTGTCCACGGTGATGCCGCATCCAAGAAGCGCGGTACCAAGGCGTCAGCCACCAAACCTTTATCGACGACATCCAAGTCCAGTGGCGTCGCAGAGGCGCGTTTGATCGAGGTCTACCGGCTCATTGGCGCCGCCCGCAATCGGGAGGCCTTGGCAAAGGCCGAAACGTTGGTTCAGGACTATCCGAACTTCCAACTCGCCGAGCTCGTTCGTGGAGACTTGCTAACAAGCCTTGCACGGCCCATTACCACCATGGGCGATGTGCCAGAGCCTTTAGCCCGCGTAGCAGGCTCGACCTTGGCAGATCTACGCGAAGAGTCGCAGCAACGTGTACGTGCCCTCAAAGAACGGCCTCCCGTTGGCACCATCCCTTCGCAATTCCTGGCGTTGTCGCCACGAACCCGCCACGCCATTGCAGTCGATGCCGGTCGCTCCCGCCTCTACCTATTTGAAAACACGGCGACCGGACTCAGGCTGGTCAGCGACTACTACATCTCGGTCGGCAAGGCCGGAACCGCAAAGCACAACGAAGGTGATCAACGGACGCCCTTGGGGGTGTACTACATCACCAGCAACCTCGACCCCAAGTCTCTCAAAGACTTTTACGGCTCCGGCGCGCTACCTATTAGCTATCCCAACGTCTTGGATGCCAAACGTGGAAAGACCGGAAGCGGCATCTGGTTGCACGGAACACCCCCCAATCAATTTTCGAGAGCACCGCAAGCAACGGACGGATGCGTGGTGCTGGCCAATCCCGATCTAATGCATATTGTCCGAACCGTCGAGGTACGCACCACGCCCGTGGTGATCGCCAACTCTCTGGAGTGGATTGCGCCGCAGAGCACGCGCACCGTGAGCAAACCTTTTGAAGATGCACTTTTGGGATGGCGCAACGCCAAGACCTCCGGTAACCTGCAGCAGGTGCTGAGCTATTACACACCCGACTTTTCCAGCAATGGCAAGACCCTGGCGCAATGGACACCCACACTCAAGTCCGAAATGCACCAGACACAGGGGCGTACCATCCAGATCAAAGATCTATCCCTGCTGCGTTGGACCGATGCGGCCGATACCATGGTCGTGACCTTTGGCGAGGTTGCCGATGGCATTCGAACGGGGTGGACCAAGCGCCAATACTGGATAAGGCAAGACAATCAATGGAAGATCTTTTTTGAAGGAGTGATTTGACGATGGCACATAAGCCTTTGGATGTCCTGCGCCGGACGATTGCTATTGGAACCCTCGGCTTAGCCTTGCCTTTGCTGAGCTGGGCCGACACGGCTCCCAAAGTAAAGTTCGTCACCAGCATGGGCGAGTTCGTCGTGGAGCTCAACCCGCAGAAAGCACCCAAGACCGTTGACAACTTTCTGCAATACGTCAAGTCCAAGCATTACGACGGCACCGTGTTCCACCGCGTCATCAACAACTTCATGGTGCAAGGCGGCGGCTACACAGTGGCTGGCAACGAGCGCCCCACCCGTCCACCGATCGCCTTGGAAGCCCAAAATGGGCTGCGCAACGACGTTGGCACCATTGCCATGGCACGCACCCAAGACCCCCATTCAGCGTCTGCCCAGTTCTACGTGAACGTCAAGAACAATGACTTTCTCAATGCGCGCGGCCCTTCCGATGGATACACCGTCTTTGGCAAGGTGGTCAGCGGGATGGACGTCATTCATAAAATCAAACTCGTACCAACCGGCGCGGGAGATGTCCCCACCTCACCCGTCATCATCAACTCCGCAACCCAAATCCAATAACCATGTCCAAACCTCAAGTCGAACTCCACGTCACCAACTACGGCGTCATCACGCTGGAGCTGGATGCCGAAAAAGCCCCTCTGTCCACCGCCAATTTTCTGAGCTACGTCAACAAGGGCCACTACAACAACACCATCTTCCACCGGGTGATCCCGGGCTTCATGATCCAGGGTGGCGGCATGGAGCCGGGCATGAATCAGAAGCCCTGCGATGCGCCCATCAACAACGAGGCCAACAATGGCCTTAAGAACGCCAACTACACCGTGGCCATGGCGCGCACCGGTGACCCCCACTCCGCAACGGCTCAGTTTTTCATCAATGTCTCGGACAATGGTTTTCTGAACCATACCGCCCCTACCCAGCAAGGCTGGGGTTATGCCGTTTTTGGCAAGGTGATTGCGGGCTCCGACGTGGTTGACAAGATCAAGTCCGTGTCCACTGGACGACGCGGCTACCATGATGACGTTCCCAACGAAGACGTTGTCATTGAAAAGGCCGTGGCGATCTGATCGGTCCGTTCAATTCCGTGCCGCAGATGCGCGCCAGGTATCCCATGCGGCTGCGGTTTGCTCAGGAGGCGATGTGGAAGTAGTCGCCCCCGAGCAGTGGGCCTGCATCGACTTCATTTCCGATCTGCATTTGCATGTGCAGGACCAGGCGACCTACGCGGCTTGGTGCAGCTATCTCCAACGCACGCAAGCCCATGCGCTTTTCATCCTGGGAGACCTGTTTGAAGTCTGGATTGGCGATGACGCCATCATCGATCCAACCGGTTTCGAAGCCGCATGCGCCGAACAGTTGGCCCGCGCAGCCCAGCGCATCCCGCTCTTTCTCATGCACGGCAACCGCGACTTCCTGATGGGGCCGGCGTTGATGCGCACTGCCCATGCCACGCTGCTGGATGACCCCAGCGTGCTGGTTTTTGGGGGTACGCGCTGGTTGCTCAGCCATGGAGACGCCTGGTGTCTGGCCGATACGGATTACCAGATCTTTCGCAAGCAGGTGCGCGCAGCTCCGTGGCAACAGTCGTTTCTGGCCAAGTCACTGGCCCAGCGTCAGGCCATTGCCGCCGATCTGCGTGCGCAGAGCCAGGCGCGTAAGAATGATCCCGACATGGTTTACACCGATCTTGACGGGCCAGCGGTCCTGTCGGCACTTGCAGTGCATGGTGCCCATCACTTGATCCATGGACACACCCACCGCCCAGCGTGCCACACACTCGGCACGGTGTACCAACGCTGGGTCTTGAGCGACTGGGACGAATCAGCGCCGCAGCCTCGCTCGCAGGTGCTGCGCATGCGCCGCCCAACGTCGGTCCATGCGCATGGATCCATCACTTTGGAACGCATTCCACCGGCCATGGCGTAACACGCCGCCGCAACCTCAAGCCGTTACCCAGGATGACGGGTCCACCTCATCGATCTGCCACGGGTCCAAGAACTTCCCGGCGTATCGCAGGTACACCTGTTCTTGCACAAAAATGTCGAATAGATCCGGATCAATGTGTCCACCCATCTTGAATTTGTGCATGATGCTCATGGCCTGGGACAGCTTCATGCCCTGCTTGTAGGGCCGATCTTTGGCTGTCAGCGCCTCGAAGATGTCGGCGATCCCCATCACCCGGGCCTGCACCGACATCTGTTCGCGCGTGAGGCCTTTGGGATAGCCTTTTCCATCCATGCGTTCATGGTGCCCACCGGCGTACTCCGGCACACTCTTGAGGTGCTTGGGCCACGGCAGTTGCTCGAGCATCTTGATGGTGGCGACGATGTGGTAATTGATCGTATCGCGTTCGGCAGACGTCAAAGTTCCGGCTCGAATCGTCAGGTTTTCCAGTTCGTCCGCGCTCAGCAGATCCGATTGCACACCTTGCACATTGCGCCAGGTGTGCTGCTGCCCGATGTCGCGCACGCGTTGCAGGTCGGCATCCTTCATAAATTCCGCGCCTTGATTGATCCGGCGCAAGAAATCACGGTCGTCATCCATGGCGTCGATACGGCTGCGACATTGGGTAACAATTTGCGATTCCATCGCGGGGTCTTTGACTTCGCGCAAGGCCAACTGTGCGCGCAAAGCGGCAATTTCTTGGTCCCGCTTGAGCACTTCAAAGCGGGTATCGATCAAGTCAATCCGGTCGAACAGCGTCTGCAACTTGGTGGCTTTATCCACCACATGAACCGGCGTTGTCACCTTGCCGCAATCGTGCAGCAACCCGGCAATCTTGAGAGCATAGCGATCCCGGTCATCCATGCGAAATGACGCCAACGGCCCCTTTTGGTGCTGGTTGACCGCCTCGGCCAACATCATGGTCAGTTCCGGCACGCGCTGGCAGTGTCCTCCCGTGTAGTGGGATTTTTCGTCAATCGCCAAGTTGATCAGGCTAATGAACGACTCGAACAGCGTTTCGAGCTGGCTCATCAAGTTGCGGTTGGTAATGGCTATGGCCGCCTGCGATGCGAGTGATTCGGCCAAGCTTTGATCCGAACTGGAAAACGACACCACGCCTCCTTGAGGATTGGGCATGGCATTGATGAGCTGCAGTACGCCAATCACCTCGCCTTCATGGTCCTTCATGGGCACGGCCAGGAACGATTGGGAACGGTAACCGGTGCGTGCATCGAACTGGCGCGTCCCGGAAAAATCGAAATTCGGCTCGGAGTATGCGTCGTGGATATTGACGGTTTCGTTGTGGATCGCCGCATAGGCGGCCACCAGGGAGTCATTGGGCTGCCCCTGGGGGTTGTGCAGCGGCAGGTTCGGAAAGTTGATGGGATTGCCCGACGTACCGCCCATGGAAATGGCGAGCGAATCGGTACGCAATATTTCGAACCGCAAAGCCTGTCCGTCTTCGGTAACCCGGTACAGCGTTCCACCATCGGCATGGGTGATGGTCTTGGCCGCAATCAGGATGTTCTCCAGCAAGCGGTTGATATCCCGTTCCTTGGACAGCGCAGCACCAATGGTATTGAGCTGCTCCAAGCGCCTGAGCAGACTATCGACAGAGTCCATGATCCCTCCTTGAATCAGCTGAAGGCATGCCACACCGACCGACTGCGTCAACCACAACCCGCCACCGCGTCGTGGTCGACTACTTTTTTAGCAGCACTTTCAGTACATTTTGCACCCTACGGGCCTCTTGGGCATCGTAAGGGCCAGAAAACACGACCGCCACGTCTTGTGCCCAAGTTTGTACCGGTGCGGGATCGTTGCGACGGGTCAGCAGTTGCAACTGCAGGGCGCGACGCGCATCCAGTTCGTGCGCCGGGGTAGGAACCTCGGCAGCGATCTCCAGACGCAGCAAGGCCTGACGCAGCGCCACGCCGTCCGCTTGGCTGGCACCCGCGATCGCCTGGGACCAAGCGGCGCGGCTCGATGCGTTGACACGCCCGCCCAACTCCTGCGGGCTAGGCAACTGATTCCCGTCGCGCCGCTCCCAGGCGGTCATGACTTGGGATAGCGCCTCGCCATGCGCCTGGGCCGCGAGCTTGCGCAAGGTGGCTTGGGCTTGCTCCAAAGCGTCGCGCTGGGCCCGAAATGCGGCATCCCCCAGGCGTGGTGCGGGCGCGCGCATGCCTGCCTGACGGCCGGGGCCTTCGATGCGGCGATCATCCATGCGCCCGCGCGCCGGCGCACGCTGCCCGTCACGCGGGCCGCGCTCACCCGGGCGCAACGCGGGCCGCGTCCCCGAAGCTTGCCCCTCTTTCCTCAACCCCGGACGATCGTCACCACGCATGGCCACGACCGGTCGAACCGCAGGCTTGGGCGCCACTGCGGCTGGCGCGGCATCACCTGCCGGTGCATCTGCTACATTTTCAATAGCTGCTTGCGCATGATCCACGGGGGCTGCAGGCACATTTGGCTCAAAATTTGAGGGGTTTTCCGAGTTCTTCAATGCCAATTCCAACGCTGCCATGGCACTTCGGATGGCCGTTGCATCACCCGCAGCATTGGCCACTTGCAAGGCCTTGGCGGCATCCAGCACTGCCCGGTCACGCGCGCTGGTGGCGGTCTGCGCCTGTTCGCGTGCTGCAGACTTGCGGGCAAATGCCTCGTCAATGGGTTTGCGAAACGCGTCCCAAAGCCTTTGCTCCTGACGCCGGTCCATGGGCACCCGATGGGCCAACGCCTGCCAGCGCTGCTGCAGCTCTTTCACCGCATCAATGCGCAGTTCAGTCGACGCACCAAGCGCCTTGGCTTCGTCAATCATGGCCTGGCGTTGCGCTACGCTGTTGGTCTGCAAGGCGTCCAGAGGTGCGCTGGCCTGGTCCAAGGCCGCTTTCCAGAGGGGCTGCAGTTCGGCAAACGCCTTTTCGCCCAAATGGCCGGCATCGCGCCACCGATCAGCAAACTGATGCAACTGACGTTGAAAACCTCGCCAATCGTCGTCCTGGGCACTGGGGTTGGCCACAGCCCAGGCTTTCACCTCATCAATGAGAGCCATGCGAGCTGCCTTGGCTTGCACGGCGTCATGGCGGACCTTTTCCAGCCAGGCCTCAACGACTTTGTGCGCTTCGTTGCAAGCCTCGTCAAAGCGTTTCCACAAGGCATGGTTCGCGCTGCCGCCCTGGTCCGTTTGTTTCCATTGCTCGCGCAGCGCACGCAGGCTTTCCTGCATCTTGCGTCCACCCAGCCCTTGACCTTCGGGACGCTTGAGCAAACCTTCCGCCTGGGCCACCAGCGCTTCGCGCAATTGATCGGCACGCCAACGCTGCCACGCTCCAAGTTCCCCGGCAGCAGCCAATGCAGTGTGCGCCTGGTTTTCCAGCTTGTCGTCGACCAGACGGCCATACTCTTTGAGGGCCTGACGCAGCGCATTGGCAGCACCAGCACTGGCTTTGCCGTGTCCTTGGGCGATTTCCTCTTCCAACTGCGACAGCACATGCTGTACCGCGGCCTGCGCCTGAGCCCGCACGGCAGGGTCCACCTTGGGCTTGGCGGGTTTGGCCGGTGTTTCCACCGCCACACCCCGCGCAAGACGCAGCTCATCGGCCCAAACCGGTACGGGCGGCAGCGCGGCTGTGGCATCTTCGGCTGCTGTGATGGCTTGCTTCAGTGCAGCCTGGAATGCCTCCCAGACCACCCACAACTGTGCCTTGGAAGCTTCCAGCAAGGGCGCAAACTTGACATCCACACTGGGCCAATTGCCATCGGCCACCAACTGTTCGGCTTGCTGCTGCCACTGCGAGATATCGGCACCCAGGGGTTCCAGGGTAGCCTGCGCGTCTTTCCAGGATTTTGTGGAAAGGACTTCAATACGCTGGGCCAACAAAACGGCTGCCTCACGCTGCACTTGCACCCTGCGCTGGAGGTCTTCGATCACCCGCACCCGTTCGGCCAACTGGCTCTTGAGGCTCGCCAAGGGCTCGCGGCTCAGAGGAGCCCCTGCCTTGGCAGCGTCACGCTGCCAGGCCAGGGCGTCTGCAATATTGAGTTTGGCTAAATCCAGCAAGCCCTGCGCCTTGGCCGCCCACTCCGCAGCCACCGCTTCCTGGTTCTTGATACGGCGGGCTTCGTCGATTCTTTCCCGCACGAGCTTGGCGGCACCCTTGTCCTTCACGCTGAGTTCCTTGAAAACCTCGGCGAGCTGCTCCGGCGAAGGGACGGACTGCAGCCACTCCCGTATGCGCGCAGCGCGTTCACCCGCCGTGGCTGCAGTGAAGGCCCCACCAGTCATGCGGTCAAGGGAGGTCAGGTCATGGGATTTGGCGGTAGAAACAGACGTCACGGTGCACTCAACAAAGAGGGTTGTAGAAGTTCAAGCAAGCCCGCATTTTCGCCGCGAATTGCGCGCCCGGAACCAGGTTGCAGACGCATGGCCCTTTTCAACATCAAAATAACCCGCTAGCCCGCATGGATCTTGCGTAAGCAGCTACAAAAACAGTAGCAGATACAAGAAAGCCCGATGCCAGGCAAGCAATCTCCTGACACCGGGCTTGACGGCTGGCCTCAGGCCCATGCCGTCGGGGGTTGGCACACAGGAGGGAAACGTCCTGCGGGCACAGGAAGCAATAGATTGCTCCCCAGTAGGGTCGGGCTCGCTTTATCACGGACACCCTTTCGAGCGTGGACTGGCTACTGCCGACCTTGGCCTGACTCAACAGGCAGCGCCAGTTTACCGAGCACGGTATGCAGCCGCCAATGACCTTTTCAAATGAAGCAGGCCAACTCCATTGGTAGATTTTCTATGCATGCGAAAACACGCAGGGCCCGCATTCAGGCTGATCGGGGTGCTCTCTTAAGCCTCAAATAGAATAAGAAGCCTAGTCTTTATTGTTGACTCGATATATTCACCCCCCTAGAATCCGCCATCCCTTCAACCCAACTAGGGATAACCCGTAACCGCTGCCGAACCCGGCACATGCAGGTTGCGACTCCGCAAGATGCGGGGAGCGCACCCTGATGGCATACCAACCCAAACGGGGTCTATTTCAGCCGTCGTGCATACATGATGGTTCATGGATCCCCGCCTAAGAAGGAAGAGCTATGACAGCGACAACGAAGTTCACCCGGGGCATGGCCAACTTGGCTCGTGACGTTGCCCAAGGTTTCTTTGAAATCACGCAAAACGGTTTTGCCCTGCTGGGCTTGGCCGTCATGTTTACCGCAATCACCCTGACCGTCCGGCCTGAAATCCGGCAAGCCGGGGAAGTGCAGCTCATGAGCTGGCTTCAATCGCGCCAGACCGTAAGCACCGGCATCGCACCAGACTTGGATGCGGTGGAACGCGCCACGGCGACCAATCCCAAAGATCTTCCCAAGCCCCAGGCGGCCGTCGCCTACTGGCTGAGCAAGAAGTACAACGTGGCTCCCGAGCCGGTCGGCGCTTTGGTCGCCGAAGCCTATGAGGCAGGTGGCCGGGCCAAACTCGACCCCACGCTGATTTTGGCGGTCATGGCGGTAGAGTCAGGCTTCAACCCCTTTGCGCAAAGCGCCGTGGGAGCCCAAGGCCTGATGCAGGTCATGACCCATATCCACAGCGACAAGTACCGTGGTTTCGGGGGCAAGCTAGCCGCGTTTGATCCGATTTCGAACCTGCGGGTGGGCATCAAGGTCTTGCAAGACTGCGTATCACGAGCCGGCTCAGTTGAGGGCGGCCTCAAACTCTATGTTGGCGCGGGCAATATGGAGGATGACGGCGGCTACACCGCCAAGGTACTGGCAGAGCACCAGCGCTTGCGTTTGGTCTCGACCGGACGGGCCATTCCAATGACCTCGTCCCAAGCCGTCTCCACAACCGTTGCGCCCCCTCCCAAGCCCGCAGTGATTGCCGAGCAGGTGGCCGACCCCGTCAATTCCTGACACCCCAGGTCCGCAGAAGCCCCTAGGGTAAACTCCGACTCGCACGCGACTGGCGATAAGCGCGCCAACTTTCATGGCGCCAACGTGGGCCTACCACGAGGAAGCGTGCCGCAATGCGCCAAACCAGCCATTCGCGATCAGCCGTTCGCCTGGGCAGCCCTTGTCGCACTCTGCGCGCAAGGCCTTTCGTCACTAAGGACTGCCATGTACCACCGCAATATTCTTGTTGAGCAAGCCGACCCCGAACTGTGGGCCGCCATCCAGGCCGAAAACGCTCGCCAGGAACACCACATCGAGCTGATTGCCAGCGAAAACTACGCCTCCCCCGCCGTCATGGCCGCCCAAGGCAGCCAATTGACCAACAAGTACGCCGAAGGCTACCCCGGCAAGCGCTATTACGGCGGCTGCGAACACGTGGACGTAGCCGAGCAACTGGCCATCGACCGCATCAAGCAGATCTTTGGTGCCGAAGCCGCCAATGTGCAACCCCACTGCGGCGCCTCCGCCAACGAGGCCGTTTTTCTGGCCTTTCTCAAGCCCGGCGACACCATCATGGGCATGAGCCTGGCCGAAGGCGGCCACCTCACCCACGGCATGCCGCTGAACATGTCGGGCAAGTGGTTCAATGTCATCTCCTACGGCCTTGACAAGAACGAAGCCATTGACTACGACGCCATGGAAACCAAGGCGCGTGAACACAAGCCCAAACTCATCATCGCCGGAGCTTCCGCTTACAGCCTGCATATCGATTTCGAGCGTTTTGCCAAAATTGCCAAGGAGATCGGCGCCATCTTCATGGTCGACATGGCCCACTATGCGGGTCTGATTGCTGCGGGCGTCTACCCCAACCCCGTGCCCTATGCCGACGTGGTGACCTCCACCACGCACAAGAGCCTGCGCGGCCCGCGTGGCGGCATCATCCTGATGAAGGCCCAGCACGAAAAGGCCATCAACAGCGCCATCTTCCCCGGCCTGCAAGGCGGCCCGCTGATGCACGTGATCGCGGCCAAGGCCGTAGCCTTCAAGGAAGCGCTCACGCCCGAATTCAAAGCGTACCAGGAACAAGTGGTCAAAAACGCCCAAGTCGTTGCCGAAACACTGACCCAGCGCGGCTTGCGCATCGTCAGTGGTGGCACGCAAAGCCATGTGATGCTGGTGGACCTGCGGGCCAAGGGCATCACCGGAAAGGAAGCCGAGGCGGTTCTGGGCGCCGCCCACATGACCATCAACAAGAATGCCATCCCCAACGACCCGGAAAAACCCATGGTCACCAGCGGCGTGCGCATCGGCACCCCTGCCCTGACCACGCGTGGCTTCAAGGAAGAGGAAGCCCGTGCCACTGCCCACCTGATTGCCGACGTGCTGGACAACCCGCGCGACGAGGCCAACATCACCGCGGTACGCGCCAAAGTGGCGGCGCTGACGGCGCGGTTTCCGGTTTACGGTTGAGGCATCGGCAACTGGCACCGAGCACTGGTTGACAGAAACCGGACTCCTTGTTTAGTACAGTTCACGAGGCCACAGGCCTCGTTTTCTTTTTTTGGGGTCGATCGGCTAACCTTAACGGGCCACCATACCTCCCTTTATATCCGAACCGGTTATCGGTCTCACAGCGCCATTCATCGTCTCGTTTACTTTCAAATGGCTTCAACCCGCATAATGAAATCATGAACAAACAATTTGGACTCACATTAGTCGAGCTCATGGTAACCCTGGCGGTTTTGGGAGTCCTGATGGGTATTGCAGCACCCTCGTTCGTTCAGTTGATCGCTAGCAGTAACCTAACGTCCCAGATGAACTCTTTTTATGCCGACACCCGCTACGCCCGAGGCGAAGCGGTTAAGCGTGGGGTGGACGTCAGCCTATGCCCCAGTTCGACATCCATGGACGCAGATCCTACTTGCAGTGGTAGCGATTGGAAGGTTGGTTGGATCGTCTTCATTGATACCAACGGAAACGGTGCACGCTCTACAACCGCTTCCGATGGAGAGGCCATCCTGCGCCGGCAAGAACAGTTGACCGGAAGCAATTCCGTGCAGGGCAGCACTGCGGTCTCTTCCATTCGCTACAACAGCGATGGCAGGGTAGCCGGTGGCGCAGCCAATTTGGTATTTACTGCGCCCAATTCAGCCACGGCAGACCGCACCGTCTGCATCAGTATGACAGGGAAAGTTCGTGTCTTGGATAAGGGTTCGTCAACATGTTAACCAACCTCGCATCAAAAGCACGGCGGCACCTTGGCGCTAGCCGCCAGCGCGGTTCCAGCTTGCTAGAAATCATGATTGCCGTGCTGGTTTTGGGATTTGGTGTTTTGGCACTGGCAGGTATGCAGGCGTTTGCCGTTGCAGCGAACCAAAACGTCATTTCCCAAGGAGTGGCCGCCTCGCTTGCCGCAGAGTTCGCTGACTTAATGCGTGCGAACCCCGATGCGTTTGGCAGCCCAACTGCCAGCGTCGGCGGCAAATACGACCTCGCGGCGACGTTTGATGGATCAACTGCCGTTACTGCCGTTGCCAGCACTGCGGTTTGCGCCTACCCTAACTGCACCACCACCACCTTGGCCGCCTACGAAGTTGCACTCATGAAGAACCGCTTGCGTGCCAGCCTGCCCGCAGGTACCTATGCGTTGACTCGGCCCGTGGTTGCGGGTGTTTCATCGACCAATCAAGGTGATTTATGGATCATGTGGACCGAACGCCGGAACTCTGGCGACGATTCCTCAGAAACCAATTTCGACAAATGCCCGAGTACGGTAACCAGCGCTTCTCCCAAACCGCGGTGCTTCTATCTTCGAGTTACCCTATGAAATCGACCGCTTTATCTTCTAGAGTTGGCAGCGCCTTAAAGCGCAAGGCGGTTCAAGGCCTAAGCCTGATCGAACTGATGATCTCCATGGTCATCGGCTTGGTCATTGTGGGCGGGCTCATTGCCATGTATTCCAACACACTCGGCTCCACCGCGGTGGCCAAAGCACAAAGCGAAATGAATGAAGATGCGCAATATATCTTGCGCGTACTCAGCCATCAGATTCAGCAAGCCGGTTACAACCCCATCCAACGAGGCCGCTCCACAGTCAACACACTCATTGGTGGATTTGGCATATTTGCCTGTTCAAACGGTTTTTCCAACGCAACGTCTGCCGCCAACGCATCGGCCCTGACATGCAACGCCGCTGCAGCAGCGGGTGGCCACGGATTGGCGATCGCCTATGAAGCGGATATTCGAAATACAAAGGCTACTTCAGGCTCGCTCCCGACCAATTGCCTGGGCAACGCCCTGGTCCAACAAACCGATGCGGGTTCTGGCGATACCTACTACGTTGCCGAAAATCGCTACTACGTAAAAAACAATGCGCTGTATTGCGCGGGCACGGAAACAACTATCCAAGAGCAGCCCCTTGCGGACAATGTCGAGAAGCTTGAGGTGTCTCTAGGCACTGCACATCCCACTAACGGAACCAAGTTTGTCGCCGGGTATTTGACGCCAACCGAGATAGGACCAGCCACCGTGGCAGGCGGAACGGTAGGTGTCGATCCCAATTTGGTTGCGCTGACGCCAGAACAACGCTGGGGCAAAGTGGTGACGGTTCGTATCTGCGTGATCATGCGCAGCGATAAAGAAGTGCTGACAGAAGCCACCGACTACTACGGCTGCGATTCCAGTGCAGCTTCAACTGTAACGCCGGGTGACAGGCGTTTGTACCGCGCCTACGTCCGCACCATTGCAATCAGAAACCGGATGGCATCTGCATCATGAAAACTCCCACCTATCAACCGCCACAGAAACAATCGGGCGTTGTCTTAGTAATCGCACTGATAATGCTTGTGGTTCTTTCGGTTATTGCTACTTCGGCAGTCAAATCAACCTTGTCGGGAGAGGTTTCGACCAATAATTCCAGAACCCACGGGCTCGCCATGCAGGCAGCAGAAGCTGGCCTGCGCCATTGCGAGAAATTGGTGCAAAACTTTTTAAGTACAACGCCCGTTTCTCCGAACTTACAACCTGCAGCTGCGCCCACAGTGGGGACCGCCTATAACTGGGAAAATGTTGCAAGCAATTGGGATAGCGATACAGGCTTTGCCGCAGTAGGCGGTGTGGTTTTGGCCAGTACCGATATCAATAACAGCTCAACCGAAGGCCTTTACAAGCGTTTTCCAGAGTGCATGGCGCAATATTTGGAAACGCCCGCCGGTGGTACCTCGCGTTTTGTCGTAACCGCCCGTGGTTTTGGCCCAGATGTGCCTGCCCTTACCGGAACTTCGCGACCCAAACCGATAGGTAGCGAAGTTTGGTTGCAGTCCACCAATACATTTACCCCTTAATCCTGTTGTGACTATTTTGATTTACCGTAATCAGGAGCATGCTGTGAATACACCCCGTTGCACCCAACAGCCAAAAACCACGCTTGCTGCAAACGCAATACTTAAGTTGTTGGCCCTTTCAGGACTATTTTCCGCCGGTTATGCGGTTGCCGGGTTGGCAAGCGAACCATTATTGACGCGCGCCGCGTCGGTGCGGCCTAACCTGCTATTTATCCTGGATGATTCAGGGTCCATGGGTGGGGATGATGCATTTGCACGGCATTATGTTCTAGCGAGTGGCACCTGCGGTACAACTGATTTAGCAGACAAAGCCACCATCAACAACCAGTTGTACTACGATCCAGCAAAGCGGTATGAACCGCATTATTCCAACACCGGGGCACCCGGAACGAATGCATCCACGAGTTCATTTTCTGATTTCACGTTTTATTTACCTGCGGCCGGACAAACCATAACAAATCTGACCACAAAGGGAAGTATTTGTACGGCTTCGCGGTACGATAAATATGTCGTGAAGTCTGGAAGCTTTTGGTACGGTGCAGCGGGAGCAGCCGTCGCCAACAAAGGCACCACAAACCCGATTACAACGAAGAGCGCCAAACGCACTGATTGCGCAGGTACCACGTGCACATTGGCAGAGGAAAAGCAGAATATTGCGAATTGGCGTACCTACCATCTGACGCGATCACAGGCTGCTAGAGCCGGTGTCGGCAAAGCTTTTGCAACGCAACCGGATACGTTTCGCGTTGGATGGGGAACCATTCACGCGAGCAGCGTCTCAGGCTTTACCGTTATGAAGGATTACTTTCTCGCTAAAACAGATTTTTATACTTGGTTGAATACTCTCCCTGCTAGTGGAGGAACACCATTACGTAAGGCTTTGGATTTGGCAGGACAGTATTACAGTCAATCTGGAAAGAATGGGCCATGGGCACATAGTCCTTGGAAATCCAATTCAGAGAACGAAACTTCTTTAGAACATCTGTCTTGCCGCAAGTCATACACCATTCTTATTACTGATGGAGAATGGAACAACGACGCAGCGTCGTCGACAATCGCCGGAACTGATCAGGATGGACGAACAAATACACCGGAAATCGTTCATAACGATGGTGTTACCAAATATAGCTACCGTCCTTACTGGCATACCCCTGATCCGCGCAATTTGGGTAAGGCTGACAAGACAAGTAATACAACAGGTTTCAAGGATAATCTCGCGGATGTAGCGCAGTATTATTGGGCACGTGACCTGCGTGGTGCGGGCAATCAACCTTTGGCCAATGATGTTACGCCTGGCAAACCGACTGATCGTCCGTTTTGGCAGAACATGACCACCTACACCGCAGGTTTAGGCGTGGTTGGCAGTATGACGGATTCCCAATACAACCAGGCGCGAACAGGCACTTTGAATTGGTCGGATCCAGGCGCGTCAACAATGAACAAAATCGATGATTTGGTTCATGCGGCGCACAACGGGGGGGGTGAATATCTAAAGGTCAATGATGCTGACGCTTTCGCCACAGAAATTGGACGGGTGGTCGGAAGCATTGCAGGCGAGCAGTTCTCCCAAGCGGGTGTGGCTGCGTCTGCCGTTACCTTGACTGCAGGTACCAAGAAGTTTGTGCCGTACTACACCGCCAATCTCTGGTGGGGTAACGTCAAGATGATCAACCTGACGGGCACTGGCGATGAGTCGGGAACCGCTTGGCAGGTGATCGGCACGGACACTTTGGGTAAGCCAAACGGAACAACTACGATTCCAAGCCATTCCTCTCGAAAAGTCTACACCTGGTCGCCGACTTCCGGTGGCATTACCTTTGATCTGACGCCCCTAACAACCAACAGTCTTCGCGCATCTAGTTCTGCAGCGAACGACACGCACTTGTTAGTCAACACCATGGATCAGGCCATGATTGACTATATCCGCGGCAAGCGCACAGACGAGTGCACGGTATGTGCGTCTCCAAAGCGGGTTCGTGAAGCGGTGTTGGGCGACATCGTCAACTCGACACCAGTTTTTATTAAGGACAATTCAAATCCAGGGTATGAAAACCTAGCGGTCGGTACCCCTGGGCAAAGCACTTACGACGCGTACAAGAATACCTCGACCGACGCAAAGGCAAAGCGCACGGAAGGTGTGTTATTCATTGGGGCCAATGACGGCATGGTGCATGGATTCCGTGAAAGCGACGGGCAGGAGATTTTTGCCTACGTGCCACAATCGGTGTTTGGTAAGTTGCACCAGTTGGCCTCGCCAACCTACCAGCACCAGTTTTACGTCGACGGCCCCATGGTGGAGTCCGATGCCTATATCACTGCACCCAACAAGTCGACCAGTGGCTCCAGCACCCGCTGGGCCAACTTGGTCTTGGGTACAACTGGCGCTGGGTCGCGGAGCGTATTTGCGTTGGACGTGACGTGGCCGACCAGTATGAGTGCCAAGTCCATTCTCTGGGAGATCAACAACAAGCAAGCCGGAATGGGTGACATTGGCAACGTGATGTCAGAGGTGCAATCTGGTATCACCGCGAGTGGGGACTGGGTCGCAATTTTTGGCAATGGCCCGTATAGCACCTCTGGCCAGGCAAAGCTCATGATTGTTAATCTGTCGACCGGGGCGCTGATCAAGAGCATCGGAACCGACACTTCAATCAGCAATGGCTTGGGAGGTGTGCGCCTGGTTCGCGACACCGCTGCAGGTTCACCCACACGTGGGCGAATCATTGGTGCCTATGCAGGCGATTTACTGGGCCGCGTATGGCGTTTTGATCTCAGTGGTTCCAGTTCGTCTGCTTGGCCAACCAATGGTCAGCAGTTGTTCAGAGCCCTGGACGGTGCTGGCAACCCCCAACCTATTACTGCCATGCCGGCCGTAATTCCGCGCACCGACAAAGACTCCGGTGGAGCGGTGTACCCCGGCTATATGGTGGTTGTGGGAACTGGCAAGTTGTATGACGATGCTGACCAAACCAGTACGGCCCAACAAACCGCATACGGGCTGTGGGACAAGGTCAATTTTGGTGGTTCAGGCTCTTTCAGTGGCATTGCAAGTCGCAGTGACTTGCTTGCGATTGACGTATTGGCTAGCTCTGCAATTACCAGTGCAGCCGGAGTTGGCACCAATCCTGATGGTGTCACCAAGTACTACAACACGTCGTCCTCCACCACTGTAGATTGGTCCATCCATCGCGGCTGGCGTCTAGACTATGTGCTAACCAGTGGGCAGCGCAGTATCTTTGCGATTGAGCCGGTTGGCAAAGTTGTGCGGGTTGACACGATTGCCCCACGTACTAACCAGTACAGCTGCTCATCCAGTGCAAGTAGTGGCTTCAATTACCTTATTTCACCGCTGACGGGCCTCTGCAAGACGCAAACGACGCTTGATACCAATAACGACGGAAATATTGACGACAACGACGCCGTCAATTGCGTGTACTCAACTGAGGCGGACGGTGAGGACGTTGTTTTGGACATTCAAGACAACGGGGTGTCTACCGGTTATGTCGACGTTCAGGACTCACGTGGTCACTTCAAAGCGCGCGTGGATGATCCACCATGCACGGATCCATGCACCTGCCAGACGCCGCCACCGGCCAGTTGCACAGCCACACCTCCCTCTGGGTCTACCCGATCTTGGCGTCAATTGTTTATGCGATGATTCGCGTTGAACTTGTATCCAAGACAGAAGGAACGCTATGGACAGAAAATTGATTCTTCAATTCAAGCAACATCATGGCTTTACGTTGATTGAGGTCATGATCGTGGTGGCAATCATAGGAATCATCTCCGCCATAGCGCTGCCCACCTACCGGGAGCAGGTTCGTCGTGGGCAGCGTGCAGAGTTGCGAACCCAGATGTTTGCCGCAGCGCAGTACATGAATCGTTTCTATGCTGCCAACGACAGCTTTAGTGCAACGCGCAACGGGACGGCAGTTTCTATCCCGGCCACGCTGACAGTATCTCCACCCTCTGGAGACTCTTTGTATCAGCTTGACACGACGAATTCCGTGCTTGATCAAGCCACAACGTTTACGCTGGTTTATGAACCCATAAATGGCATGGCCGGTGATGCTTGTGGGAGCTACACGCTCACCAATACTGGACTTAGGGGAAACTCTGGAAACACCAAAGCAGTTGCTGAATGCTGGAAGTAACGGATGCACCTAGCTTCGCTCTTTCACTGGCGCTAGAGCAAGCGCAAATTGCGCGCGTCGGTTGTTCGCCTAACCCCGCTGTTGGGTGCATAATCGTCGACACCCACGGAAAAGAAATCGGCTCGGGCCATACGCAAGTGGTTGGCGGCCCTCACGCCGAAATCATGGCGCTGCGCGATGCAAGCGCGCGTGGAAGCGACGTGCGCGGCTCTACGGTCTTTGTCACACTGGAGCCTTGCTCTCACCATGGTCGCACTGGCCCCTGCTGCGATGCCTTGATCGATGCAGGCATTAAACGCGTCGTGGCATTTCAAACCGATCCTAACCCACGAGTATCGGGGCAAGGTTTTGCGAGGTTGCGCGCAGCGGGTGTAGAAGTTGACGTCTTACCGTCTACCGACCCACTTGCCGTCGAAGCACGAGAACTCAATTTGGGCTTTTTTAGTCGAATGATTCGCAAGCGCCCGTGGGTTCGCGCAAAAATGGCCATCACTCTGGATGGAAAGACCGCGTTGCCAGATGGGACAAGTCAGTGGATTACATCCCAAGAGGCCAGAGCCGACGGTCACAGTTGGCGTGCGCGCAGTTGTGCCATGTTGACCGGCATTGGTACCGTCTTGTCTGACGACCCCCGATTAGATGTACGTGAAATTGCCACAACACGCCAACCCCAGCTGGTGATTATTGATGCATTCCTGCAAACGCCCATCAATGCAGCGCTCTTTGAGAGTCCCCGGAAAGTATTGATTTACACCGCGAATCCACTCCCTTCTGCGCAGCAAGCACTTGCATCGCGCGGGGCTACCGTAGTTCACTTGCCAGACACATCGATGCCGAACCATGTGGATCTTGGTGCGGTCATGTTCGATTTGGGGCAACTAGAAGTAAATGAGTTGCATGTGGAGTGTGGTAGGGGACTTACTGGATCATTATTGCAAGCTCGATTGGTTGACGACTTGTTGCTCTACGTCGCACCGAAGCTTTTGGGACCTGGCAAAGACATGGCCAACTTGGCTGCAGCAACTACACTGTCCGATGCACTTCCCCTGGATTACCGATCCTTCGATCGAATCGGGCCAGACTTGAGAATAGTGGCGCGTCTGCGTGATCGCGACCATTTCTGAAGCAATGGATTGCAGCGGCTGAACGGAAGTGCTCCGTTTCCCTGCGAAAATGCGACCATGTTTACTGGAATCATTACAGGTGTCGGTCGCGTGATGGCAGTGGAATCATTGGGTATTACATCCGAACATGGCCGAAGACTCACCATACAAACCCCCGAAAAATTTTTAGCGGATGTCGGATTGGGCGACAGCATCGCACTGAACGGTGCTTGCATGACCGTTACCACGATCGATTCATCTTCCAATCGCTTTACCGTGGATGTTTCAGCCGAGTCGCTTTCCAAGACAGCAGGTTTGGACAAGCAGGGACGCATTAACCTGGAAAAAGCACTGCGCGCCCAAGATCGCTTGGGTGGACACCTGGTGTCAGGCCATGTGGACGGTATCGGCGAGGTTACGCATTTCGCGCAAATCGGAGAAAGCTGGACGTTGCGGGTTGTGGCCCCCAAACACCTGGGCAAATACCTGGCCTACAAAGGTTCTATTACCATCAACGGGGTCAGCCTGACCGTCAATCAGGTCGCAGACCAATCACAGGGTTGCGAAGTCAGCATCAATCTGATTCCTCACACGATTGGCCATACAGCGCTCGGCGAGCTGCAAGTAGGCTCGGCCGTCAATCTGGAAATTGACCTCATCGCACGCTATGTCGAACGCATGCTAGGTCAACCTGCTGCGTAAACCCACAACACGGCCTGACACCAGTTACCTAAGGAAACCCATGAAACGCGTTGACGATTTTCGATTGAAGCTTGGTACCAAGGAGTACGTTCCCATTGTGATTGGCGGTATGGGCGTCGATATTTCTACAGCCGAACTGGCGCTGGAGGCGGCCCGCCTGGGTGGCATCGGGCACATTTCCGACGCGCTGGTTCATGATGTTTCCGACCGTCGTTTTGATACCGGGTTTATCAAGGAAAAGACCAGGTTCTACAAGTACAACATTCCCAATTCCAACAAGAGCGACGTTCAGTTCGATTTGGGCAAGTTAGCCGAGGCCACCCGACTGCATGTGGGTCGGACCATGGAGGCCAAGCGCGGGAACGGCATGGTGTTCGTCAATGTCATGGAAAAGCTGACCATGAACGGCCCGCGCGAGACCCTGCAAGTGCGTCTGAATTCGGCACTGGATGCGGGCATCGATGGCATTACGCTCAGTGCCGGACTACATCTGGGTTCGTTTGCCTTGATGGCCGACCACCCCCGTTTTCGGGATGCCAAACTGGGCATCATCGTTTCATCGGTGCGCGCGCTCCAGCTCTTTCTACGAAAAACTGCCAAGCTTGACCGCCTACCTGATTTTGTGGTGATTGAAGGACCGCTAGCTGGCGGCCATTTAGGCTTCGGGATGGATTGGGCCCAATTCGATCTGGCATCGATCGTGACCGAAATCGCTGCCTATCTAAAAACCGAACAACTCAACATCCCGTTGATTGCTGCTGGGGGTATCTTCACCGGCAGCGACGGCGTGCGATTTATGGAGAACGGCGCTTCGGCCATCCAAGTTGCCACACGCTTCACAGTCGCCAACGAGTGCGGCCTACCCGCCAAGGCCAAGCAAGCTTACTTCAACGCGATCGAAGAAGACATCGTTGTCAACACGATCTCGCCCACTGGCTATCCCATGCGCATGTTGCGCAACTCACCAGCCATCGGTACCGGCATTCGACCCAACTGCGAAGCCTACGGGTACTTGCTCGACGGCAATGGAAATTGTGCCTACATTGACGCCTACAACCGTGAACTGGCCCAGCACCCCGATGGAAAGAACCTCTCGGTCAAGGACAAGACTTGTCTGTGCACGCAAATGCAGAACTACAACGTCTGGACCTGCGGAAGCAGTACCTACCGCCTCAAAGACACCACACGTCGCCTGGCTGATGGAACCTACCTCACACCCAGCGCCGAGCACATCTTCAAAGACTACCAGTTCAGTGTTGACAACCAAATTCTGTTGCCGGCCTGATCCGTTCGCACCATGAGCACCCAGACCCTCGTACCCATTTCCCCGGTTGAAGAAATCGTTGCCGACTTGCGTGCCGGGCGCATGGTCATATTGGTAGACGAAGAAGACCGTGAAAACGAAGGTGACCTGATCTTGGCCGCCGATCACGTCACAGCCGATGGCATCAATTTTATGGCGCGCTATGGCCGTGGCCTGATCTGCCTGACGCTCAGCCGTGAACGTTGCGAACGCCTGCAATTGCCGCCCATGGCCGCGCGTAACGGCGACAAGAAAGGCACCGCTTTTACGGTTTCCATTGAAGCCGCCGAAGGGGTCACCACCGGCATCTCGGCCGCTGATCGCGCCCGCACCGTGCAGGCAGCCGTGGCTCCCAACGCAGTACCTGCCGATCTGGTCCAACCCGGCCACATCTTCCCACTGCAGGCTGTAGACGGTGGCGTACTGATGCGCGCCGGACATACCGAAGCCGGCTGTGATCTGGCCGCCATGGCGGGCTGCACCTCCGCTGCTGTGATCTGCGAAATCATGAAAGACGACGGCACCATGGCCCGTCTACCAGACCTGCAACTGTTTGCAGCTGAACATGGCTTGAAGATTGGCACCATTGCCGATCTGATCGAATACCGCAGCAAGACCGAATCGCTGATTCGTCAGATGGGCAAGCGCTTGCTACAAACTGCATTCGGCGAATTCACCGCCCACGCGTTTCGTGACACTGCAGGCCTTGGTGTGCATCTAGCTCTCGTCAAAGGGACCTGGAATGCTACAGATTCTGTAGCGGTCCGGGTTCACGAACCCCTGTCGGTGCTGGATGCACTGGAAACCGGGCGTGCCATGCACTCTTGGAGCTTAGAGGCTTCCTTGCAGCATATGCAGCAGGAAGGTGCTGGCGTAGTCGTCTTGCTCAATTGCGGTGAAAGCGGTGAACAGTTGTTGGCGCAGTTTGAGGGTACGGCACAGGCGGCACAGGCACCCGTGCGCGGTCGTATGGACCTGCGCACCTATGGCGTGGGCGCGCAAATCCTGCGTCACTGCGGCGTGCACCGCATGCGCCTGATGGGTAGCCCCAGACGCATGCCCAGCATGACAGGCTACGGCCTCGAGATTACTGGTTACATCAACAAGTCGTGATTAGCCAAAAACCCACGGCGGCACACGTGCTGTTGACTCCCCGATAAAAAAGGAACATCTATGTTTGGCGCAGACAAGGGCCATATCGCTACAGACAATGACCGCATGAACGGTAAGAAACTGCGCGTAGGAATGGTTCAAGCACGTTTCAATGCTGCGATAACCGACGCACTCGCGCATGCTTGCAAGGTTGAACTACTAGCTTTAGGTGTGGCGGAAAAAGACATCGAGCACATCACTGTGCCCGGTGCCCTGGAAGTACCCACCGCACTCCAGGCTTTGGCCGAGAAAGGCAGTTTCGACGCTCTCGTTGCATTGGGATGCATCATCCGCGGAGAAACCTATCACTTTGAACTCGTAGCAAACGAATCGGGTGCTGGCGTCACTCGAATCTCGCTGGATTACCAACTACCAATTGCCAACGCAATTCTCACAACCGAGGACCTTCCCCAGGCGTTGGCACGACAAGAGGAAAAGGGCCGCGATGCCGCGCGAGTGGCTGTAGAGATGGCCAATCTTTTGGAGGCAATCTGATGATCGTTACGAAAACCACACCACGCCCTCCCCGCCAAAGTCGTAAAGGTCTCACTAGCACCGGTGCGCGCAAAGCCGGTAGCAAGTCGGACCGCAGCCGCGCGCGTGAGTTTGCGTTGCAAGGCTTGTACCAAAGTCTGGTTGGTGGTAATGCGTTGGATGAAGTTGATGCATTTACACGCGATTTGGCTGGATTCAACAAGGCTGATTCGGCTCATTTCGACGCACTGCTGCGGGGTTGCGTGAAAAACTCCATTGCACTAGATGCTGCGATCTCTCCGCTCCTAGATCGTCCTATCGGAGAGATATCGCCCATTGAACATGCGGTGATGTGGATCGGTGTGTATGAATTTCAAAACTGTCTGGACGTGCCCTGGCGAGTAGTTTTGAATGAGTGCATTGAGCTAGCAAAGGAATTTGGTGGCACAGACGGCCACAAATACGTCAATGCCGTCTTGAATGGCCTCGCCCCCCAACTGCGTCACACAGAAGTTGAAATCGATCGCAAAGACAAGCCCGGCTCTTCCAAGTAAGCTCATCGCATGCACATTTCCGATCGCGCACAACGCATTGAACCTTTTTACGTGATGGAGGTTGCCAAAGCTGCCTCAGATTTGGGTAGGAAAGTTGCTGACACCGATTGCCCCATGCTCTTTCTCAATATTGGGGAGCCTGACTTCACTGCGCCTGTAGCGGTTCAATTGGCCGCCCAAGAAGCCATTCGCAATGGCAAAACTCAATACACGCCCGCAACCGGGTTGCCCGAACTACGTGAACGCATCAGCGCTTGGTACCAAACCCAGCACGGTGTGACCGTACCCGCCAGTCGCATTGTCATTACAGCGGGTGCCTCGGCAGCCTTGCAGCTGGCATGCATCGCGCTTATCAATACCGGCGATGAAGTGCTAATGCCAGACCCTAGCTACCCTTGCAACCGGCATTTCGTGCGCGCTGTTGATGGTACAGCTCGCTTACTTTCCGCTACCGCACAAAACCGGTTTCAGCTAACGCCAGCGCAGGTGCGAGAAGCTTGGGGAGCTAGAACACGCGGAGTCCTTTTGGCATCCCCCTCCAATCCAACCGGCACATCCATTCATCCACAAACCTTGAAGGATCTTCACGAAGTAGTGCAACAGCACAGTGGATTCACGATAGTGGATGAGATTTATCTTGGGTTGAGCTTCGACGCGCAATTTGGACAAACGGCGTTAGCTGTGAGTGAAGACATCATCAGTATTAACAGCTTCAGCAAGTACTTCAACATGACTGGATGGCGACTGGGCTGGATGGTCGTACCACTGCCGCTGGTGTCAATTATCGAACGACTCGCTCAAAACTTATTCATTTGTCCCAGTACGATTGCACAACATGCTGCAATGGCATGCTTTGATCCAGAGACACTATCGGTTTTTGAAGAAAGACGGCAGGCGTTTCGTGCACGCCGCGATTACTTCCTGCCACGACTGGAGTCGTTGGGGCTTCATGTTCCCGTTCCACCCGATGGTGCCTTTTATGCCTGGGCTGACTGTTCGCAAGCATGCAAAAAACTGGGCTTAAAGAACAGTTGGGATTTCACCTTTGCTGTCATGAATCAGGCCCATGTTGCGATCACACCAGGCCGTGACTTTGGTGTCGCTCAAGCAGAACAATTTGTGCGCTTTTCCACTGCAAGCTCCTTTGAGCAACTCGAAACAGCCAGCCGTCGCCTCGCTACCTTACTGGGCTAACTGAAGAGTAAATTTGGTATCTATGAACCAAGATCTTTCCATTCTGCATCTTGTGCTCAATGCGAGCTTTGTTGTGCAATTTGTCATGGCACTTCTGTTGGTGGTCTCCGTAGTCAGTTGGGCTGCCATTTTCCGCAAGTTTTTCGCGTTGAAGCGGGTGAAAGCACTCAACGAGTCTTTCGAGCGAGACTTTTGGTCCGGAGCCAGTCTCAACGATTTGTTTTCGGACGCCGCAAAAGGCGCAGCGAAAGCCGGTCCAATGGAGAGGATTTTTGCCAGCGGTATGCGTGAGTTTCAAAAACTACGCGAGCGGCGGATTACCGACGTTGGCACGCTGATGGATGGTGCTCGCCGCGCAATGCGTGCTAGCTTCCAGCGCGAAATGGACGAGATCGAAACCAATCTCTCGTTCCTGGCTTCGGTTGGCTCGGTGTCGCCTTACGTTGGATTATTTGGCACGGTGTGGGGCATCATGCACGCATTCGTTGGACTCGGAGCACTCACCCAGGTCACCCTTGCTACGGTTGCTCCAGGAATTGCGGAAGCTTTGGTGGCAACTGCGATAGGACTGTTTGCGGCTATTCCTGCGGTTGTGGCATACAACCGATTCGCCCGCGATATCGACCGCATCGCCACCCAGGAAGAAACCTTCATCGAAGAGTTCTCCAATATTTTGCAACGCAATGTAGGCGCACAGGCCAACGCTTCGGGACGATAGAGATGCCAGCCGTTTCACGTCGCGGGCGGGGTCGTCGGACCATCAATGAAATCAACATGGTGCCGTTTATCGATGTCATGTTGGTGCTCTTGATTATTTTCATGGTGACCGCCCCACTGATCACGCCCAGCATGATCGACTTGCCCAGCGTCGGAAAGGCATCCCGACAACCCGATCAGATCATTCAAGTTCTTCTGACACGTGGGGATGCCCTTGAGATGAAAGTGGGGGAAAAGACCGTATCAGTCACGCTGAGAGATTTGGCTACTGCGGTCAAGACCGCACAAAGTCAACGGACCAATCCGTCCTCCGCAGGCTCAGCAGTTGTAATCAGCGCGGATCGCAGTGCGAAGTACGAAAGCGTCGTGAAAGTAATGGATACCTTGCAGCGCGCAGGCATTCAACGTGTCGGACTCTCGGTGCAGTTAACCAATTGACTCATCTCCATGAGTACGGTCCAACCGCGTTTTGAATTTGCACCGCCGCCAACGCCGGGTTTGCCGCGCGCTGTTGCACTGGCGGTTGTAGCCCATGCTTTGTTGTTAACGGTACTTGCGGTGGGCGTTCGTTGGAAGCACGATGCTCCAGTCATAGCAATCGAAGCGGAGCTTTGGTCCGAGCTACCGCAAGTAGCGTCGCCACCACAACAACTTGAGTCGACTCAGGAGCCAGTCCCTCCCATCGCCGCAAAACCACCTCAACCTGTTCCCCTTGCGCCAGATCCGGCCATCGCATTTGCCAAGGAAAAGGAACGTCAAAGGGAACTACAACAAAAGACAGAGCTGCAAGAGCAACGCAGACATGAAGCATTGCGCGCCCAACAAGCAAAAGCGGACAAAGACGCACGTGACAAAGCGAAACTCGAAAAGCTGGCTCAGGACAAAAAACGGCAAGATGAAGCGAAACGTTCCGATGCTGTCAAAGCGCAAGCAGAAACCCAGCGACTCGCTGAGCTTCGCAAGCAACAAATGGAGAGAATTGCCCGAATGGCTGGTCAAACCAGTGGAAACGGGAATGCAAACAGTGCAGGCAATGCAGCACGAGCATCTGGACCATCTGCAACCTATGCGGGCCGAATTGCTGCCCGCATTAAACCCAACATCACCTACATCGATACGGTCGCTGGGAACCCTGCGGCGGACATTGAAGTCCGGACATCACCTGACGGCACCATCATCAGCCGCAAACTGACTAAGTCCAGTGGCATTCGGTCGTGGGATGAAGCAGTTCTTTCAGCAATCGACAAGACTGAAAAAATCCCCGCAGACGTCGATGGACGGGTAGTTCCAGTGCTGACACTCAGTTTCAGACCCAGAGACTGAGGCTGACCAAAAAACAAAAAAGGCCCGCTAAATCTTGCGAGCCTTTGAAATGCGTTTGGTGGGCGGTACAAGGTTCGAACTTGTGACCCCTGCAGTGTGAATGCAGTGCTCTACCGCTGAGCTAACCGCCCTGAATAATCAGGAAAGCCTGGCATTATACAACAATAAGTTGCGCGCGCCTACGCCTAAACGAGCTCACCTGCGCATTGTCGCTATAACCATCAAGACCACAAGACCTTTCCTTTGGCCTCGAACCAGGCATCCACTTGTGCAGCAACGCCATCTTCAATACGACCGCGTCGGATCTTCATAGTCGGAGTAAGAAGTCCATTTTCAATGGACCAGGGTGCCTTGTTCACCACAATCATTTGTAGTTTTTCATAGTCAGCAAGACCAGAGTTCACTGCTTTCAACAACTGGGTCAATTCCGCTTCGACTTCTTTCTTAAACGCTGGATCACTTTGCTTGGGTCGCAAATCCTCAGCAAGGACCACCATAGCATAGGCCGAGGGCTGTCCCACACCGGAAACCATGCTCATTTCAATCATGGGATGCGCGTTCAGCTTGTTTTCGATGGGGGCCGGTGCTACATATTTGCCCTTGGATGTCTTGAACAGTTCCTTAACGCGTCCAGTGATCTTCAATAAACCATCCGCACGACGCTCACCACGGTCACCGGTCTTAAAGAAGCCGTCAGCGGTAAAGACCTCCGCGTCCAAATCGGGGCGTTTGTAGTAGCCCACCAGCTGCCCTGGCGATTTGATAAGAATTTCCCCCTCATCACTGATACGCACCTGGACACCCGGTAACGGCAACCCTACACAACCGGGCTCACTTACTTCAACCGTTGAGTTATGGGAGTACGCAAAGTCTTCACTCATAGCGTAGCCTTCGATCAGGTTCAAACCAAGTTTGCGGTACCAAGCCAGCAATTCAGCCGGAATGGGTGCAGAACCACTACCAGCCAGTAACGCCTGATCCAGACCCAGGTTTTTCAGAATCTTTCGTTTGACGATGCCGCTCAAGATTGGGATCTTCAGCAGACGCTCAAGCTTCTTCGGAGGCATCTTCGCAAACACTCCGTGCTGAAACTTCAGCCACAAGCGCGGCACCGAGATGAACGTGGTTGGACGAGCCCGATTGAGGTCTTGTACAAAAGTCTCTAAGGTCTCCGCAAAAAACACGTGGGTCTTTCCATCCACCAAAGACATGCTCTCAACCCAGGCGCGCTCAAAGACGTGGGCCAGTGGCAAATAGGACAAGATGCGATTCTCTTCAAGATCACCAATGCGAGACTTGATGTCTTTCGCAATACTCTCGGCAACCTTGGTTATGCGCTCAAAGCTATGCATAACGCCCTTAGGCGTTCCTGTCGAACCGGACGTATACAGCAAGATGGCAATATCGGTCCCTGCTCGCTCGATACGACCGGTCAAAGGCTGGGCTTTACCAACCACTGCGTCCCAAGATTCATAGCTTGTTTTCGGTGCTAGCGGGAATGCGATACAGGGTAGCCCCGCCGGAACGGCAGACTTTTGCTGATCCCACGTATCAAGTTTTCCGACAAACAGCAAACTGGCACCACTGTGCTCCAGCACGAAACTTACGGTTTCAGCAGTTTCGGTCGGGAATATGGCTACAGTCGTTCCGCCAGCCATCCAAATGGCAAGTTCTGCCATAAAGAAGTGTGCACAATTCTTGGACAAAATCGCAATCCGTGCCCCAGGCTCGAAATTTTGCGCCTTCAGATGCGCGGCCATTCGCCGAGCCTGATCCAACGTTTGTTTCCAGGTGTAGTCGACCACATTGCCACCACCGGTCGGTTGCGTCAAAAACACCCGATCAGCCAATTTGGCTTCATGGTCATACACATAGTCCAGAATCAGTTTTTGTTTAGCCACGTCAGGTCTCCTAAT
>JAYRUL010000001.1:0-96956 GCA_041919095.1 Rhodoferax sp. | reverse complement strand
GCGCGCATGCCGCGCTCCACACCTTTGATTCTGTTGGGACATAGCATGGGGGGGCTGGTTTGTGCGCGCTTTGTCGGGTTGCAGATGCGTCCGGTGGACGCGTTGGTACTTTCGTCGCCGGCCTTGGACCCTGGACTGAACCTGTTTCAGAAGCTGCTACTGGCAGTATTGCCAGCCGTGGTTCCCAACCTGCGCGTTGGCAACGGCGTAAAGCCCGCCTATGTGTCCCATGATCCGGCCGTCGTGGCAGCTTACCGCGCAGACCCCTTGGTGCATGACCGTATCAGCGGGCGATTGGCGCGGTTCATTGCCACTCAAGGTCCGGCCGCTGTGGCGCAGGCAACGGCCTGGACGGTGCCGACCTTGCTCATGTATGCGGGAGATGATCGATTGATCAACCCTGAAGGCAGTGCCCGTTTTGCCGCTGCAGCGCCAACTGCGGTCGTTCAGACGGTGCGTTTCGATGCGCTGTACCACGAGATATTCAACGAGGCTGACGCCGAGCCCGTCTTTGAAACCTTGCGTGCGTGGTTGCAGGTTCATACTCCACTAGCATCGAAAGTAACTGGCTAAACCCAGGGCCGCGCCAGCTGGGCCAACAACCCCTCGTAGCGGCTAGGGTTGGTGTCGACGCAGTTCCAGCCAGATCAGCGCGACAGCGGTCAGCCCCACTGGCAACAACGAACCCCAGTTCAACAGGGACCAACCCTGTGTCGTCACCAAGGCGCCGGAAGCAAACGATGTCAATGCCATCACGGCAAAAACAAAGAAATTGATCGCTGCTTGCGCGCGGTCTTTCTCTTCCGGACGGTACGCATCCAGAGACAGCGTGGTACTACCGGTGAACAGAAAGTTCCAACCCACTCCCAGCAGAAACAAGGCGATGGCGAACCGGTGCAAGTCCTGCCCGCTCAAGGCCACCACGATACAGGCCAAGTTCAGCACCACGCCAATGCCCATGATCCGCAGAGTTCCGTACCGCTTGATCAGGCTGCCGGTAAAGAAACCGGGAGCAAACATGCCAATCACGTGCCACTCCAGGACAAAGGCCGCATCTTCAAAAGGCAAGCCACATTGCTGCATGGCCAGCGGTGTTGCGGCCATCAATAGATTCATCACACCATAGCCGAGCGAGGCACTCAGGCATGCCACCATGAAGGCCGGTTGCTGAAAAATCTGCGAGAGGGGTCTTCCAGGCGGTGTTGCGGTGTTCGCCTTGGGCGGCGCTGGAAAACGCACGCCCGCCATCAACACCATACCCAGCAAGGCAAGTAAGGCCAAAACGATGTAAGCACCGGCAAAGGGAACTTCGAGCAAGGTGCGTGAGCGCGCCGCCAGGTTGGGACCAATGACAGCGCCGATCAGCCCTCCGGCCAATACCAAAGAGACCGCTTTTTCCCGAAAAGCTGGTGTCGCCAGTTCGGCGGCGGCAAAACGGTACAACTGCCCGTTGGCGCTGTAATAGCCCGCCACCACCGTCGCAGCAACGACGCCCCAGAAGTTCTTCTCCAGGACAGCCCAGGCCGCGAAGGCGGCCGATACCACGGCCACGGCCAGGCCGATCTGGAACGCCACCCCTCGCCCGTAGCGGGTTTGGGTGCGCGCGACCAGCGGGGTACTGAGGGCTCCGCCCACCACATAACCCATGACCGGCAAGGTGGCCATCCAACCGTAGGGTGCCAGACTCAATCCGATCAGGCCGTTGATTGCGATGAATGCAACGTTATTGGTTAGGAACAGGCCCTGACAGAGGGCTAACAGCCAGAGACTGCGATTCATCTTTTCGGTAGAAATGAAGACGCCCTTGCAAGGGTGCAAGGGCGTCGGTGGATCTTGTTGGGGGCGAAGCCGGGATTACGCCGTCGTCTTGCGCGCAGATACCTTCTTCTTGGGCGCTGTGGGTGCTGCAGAAACGGGTGTCTTGGCTGCAGAGGCCGCGGCCTTGGTTGTGCGTGGTTTAGCTGGTGTCTTGCGTTCCGGCGCAACTGGGGCCGCAGTGACCTTGGCCTTGACGGGCTTCGCCGTTTTCGGTTTGACCTCACTGACGTCGGCACTGCCGCCATTCCAGGTTTTGCGGACCTTTTTGGCCAGCGCCACCACCTTGGCAATGTCTTCGTCGGTGTGCACACCCTTCACGCCGGAAATGGCCGCCAACTTCATGCCGTGCTTAATACCGAGACGGTAGATCTCCTTGACCTTGGGCCACTCGGTGTCGCGACCCACGGTGAACACCTCAAAGCGCCCTTCAAGCGCCAGCACAATGGTCTCGGCCAGGCAGGCGTAGATCACGTTGGGGGGTAGGCCAATGCTCTTCATGCCCTTGACTTTGGTGGGCAGCTCGATTTCACCGGACTCGATGACCAGCACGTCGGGGCGCTTGGCCACTTCGCTGGGCGGGAGGTCCAGCGGACGTGCCACGTCGGTAATAACGCAGCCAGGCTTGACCTTGGTGATGTCCAGAATCTTCTTGCCCGCCCCCGAGGTCGAGGTCACGATCATGTCCATTTCGCCGAGCAGGTCGTCATAGGTGTTGGAGCAGGTCACTACCGCATCCGGCGCATCTTCCAGGATGGAAGCCTTGAGCTCTTCCAATTTCTTCAAATCGCGTCCGGCCAGCACCACTTCGTCAAAAGCAAAGGCCAGCAAACGGGCGCTGACCGAACCGATGGATCCGGTTGCGCCGATCACCATGGTCTTGGCCGCTACTTTCTTGGTCTTCGGGTCCAGTTTGACCAAGCCCATGCGCCGCATGGCATCGGCCGCCGCCCAGAGCGCGCCCGAGGCGGAATAGCTGTTGCCCGTGGTCACCGGAATGCTGGCGCGACGGGCCACCGTGACACCGGCATCTCCCACCACCTTGGTGAACGCACCCAGCCCCATGATCTGGGCCCCCATTTTTTCGGCCATCTCGGCGGCTTGGAGCAGGCGCCGGTAGGTGAACTCGGGACTGCGTGCCAGCATCTCCTTTGGCGTGCCGCCCACAGAAATGAGCCAGCCTTCGGCTTCGGCACCGGTGGGAGAAATGATGTTGTCCATCTTGCAATACACCATGGGTGGCATATGCGCAGCCAGGGTTTCGACCTGGTCCATGATGAACTTCGGCGTGCCCTTTGGAATCGGGAAACCTTTGCGGATGAATTCCTGGCTCAGGGGATGGATCACAAAGGCAAAACGGCGGATGTTGCGGAACTTGCCGGTCGGGTGCAGCAGGCGTGGTTTCAGGTCGAGCTCGTTCAGAATTTCTTCGAAATCGTCATCGGAGACTTCTTCGGACGGCTTTTCCAGATGTGCCAGGATCATGGCCTCGATGGCATTGATGCCAACCACTTTGTCAAAGATCTTGGGCGAGATGTCGATGACGAGGTTGACCTTTTGTTTCTTGAAGAACTCCATGCGCTCGTCCGTCACGGCCGAGGTGATCAGTGTCTTGCCCTCCAGGCAGCCATTGGAGGCAATCGCCTTGTATTCGGCAAAGGTGCCTACGATCACGTGGCAGTCGGCGGCAACCGCAGCCACGCGTTTTTGCTTGAGCTTGCTGAGCGACGCTTCCAGCAGTTGGCCGGGCGAGCCGTTGAGCATGAGTTTGGCCCCCTTGGCAAACAGCTCCAATTGCTCGATGGAGGTGAGCATCTTGGGCGATCCGGCCTGGAAAGTTGCGTCGGCAAAGAACAGGTTCTTGGTGTAATCAGACAAGGCCACGGCCATGTCGTAATTGCGCATGCCGTTCAGGAACAGCACCAGATTGTTGTTGAAGTAGTTGACCAACTCATGCTGCACCTGGCGCACGGCACGTACTTGCAGCAAGCGGCGCAGGGTGGCACCGGTGGTGACGGGCACGCGCGTCACCACGTTGAGCAAACGCTTGGTTTCCTTGTTCTCAATGGTGCGCAGTCCCACCTGCAAGTGGTCGCTGATCTCACCCAACCCGATAGCGTCTGCCGTGGCCTGCTGACGGCGCATCAGCTCCCAGGCCTTGCCCGTGTCCATGTCCGCGCCCATGCGCTTGATGTTGAACTTGTGGCCGAGGAAGTCGATCGTGCGTTCAAAGTCCTGCTTGGAAGACCCCAGCGAAATGGTCACAACGTTCTTCATGAAAAAGCTCTCCTAGTTTGTTTTCGGGAATCGGTCACGGGCAGTGCAGGCACCGCCGCAAGGGGTGCCACGCTGGCAATTTACCCTTTTTTCTTCTTGGGTGTTGGTGCAGTCGGCGTTGCCGTGGGCAGCACCTGACGAATCAGGTCTTCGCACTGGGCCTGGGTCATGTAGCGAGGAACGGGGTATCCGGTATGCGCTTCATGGCAGGCGGCGCGCGCCAGGTCGGGAATATCGCTTGCTTTGAGCGCCTGGAGTGTGCGCGGGATACCCAGATCGGCATTGAGCTGGTCCACCGCGTCCAGAAACTTCTGTGCCAGCACGTCGCTGGATTCGTCTTCGGTACCCACTTTGGCACGTACGGCCAGTTGGGCCAGTTTCTCGGTAATGGCGGGGGCCGAGTACTTCAGCACATGGGGCAGCATGATGGCGTTGGCCAAGCCGTGGGGCGTGTGGTACTTGCCTCCAAACTGGTGGGCAATGGCATGCACATAGCCCACATTGGCGCGGGTAAAAGCGAAACCGGCGTAGGTGGACGCCAGTGCCATCTTTTCGCGCGCCGCCAAGTTCTTGCCATCGGTATAGGCGATGCGCAGGTTCTCAAAGATGAGGCCTACTGCCGACAGCGCCATCCCGTCGGAATAGGTGGTCTTCCAATTGCCGATGAAGGCTTCAACCGCGTGGGTCAGCGCGTCGATTCCGGTCGCCGCGGTAATGGCGGGGGGCAATCCGGTCATCAAACTGGGGTCCAACGCAGCCATTTTGGGCACCATGCGGGGATCGACGAGCACCAGCTTGCGCTCGTTGGCCGGGTCGGCTATGACAGCCGCTACCGTGACTTCGGAGCCCGTGCCGGCGGTCGTGGGCACCGCATAAATCTTGACCGGGTTGTGGAAGCCCTTGAGGTAACCCGCCAACTGGCGCAGTGACTTGCCCGGGTTGGCAACCGATACCGCAATGGCTTTGGAGGCGTCCATGCTGGAGCCTCCGCCAAAAGCCACGATGGCATCGCAATCGTTGTCCTGGAAAAAGGTAATGCCGCGTTCAATCAGTGGAATGGGTGCGTCTGGGGTGATCTCGTCAAACACCACAAACTGCGCGCCCCCGGCGCTGAGGGCATCGGTCAGGTCGCGCAGCAGTCCGAGTTTGGAGATCACGTTGTCCGTGACGATCAGGATCTTGCGGTGACCGAAACCGGCAATTGCCTGGCCGAGCCGTCCGCTGGCACCGGGCCCCACCAAGAGGGTGGGTTGCGGGATGGGAATGCAGCGGGTGACCAGACCGGCTCCGCGCATGAGGGCACCCAGGCCGGTGGCTTTGAATTGGTTGCGCATCGATTCCGAAATCACGACAGTCTCCTTGCAAAGGGGCAAAACCGCCACTGTAGTATGCACGGGCCAGAGCGTGTTGGGGGATCACCTTAGACGCGGACAAACCCTGCCCCAAACGGGGTTCAGCTGCCGGCCAGCCGCGCCAAGGCGCTCAGCGCAGCCGTCTCCGCGCGCAACACGCGCCGCCCCAACGTAACCGGCGCAAAACCCGCCGCGCGTGCGGCGGCTTCTTCCGCCGGTGCCAACCCGCCTTCGGGGCCTGAAAGAAACCACAAGGGCAGTCCCGGCCCGGCCGCCACGGCCTCGGTCAGCGCTACGGCATCGTCCGCCAGGGACAGCAGCAGGCGCTGGTTGGCACCTGCCAGGGTGTGCAACCACGGTAGCAGCGGCGCGACCGGATGCACCGTGGGCACCCGGTTGCCGCCACATTGCTCGCAGGCTGCGATGGCCACACTTTGCCAGTGGCTGACCTTCTTTTGGGCCCGTTCGCCACTCAAGCGCAGTACCGTGCGTTCGCTCAACAGCGGCTGAATGCTGCACACGCCCAGCTCGGTGGCTTTCTCCACCAACCAGTCCATGCGGTCATTGGCCGGCATCGCCACGGCCAAGTGCACGGCATGCGAGGCCTCGCGCTCGATGGCATGGTGCGCACCCAGGCGCACCGCCACCGTGCTGCGGCCCATGCGGGTAATCGTGGCATCCCACTCACCACCGAGGCCGGTGAACAAGGTCAGGGCGTCGCCCGGCTGCAGGCGCAGCACCTGCACATGGCGCGCGGCACCGGCTGGCAATTCCAGCTCGGCATGGGCCGACAGGACGGTAGGGCAGTGAATCCGGGGCATACGATCTGCTATAAAAAACGTAGCTGCTTACGCATATTCCATAAGGTCTAGAGGCTAATTTCGGCTTTATTTTCAGACCCGTCCAAAGGCCAGTCCTTGGGGCACGGCAATGCCTTCGATCTGCTCCACCAGCCGCTGCAGCGGCTTGAGCTCCACGTACCGGTTGCAGGTGGCCCAGATATAGCCGATGAAACGTGGGCTGTCGGCCAAGTACTGGGGCTTGCCGTCGCGCAAGGTCAGCCGTGCAAAGATGCCCGCTACTTTCAGGTGGCGTTGCAGACCCATCCATTCGACGCCCTTGTAGAACTCCCCGAAGTCTTCACCCACCGGCAACCCAGCCTTGCGCGCGCGCTCCCAGTAGCGAACGGTGACGTCCAGGCAAAACGCCTCATCCCAACTGTGAAACGCATCGCGCATCAAGCTGGCGATGTCGTAGGTCACCGGGCCATAGACCGCATCCTGAAAGTCGAGCACGCCCAGGCGACCGGACGGCTCCGCGGGGCTGGGCATCATCAGATTGCGTGGCATGAAATCGCGGTGGACGTACACGCTGGGCCAGGCAATGTTGTGCGCCACGATCCGCGCAAAGGCCTGATCCAGCACCTTTCGCTGCGCGTCATTGAGCGTGATCCCTTTGTGGCTACCGACGTACCACTGCGGGAACAGTTCGAGCTCACGCATCAGCAAGGCTTGGTCGTAGGCCGGCAAAATGCCAGGCTGCGAAGCCTTTTGCCACGCGATGAGCGCGTCTACCGCATCCAGGTACCACGCCAACGGAGGGGGCGCGTCGAGATCCATGGCCTGCAGCAGGGTCTGCGAGCCCAGGTCGCTGAGCAGCATGAAGCCGTGAGGCTCATCCCATGCCAATACCTGGGGAACGCGCACCCCTGCCTGTGCCATGAGCGCGGCAACCTGGACAAACGGCTGGCAGTTCTCTTTGTCTGGCGGCGCGTCCATGATGATCAGGCTCGCTGCGGCAGCACCATCCAGGCGCAGGTAACGCCGAAAACTGGCATCGGCACTGGCCAAGCGCAGCGTTCCGGGTTGCAAGTGGTGGACCTCCACCAGGGGACGCAGCCAGTTTTCGAATTGCGCCTGGCGGCGGGCGTCGTTCCAAAGGGGGGGGGACGTTGTGGTGGGGGTGGGACTGGCGGTGGTGCTCATGGATAATCGATTCTACAAATCCGATTCCCAACCCTTAGCTTTGCCCGTAACCTGCGTGCGCCGACCCTGCGTGGAGTGCTTCCCCCGTTTGTTCCTGTTGCGAACTGTCCGCGCCCGCCCTTGCGGGCAGGGTGCCCCGTTTGCCCGCCACCTGCTGTGCCTGGCGCTGCTGGCTTTGGGTTGGGGAGCGTTCGCTGAAGGGGCGTTGGCGCAGACGCCGCCCAACCTGAACCCGGCTGAACCCGCGCTGCGCTTGCAAACCAGCCCGCGCCTGGACGAAGCCCTGCCCCGGGTTCGCGAAGCCGCGCTGCCGATCTTCCTGCAAGGCGATCGGTTGCAGGGTCGACCGGATCTGGATCTGATCGTCGAGGGCAATGTAACCCTGCGCAAGGCCGGCACCGTGATCCGTGCGGACCGCATCGAGTACGAATCCCCGACGGACCAGGCGCGTGCGAGCGGCAATGTGCGAATCAACCGCAAGGGCGATGTGTTTGAAGGCCCCCTGATGGAGCTCAAGATCGACGCTTTTGAGGGCTTCTTCAACCAGCCGCGTTACCACTTCATCCGCAACGGCGGGCAAGGCGAAGCCGAGCGGGCCGACTTTCTGGATGCGTCACGCACGGTGATTCACAACGCCACCTACACCACCTGCTTGCGCCAGCCGGGACCACACTGGCTACCCGACTGGATCTTGCGTGCTGCGCGCATCGAGCTCGACCACGACGAAGACGTGGCCATCGCGCATGGTGCGGTCCTGCGCTTCAAGGACGTGCCCATCCTGCCCATTCCGGCGGTCAGCTTTCCGTTGTCGGACCAGCGCAAATCCGGTTTTCTGCCCCCCACCATGGGGGTCGGGTCGGACAATGGCGTGGAAGTGGGTGTGCCCTACTACTGGAACATCGCGCCCAACCGCGACGCCACGCTCACCCCCAAGCTCATGACCCACCGTGGCATCGATCTGGGTGGCGAGTTTCGCTACCTGGAACCCTCCTACAACGGCATCCTGCGCGGCAACTACACGCCCAGCGATCGGCTGACCGATACCAACCGGTGGGGAGTCTCCTTGGCGCACCAGCAGGCTGAGGGCTGGTCGTTTGGAGGCGTGCGGCTGGGCTTGAACGTGAACCGCGTCAGTGACGACACCTACTGGCGTGATTTCACCTTTAATAGCACCAGCCCCAACGCGACCACGTTTGCAGGGGCGGCCATCACCCAGCGCCTGCTGCCCAACGATGCCGTTGCGCTGTGGGGCTATGGAGCGTTTTCCAGCACGCTGCGGGTCTTGCGCTGGCAGACCCTGCAAGACCCGTCGGCACCCATCACACCGCCCTACGACCGTGCGCCCCAATGGAGTGGGCGTTTTGCCTTGACCAACGTCAACGGTCTGGATTGGTCGGTCGATCTGGACGCCACCCGCTTCGAATCGGACCCCCTGCGCACCCAGCAATCCAACGCGCGCCGCGCCTTTGCCTTGCTGCAGGTGAGTCGGCCTTGGCTGGCGCCGGCTGGTTTTGTCACCCCCAAACTGCAGTGGCATGCCGCGACCTACCAGTACGACAGCGCGCTCGCAGACGGACGCCAAAGTGCCAGCAGCGCCGTGCCCACTTTCAGTCTGGACGGCGGGCTGGTACTGGAGCGCGAAGTCCGGCTCTGGGGTCAGGATCTGGTGCAGACCCTGGAGCCGCGTGCGTTCTACGTGTATACACCCTACCGCGACCAAAGCATTCTGCCCAACTACGACACGGCGCAAAACGACTTCAACTTTGCCAGCATCTTCACCGAGAACGCCTTCACCGGGCATGACAAGATTGCCGACAACAACCTGCTCACGCTGGGTCTGACCACGCGTTTTCTCGATAGTGCCAGCGGGGCACAAATCGCCCGCTTCGGGGTGGCCCAGCGGCTGCGCTTTGAGGACCAGCGGGTCACCCTCAACAGCAGCACATCCGGTGCACAGCAGGGTTTCAGCGACGTGCTCCTGGGCGCATCGCTCAACCTGGACGAGCGCTGGGTACTGGACTCCACCGTGCAGTACAACGCCAAGACGGAAAAATCGGTCCGATCCGTCGTGGGGGTGCGCTACAACCCCAGCCCCTACCGCGTGCTCAATGCGGCCTACCGCTTTCAGAGCGACAACGCCGAACAACTCGACCTCAGTTGGCAGTGGCCGCTCAACGACTTGTGGGGCGATGCGGGGCAGAACCTGGGTGCTGGACGGGGTCAAGGGCCGGGCCGCTACTACGGGGTGGGGCGCGTCAACTACAGCCTGAATGAGCGCCGCCTGGTCGACACCGTTTGGGGTGTCGAGTACGATGCGGGCTGCTGGCTGGCCCGCGTCGTTTTGGAGCGGGTTCAAACCAGTTCCAGCACCGCAACGGGGCGCTTGATGTTTCAACTGGAATTCGTGGGTTTCACGCGCCTGGGCATCAGCCCGTTGCAAACCCTTACCCAGAACATTGCCCGCTACCAGAACTTGCGGGATTTTGGTGGCTCCAACAGCCGATTTGGCAATTACGATTGAATGAGCATGAACATGAAACCGTGGGTTTTAGCCCTGAGTCTGATCACCAGCGCCACGGTCTTGCCGGTGGCTGCGCAAGACACCCAGGCGGCCGACTACATCGTGGCGGTGGTCAATTCCGACCCCATCACCTACAGCGACGTGCGTGCGGCCGTGGCACGCATTACGCGTGACGCCCAAGCCCAGCGCCAGACCCTGCCGCCGGCCGAGGAACTCAACCGGCGTGTGCTGGAGCGGCTGATCAACGAGCGGGCCCAGTTGCAAGTGGCTGCCGAAAAAGGCGTGCGCATTGAAGCCGACGCGGTCGACTCCACCGAGCAGGCCATTGCGCGCCAGAACCAGATTTCGGTGACGGAACTGCGTGCCCGGGTAGCCAAGGACGGCATGACGCCCTTGCAGTTTCGCCGCCAATTGCGCGACCAGCTCATCTTGCAGCGCCTGCACGAGCGCGAGGTGGAAGCGCGCATGCGCATCACCGACATCGATATCGACCGCTACTTGGCCGAACAGCAAGAGGCCGCCAATGATCCGGCGGCCCAAGAGGTCAACCTGGCCCACTTGCTGATTGCGGTGCCCGAAAAAGCCAGTGCCGAACAGGTGGCCCAGTTTCAGAAGCAAGCCGAAGACCTGCTGGCGCGCGCGCGCGCTGGGGCCGATTTTGGGGCTCTGGTCCAGCAGGTCTCGGCCGCCGACCGCAGCAACGGTGGGCAAATGGGGCTGCGCCGTGCTGATCGCTATCCGCCCATGTTCGTGCAAGCCACGGCAACCCTGCAGACCGGGGCGGTCTCCGACGTCGTGCGTTCCGGTGCCGGTTTCCATATCTTGAAGGTGGTGGAGCGCCGTGCACCCACCGTGGCCGTCCCGTCGGTGACCCAGACCCGCGCGCGTCATATCCTGTTGCGTCCCTCGCCACAGTTGACACAGGCTGCGGCGGTGGAGCGCCTGCAAGAACTGCGCGCGCGCATTCTGGCGGGCAAGGCCAGCTTTGAAGCCTTGGCCAAGGAGTTTTCGCAGGACGGCTCGGCAGCCCAAGGGGGCGACCTGGGCTGGGCCCCGCCGGGCATGTTTGTGCCCGAATTCGAAGAGCCCATGAACCGGCTGGCCGAAGGTCAGATCAGCATGCCCGTGGTATCGCGCTTTGGTGCCCACCTGATCCAGGTTGTGGAGCGTCGGCGCGTGGACATGACCCAGGCCGAACTGCGCGAACAGGCGCGCGCCAAGCTCAAAGCGGCCCGCTACGACGACGCCTTTGCCGAGTGGGCCAGGGAAGTGCGCGCCAACGCGTTTGTGGAGATACGCGAGCGCCCGCAATGAGCCCGCGTTTGCGCGCAAGTCCGGGGCCCGCATGAAGCACATCGCCCGCAAACGCTTTGGTCAGCACTTTCTGACGGACCAGGGCATCATCGATGCCATCGTACGCGCTATTGATCCCCAACCCGGGCAGCCCATGGTGGAAATTGGCCCTGGCTTGGCCGCGCTCACCCAGCCGCTGGTCGAACGTCTGGGACGCCTGACGGTCATTGAACTGGACCGCGACCTGGCCGCACGCCTGCGCGCGCATGTGGCGCTGGACGTGGTGGAGTCCGACGTGCTCAAGGTCGATTTCCACGCCTTGGCCGCCCGCGCGGGCGCGCGCCTGCGGGTCGTGGGCAACCTGCCCTACAACATCTCCACCCCCATCCTCTTTCACCTGCTCGAACAGGTGCAGGCAGTGCAAGACCAGCACTTCATGCTGCAAAAGGAAGTGATCGACCGCATGGTGGCCACGCCGTGCACCGGGGCCTATGGTCGATTGAGCGTCATGCTGCAATGGCGCTATGCCATGGAAAACGTACTCTACGTGCCGCCTGAAAGCTTCGATCCGCCGCCCCGTGTGGACAGCGCCGTGGTGCGCATGGTGCCCCACACCGAACCGGCGGTGGTCGATGTCCGCTTGCTGGAAGAACTGGTCCAGGTTGCCTTCAGCCAACGGCGCAAGCTCTTGCGCCATACCCTGGGACGGTGGCTGGATGCGCGTGGCTGTGCCGGAACCTTTGACCTGCAACGCCGAGCCGAAGAAGTGCCGGTTGCGCAGTATGTGGGGCTGGTGCAGGCCTGCGGCGGATTAAACCCCTAGCAACGCAGCTGCCTCCCGCGCTGCCACCAGGCCTTCATCGGTCGGCACCACCCAAACTTCCACTGCACTCTGGTCGGCATGTACGGCCACTGTCGCATTGCCCGTGGCCTGGGCGTTGCGTTGCGGGTCCAGATGAACCCCAAGATAGGCCAGGGCGGCGCAGACCTCGGCGCGCAGGGCGGTGTCATGCTCGCCAATGCCACCGCTGAAGGCCAGCACGTCCAGTCCGCCCAGGCATGCGCTCAGGCCACCGCTCTCGCGCACCACGCGGTGGGTAAAAAGGGCAATCGCCTGGCGCGCAGGGGCACTGGCATCGGCACGCAGGCGGCGCATGTCGGCAGAAATGCCCGACACGCCTAGCAGACCACTTTGACGGTACAGCATGTCTTGCAGGCGTGCCGGGGTCCAGCCTTGTTCCAGCAGGTACAGCAGAACACCGGGGTCGAGGCTGCCCGCGCGCGTCCCCATCATGAGTCCTTCCAGTGCCGAAAACCCCATGGTGGTGGCGCAGCTGCGCCCCGCACGGGCCGCGCACAGGCTGGCACCGTTACCCAAATGGGCCATCAGCACCCGCCCCTGTGCGCGGGGGCTGCGCGCCAGCAGCGCGCTCATGACGAACTGGTAGGACAAGCCGTGAAATCCGTAGCGTCGGACACCCTGAGCCGTCAGCATTTGCGGCAAGGCGTAGGTGGAGTTCACCTCGTCCATCGTGCCATGAAACGCGGTGTCAAAGCAGGCAATCTGGGGCAGGGCGGGAAAAGCCTGCGCGAATGCCTGGATGCCAGCAAGATTGTGGGGCTGGTGCAAGGGGGCCAGAGGTTGCAATGTTTGCAGGTCTTGCAGCACCGCGGGGGTGATGCGCACGCTGGTGCGGTACTGCGCGCCGCCATGTACCACCCGGTGCGCTACCGCTTGCAGCTGGGCGCTGGCATGGGTGGTATCGAGCAACGCGTGCAGCGCCTGCAGGGCCTGGTCAAACCCCTGCGAGACTCGTGGCAAGGGGCGTGTTTGGCGCGCGTTGTTGCCCTGCTGCCAGGTCATGTCCGGTACGCCGCCCGGCTCCAGACCCTGCACGGTGCCAGTCAGCACCGCTTGCTGCACCTGCCCTTGCGGGCAGGGATGCACCGCAAACTTGAGCGAGCTGGAGCCCGCGTTGACGGCCAGGATGGCCATGTCAGTCTGCGTGGGGCGTACCCCAGGCCTTGCGTGCGTGGCTGCGCCGAGTGTTGTGGGCCACCAGCAGCGCCAGCAGGGCCGAAGCCACCCGGCTGCGCGGCGGGTCGGCCCGGCTGGTGAGCGCGATGGGCACGCGCGCACCCAGCACAATGCCGGAACTGGCAGCACCGGCTAGGTACTCCAGCTGCTTGGCCAGCATGTTGCCGCTCTCCAGGTCGGGAACCGCCAGGATGTCGGCTTGTCCTGCAACCGCAGAGTCGATGTTCTTGACCCGCGCAGCGTGGCTGGAAATGGCGTTGTCAAAAGCCAGCGGCCCGTCCAGCACCCCACCCGTGATCTGGCCCCGGTCCGCCATCTTGCACAGAGCCGCTGCATCCAGGGTGGAAGGAATGTTGGCGTTGACCATCTCCACCGCCGACAGAATGGCAACCTTGGGCGACTGCACGCCCAGCACATGCGCGAACTCGATGGCATTTTGGACAATGTCCACCTTCTCCTGCAGGTTGGGGTTGATGTTGAGCGCCGCATCCGTGATCAGCAGGGGTTTGCTGTACATGGGCACGTCAAAGCGAAACACATGGGACATGCGCCGCGCCGTATGCAGCCCCGGGCGTTTGATCACGGCGCGCAGCAACTCGTCCGTATGCAGGCTGCCCTTCATGATCATCTCCACCTCCTTGGCCAGCGCCAAGTCAGCGGCGCGCTCGGCGGCGGCATGGCTGTGTGCGACCGAAATGATCTCCACCCCTTCGAGATTCAGTGCGCCTTCATGTGCCACATGGCGAATGCGCAGTTCCGGGCCAATCAGCACCGGCTCGATCAGGCCGTAGTGGGCGGCATCGAGTGCCCCACGCAGCGACGCCACGTCACACGGATGCACCACCGCACAGCGCACCGGCTCCAGCCCCTGGCCTTGCGCCAGCAGCGCCTTGAAGCGGGCCTCCGGGTCGAACAGGTGGATGCTGGGGGCGGCGATACGCGGCAGGCAGAGTTTCTGGGTGGGTGCCAGCACACGGGCTGTGCCCCACAGCACCCGCTCACCTTTCTGGTTCACCAGCACGCAATCGAGCTCCACGGCCTTCTTGGCATCGTCCTTGGAAGCCACCGTCACCGTCACTTCCAGCGTGTCACCCACCCGAACCGGCTTGGTGAAATGCAGTGCCTGCTCCAGGTAGATGGTGCCAGCCCCCGGAAACTGCGTGCCCAGCACCGCCGAGATCAACGCCGCCCCCCACATGCCGTGCGCGATGACACCGTGGAACAAGGTGTCGTTGGCATATTCGGCATCCAGATGGGCCGGATTGGTATCGCCCGACACGGCAGCAAAGGCTTGGATGTCTGCCACCGTCAGGGTGCGCAGCATGCGGGCGCTGCGGCCCACGGTCAGTTCGTCGTAGGTGACGTTTTCTACGCAGGTTTCGCCGGGAGTCATGTTCATGGCAACGGTGCTCGGTTGAATGGATGGCCCATTGTGCCAAAAGGATGCGGGAAAACCCTAGGGGTTGCCGCCCAGTTCGGCTGGCACCCTAGCCCAGCATCTCTTCGAGTCCCTGGGTCAGTTCGTGCAGGTCCGGCATCGACGGCGATCCCGGTTGCGCCAGCAACGGTGCCCAACCGGCTGCCACCTGCAACCGACGGGCGACTTCGGTCGGGTATGTGGCGCGTGCCGTGGCCTCGTCCAGGGCCAGGACCTCGCAGCGGGCGCGCCACGCACTCAGGTGCACCCAGGCTGCGGGCTCGGACAGCGCGGCGTCCTGCAACGGATCGGGTACCGCGCGCAAGGCGTCGATGAGGGGCTCGGGCAAATGCCACAGCCCGGCCAGGGCGGCAGTGACATCGCCATAGTGAAAACCCAGCGCCTGGCGTTCCAGGACGGCTCGTTGGGCGTCCAGAACCGGGCATTGGCGGTCCAGCGGGGCTACGGCTTCGGGCGCGGCGCTGTGCAGGTGCAACTGGCCGATACCGTGCATCAAGCCCACGGTGAACGCCAGATCGCCGTTGCCATCATGGGCCTGCGCCAGCCAACGCGCCGTGCACGCGGTGTAGAGGTTGTAGCGCCAGAACAGCGCCAGATCCAGCCCCGGGGTGTTCTTGAAGGCCGCCGCCATGCTGTTGCCCAGCACCAGATTGCGCACCATCACAAACCCCAGCATGCGCAGGGCATCGTCCACGGTGCCGATGGTGCGCGACACCCGAAAGTAGGCCGAGTTGGCCAAGCGCAGCAACTTGGCGGTCAGGGCAGGGTCGGTGGCAATCTGGGCGGCGATCTCTGCCACCGACACGTCTTCGGAGCCGAAACTGGCAATCACCTGTTGCGCCACCTTCGGAATGGTCGGCAGTTTGTTGGGCTGGTCCAGCAGGCGGTGGAGGTCCATGGCGGTGGGCACTTTCTGGGATCGTCTATATACTGAGTTTGCCACCAAATGGGGGGCGCAACCGGGGGAATTCATCGTGACCGCGCGCAAACCCAACCACACCCAACCCGAGCCCACGGCCGCGACTCCGTTGGACTACTGGACCGACTTTGCCCAGCGCAACGTGCTGTTTCTGGACACCTTGCTCGACCGTGGCAATGCCTACCAGGAACACCTGGCACAAGGTACGCCACCCTTGCTCAAGTTCGACTACGAAACCGTGGTGGACGGTGCCGACTTGCAGCGACCGTGCAACTACGCCTTGTTGCGCATGCTGCCGCCGTCTGATTTTCCCGTTGACCCTGCACTGCGGCCGGTGGTGGTGGTGGATCCGCGTGCCGGACATGGCCCCGGCATTGGCGGGTTCAAGTTTGACTCGGAAGTGGGCGTAGCCATGCGCGCGGGCCACGCGGTGTACTTCATTACCTTCAAGCCCCAGCCCGAAGCGGGCCAAACCCTGTTTGACGTGTTGCATGCGGAAGGCCACTTCCTGGAAACCGTCATCCGGCGCCACCCCCATTGCGCGGCGCGACCGGTGGTCATTGGCAACTGCCAGGCCGGGTGGGCGATGATGGCGCTCAACGCCTCGCGTCCCGAGCTCTTCGGGCCGCTCATGGTGGTGGGTGCGCCGCTGTCCTACTGGGCCGGCGCTTCCACCCTCAACCCCATGCGCTATGCCGGTGCAGCGCTGGGGGGGTCGTGGCTGGCCTCGTTCACGGCCGATCTGGCGGGCGACCGCTTCGATGGTGCGCACCTGGTGGACAACTTTGAACGGCTCAATCCGTCCAATTCGTTCTGGAGCCGGTACTACAAGCTGTGGGCCAATGTGGACACCGAAACCGAGCGCTTTCTGGAGTTCGAGAAATGGTGGGGTGGCTTCTTTCGCATGACCGGTGCCGAGATCGAGGGCATTGTGGAAAACCTGTTTGTGGGCAACCGTCTGGCACGCGGCACGGTCATGGATGGCGAACGTGCCGTCGACCTGCGTGCCATCACCGCGCCGGTGGTGGTGTTCGCTTCGCACGGTGACAACATCACCCCGGTACCCCAGGCGCTCAATTGGATCGTGGACACCTGGGGTGACGAGCGCGCCATTGCCGCAGCCGGGCGCACCATCATCTATGTGCTGCACGAAAGCGTGGGGCACCTGGGAATCTTTGTCGGGGGCGAAATCGCGCGCAAGGAACATGACCAGCTGGTGGCCTCGCTGGACATGATTGAAAGCCTGCCGCCGGGTCTGTACGAAATGAAGCTCGAAGCCAAAGCCGGCAAGGAAGCGCAGCGGTGGGAAGAACTGGAGCCGGGCGACTACACCGTGCACTATGCGCACCGCACCATGCAGGACATTCTGGCGCTCAATCCAGAAGGTCGCGATGAAGAGGCGCTCTTTTCCACGGTGGCCAAGGTTTCCCAGGCCAATGCCACGGCCTATAAAACCTTCGTGCGTCCGTGGGTGCGCCTGTTTGCCAGCCAGGCGCAGGGCGACTTCCTGGGCAAGCTGCATCCCTTGCGCATGCAGCGCGAGGGGTTGTCCGATCGACACCCCCTGGCCCCGTTGATCCGTGCGCAGGCAAACTGGGTGCGTGAGCACCGCGCACCCGTGGCGCAGGACCACCCGCTCAAAACGGTCGAACGCAATCTTGACGGAGCCATCACGTCCCTGCTGGACCAGTTTCGCGACCAGCGCGACCAGGCCACCATTGCCTGGGCACGCAGCCTCTACGGTGAAAAGGCGCTCGGTGCCTGGTTTGCACCCAATACGCCCGACGCCGAGGTGGCGCGGCAGCGCGCCGAGCAAGACATCGAAACCGCGCGCGCGGCCGTACTGCCGCATTTGGACGAAGGCGGTTTTGCCGAAGCGGTGTGCCGCATCGTACTGGCGGGCATGGTTTCGGTCGGCGCCTTTGAGCGGCGCAGCTTCCGCCTGGCCAAACTACTCGCACGCATGCCCAGCGGTACGCTAGGCGCGGGTGAGACGACCCTCAATTGGGCGGGCCTGCTCAAGGAGCAGGCCCGCATCACGGCGGTGGCGCCGGTGGAAGCACTCAATGCCCTGCATGCCATGCTGCCGACCGCCGAACTGCGTGAACGCGCGCTGGCGCTCTCGGCGGCGGTCATGATGATCGAGCCCACCTTGCACAACCCGCGCTCGGAAATCATCGAGTTTCTGATTGCCACCCTGGACGTGGACCCCGCCCGGGTCATGGACCTGGCCTGCGCCTTGACCCACGGGATGCTGCAGCCCCCGGTTGCAGCCCGGCGCAAACCGGCCGCCACCCGCAACCGTCGCAGCAAGGCAGCCTGAGGGGCGCAGACCTAGCGGGTCAGTCGCTGCAGCGCTTCTTGGTACTTGGCGGCGGTCTTGGCAATGACCGCGTCGGGCACGCGCGGGGCTGGGGGGGTCTTGTTCCAGGGCTTGCCATCCACCTGCACCTGCTCCAGCCAGTCGCGCACAAACTGCTTGTCGTAGCTGGGCGGGTTGCTGCCTTCGGCATAGCTTTCCATGGGCCAGTAGCGCGAGGAATCGGGGGTGAGCACCTCGTCCATCAGTGTCAGGGTGCCGTCCTGGTCCAGACCAAACTCGAACTTGGTGTCGGCAATGATGATGCCCTTTTGCAAGGCAAATTCTGCAGCGGCCTTGTAGATGGCGATCGAGATGTCCCGGATGCGCGTGGCCAGGTCCAGCCCAATCATCTCGGCGGTTTTGTCGAAGGTGATGTTCTCGTCGTGGTCACCCACGGCCGCCTTGGCTGCCGGGGTGTAGATCGGTTCGGGCAGGCGCGAAGCGTTTTGCAGCCCGGCTGGCAGCGCCACACCGCACACAGACCCGCTTTCCTGGTATTCCTTCCAGCCACTGCCGGCCAGGTAGCCGCGCACCACCGCCTCTACGGGGATGGGCTTCAAGCGCTTGACCAGCATGGAGCGGCCTTCCACCTGGGCTACTTCATCGGGTTGCACCACGCTCTCAGGGGCATCCCCAGTCAGGTGAATCGGGCACAGGTTGAGCCCCTGGGGCCCGAGCTTGTCGAACCAGAACAGCGCCATTTGCGTGAGCAGCTTGCCCTTGCCGGGAATGGGCTCGCCCATGATCACGTCAAAGGCCGAGAGGCGGTCGCTGGCCACCATCAGGATGCGGTCATCTCCCACGGCGTAATTGTCGCGCACCTTGCCTCGGGCAAGCAGGGGCAGGGAGTGCAGGGCGGAGGTGTGGACGGTGGAGCTCATGGTCGGTCACGCAATGAGAGAAGCAACAATGAAAAAGGCCCGCTGAACAGTCGTCAGCGGGCCTGTAACTATTCCTGCGAATTATCGCTTACTGGACTACCTGGGCCAGCTCACCCTTGGCGTACTTGGTGGCCATGATCGACAGGCTGTCGCCCTTGACCTTGCCACCCTGGCCTTCGCAGCCGAACTCGATGTAGCGCTGCTTGCAGATGGCCTTGGCGGCTTCGCGGGCGGGCTTGAGCCATTCGCGGGCGTCGAACTTGTCGGGGTTCTCGGCCAGGAACTTGCGCACGGCGCCGGTCATGGCCAGGCGGATGTCGGTGTCGATGTTGACCTTGCGCACGCCGTACTTGATGGCTTCCTGGATTTCGGCCACCGGCACGCCATAGGTCTCCTTCATCTTGCCGCCGTACTGGTTGATGACAGCCAGCAGGTCCTGCGGCACGCTGCTGGAGCCGTGCATCACCAGATGGGTGTTGGGAATGCGGCGGTTGATTTCCTTGACCCGGCTGATGGCCAGCACGTCGCCGGTGGGCGGGCGGGTGAACTTGTAGGCACCGTGGCTGGTACCAATGGCAATCGCCAGTGCGTCGAGCTGCGTGGCTTGCACAAACTGGGCGGCCTCTTCCGGATCGGTCAGCATCTGGCTGTGGTCGAGCTTGCCCACGGCGCCGATACCGTCTTCCTCACCCGCTTCGCCGGTTTCCAGCGAACCCAGGCAGCCCAATTCACCCTCCACGGTAACGCCCACGGCATGGGCCATGGCCACCACCTTCTGGGTGACGGCCACGTTGTAGGCAAAGTCGGCGGGCGTCTTGCCGTCTTCCTTGAGAGAGCCGTCCATCATCACCGAGCCAAAGCCGAGGTTAATGGCGCCTTGGCACACCTGGGGCGAGGTGCCATGGTCCTGGTGCATCACCAAAGGGATGTGGGGGTAGGCTTCGGTGGCGGCCTGGATCAGGTGCTTGATGAAGCTCTCGCCCGCGTACTTGCGTGCTCCGGCGCTGGCTTGCAAGATGACCGGTGCGCCCACCTCGTCGGCAGCGGCCATGACGGCCTGCACCTGCTCGAGGTTGTTGACGTTGAATGCCGGAATGCCGTAGCCGTTGGCCGCCGCATGGTCCAACAGTTCGCGCATGGAGACGAGTGCCATGAAGTTTCCCCTGTGAAGTTAGAAAGTGCGAGCGGCTGCGTGGTGGTAACCGCTTGGTAACTCATACCGATGCCGCATTTTAAGTCGGCAGGGAAAACCCGAAACTGACAGCCGCCCCGAGGCCCACAGGGCCGATAAGCGCTTTACCCCGCCCGGCAGATCTTGAGCATGTTGGTGCCACCCGGCGCGCCCATGGGTTCGCCGCAGGTAATGGCGTACACATCGCCAGCTTGCACGATGCCGCGCTTCTTGAGGTGCTGTTCGGCATCGCCCAGTGCCGTGTCACGGTCGGCGCTGGTGTCCATCAGCAGCGGCCGCACGTTGCGGTACAGCGTCATGCGCCGCTGGCTGGCTACGCGCGGCGTCAGCGCGTAGATGGGCACATGCACCAGGTGGCGGCTCATCCACAGGGCGGTGGAGCCGCTGTCAGTCATGGCCACGATGGCCTTGGCACCCAGGTGGTGGGCGGTGAACAAGGCCCCCATGGCAATGGTCTGGTCGATACGGTGGAAAGTCTTGCCGGTGAAATCGGCATCCAGGCGCACATGTTCGCCCGACTCGGCCGCCACACAGATCTTGGCCATTTCCTCCACCGTTTCCAGCGGAAACTTGCCGGCGGCCGTTTCAGCAGACAACATCACGGCGTCGGTACCGTCGAGCACGGCGTTGGCCACATCGCTCACCTCGGCGCGGGTGGGCACGGGGTTGGTGATCATGCTCTCCATCATCTGGGTGGCGGTGATCACCACCTTGTCATGTTCGCGCGCCAGCTTGATCATGCGCTTTTGCAAGGCCGGTACGGCGGCGTTGCCTACCTCTACCGCCAGGTCGCCGCGCGCGACCATGATGCCGTCGCTGGCCGAAAGAATCTCTTCGAGTTTGGGGATGGCTTCGGCGCGTTCGATCTTGGCGATCAAGCCCGGCTTGTGGTCCCATTCGGCCCCGGCCACATAGCACAGCTGGCGCGCCATTTCCATATCGGTGGCGTTCTTGGGAAAGCTCACCGCCACGTAGTCGGCCTGCAGGCGCATGGCGGTGCGAATGTCTTCCATGTCCTTGGCCGTCAGGGCCGGAGCAGTCAGACCACCGCCTTGCTTGTTGATGCCCTTGTTGTTGGACAACTCGCCGCCCAGGCGCACGGTGGTGTGCACCTGCTCACCGCGTACGGCCGTGACGTCCAGCACAATCAAACCGTCGTTGAGCAGCAGCACGTCGCCCGCCTTCACCTCGCGCGGCAACGCCTTGTAGTCCAGCCCCACGGCCTGCAGGTCGCCCAGCTCGGTGCGCGCGGCATCCAGCACAAACGACTGGCCTTGCTCCAGGAACACCTTGCTGTCGGCGAACTTGCCGACCCGGATCTTGGGGCCTTGCAGGTCAGCCATGATGGCCACCTCGCGGCCAGCGCGCTGCGACGCTTCGCGCACCAGGCGGGCACGCTCGATATGGTCTTCGGCCTTGCCGTGGCTGAAGTTCAGCCGCACCACGTTCACGCCCGCACGGATCATGCGCTCCAACAAGGCAGGGTCGCTGGAAGCGGGCCCCAGGGTGGCAACGATCTTGGTGGCGCGGTTGGACATGGATGGCACTCCTCGAAAAGAATGGGCCATTCTCACATGGAACCCCCGCCCCTCGGTTACCGTGCCGATACCAATTGCCCCGGCCGCGCACCGGCCCGGCCTGTTGCATCCAGGCCACGGCCCACGCATGGCCCATGCGACACGGGGTAAACGCCAACACCGGGCGTGATGGCACCAAGAAAAAGCTGTGTTCCAATGCAGGTGCAACTATTCGCTGCACCTGCCCATGACGCTGACACCCCCTACTATGGATGCCATGCTGGGAGCCCTGCCCGGCAAGCCCAAGCTATTGGTGGTGGACGACCAGCCCATCAACATCCAGATCATGCACCAGGTGTTTGACAGCGAGTACCAGCTCTTCATGGCCACCAACGGAGCCCAGGCGCTTGCCTTGTGCCAGAGTAACCCGCCCGATCTGGTGCTGCTGGACATCGTCATGCCGGGCATGGACGGCTTTGAAGTCTGCACCCAGCTCAAGGCCCAGGAAAGCACCCGCAACATTCCCGTGATCTTCGTCACCGCGCACACCGACCCGGCCCAGGAAACCCACGGCCTGTCGCTGGGGGCGGTGGATTTCATCTCCAAGCCCATCACGCCTGCCGTGGTGCAGGCGCGCGTGCGCACGCACCTGACCCTCAAGTTCCAGTCCGACCTGCTGCGCAAGATGGCCTTTTTGGACGGGTTGACCGGCGTATTCAACCGGCGTTTTTTTGACCAGCAACTGGCCACCGAATGGGCGCGTGCCTCGCGTGCGGGCACCCCGTTGTCGATCATCCTGCTGGATGTAGACCACTTCAAGGCCTACAACGACCACTACGGCCATCTGGCCGGTGACGACTGCCTGCGCCAGATCGCCACCACCCTCAAATCCTGCCTGCGCCGCCCGGGCGACCTGGTGGCCCGCTTTGGCGGCGAAGAATTCGCCTGCATCCTGCCCGAAACTGCCTTCGACGACGCCATGGCCCTGGCCGGTGAACTGGAGCGCCGGGTGCGTGCCCTACAAGTCCCGCATGCGGCCTCCAGTGCGGGGCCGGTGGTCACCGTCAGCCTGGGCGTGGGAGCGCGCACCCTGGTCTCCAGCGCTGACGCACTGGCCCTGGTGCGCTTTACCGACACCCAACTCTATGCCGCCAAGGACCGGGGGCGCGCGCAAGTCTGCGGCGCTGTGCTGCCGGCCCAGACCCCGGCGCTGCAAGTGCCGCCCACGCCATGACCGCCAACGCCCCCCACAACCAACTTGCGGACCACCTGGTGCGCCTGAGCGGATTGCGCCGGCGCGAAGACCTGCTGGGCACCCTGACCCAGGCGCTGGCCGACGACCTGCCCGCCGACTGGGTCGAAATCCACAGCGTCGTGCTCGACGAAAACCAACGCTACTGGCTCTCGCTGACCCAGGCACGCGCGGGCCAACCGGTGCGCTTTGTGTCTGACCCCATGCACACCCAGCTCGAAGCTCTGGTGCCCGTGCACGCCAACGCCCAGCGCATGCAATGCCTGGAACAGGTGGCCACCATCACCGAAGCGCCCGACGCCACGCGCACCCACTGGAACACCTGCCTGCCCATGGTGCTGGCCGATGGCGCCAGCGTCTGGGGTGTGGCCGAAATCCAGTCGGCGCAACCCCTCGGCCCCGGCGACCTGACCACCGCCCAGCGCCTGATCGCCATGTACTGCAACATGCTCGACATGCTGGACTACAGCGAATGCGATGCACTCACCGGCCTCTTCAACCGCAAGCCGTTTGAAGACCTGTTCTACAAAGTGCTGCATCCGACGGAAACCCCCGAGCTACCCCCGGGCGCGGTGGAACACCGGGCCGTGGCCACCCCGTCGCATTTTTGGCTGGCCATGATCGACATCGACCACTTCAAGCAAGTCAACGACACCTACGGCCACCTCATTGGCGATGAAGTCTTGATTCTGGTGGCGCGGCTGCTCAAATCCTCCTTTCGTGCCTACGACCGCGTCTACCGCTTTGGGGGCGAAGAATTCGTGGTGGTCTTGCGGGCCGACAGCCACGACGCTGCCCACGCCGCCCTGGAGCGCTTTCGCACCGCCATGGAGCAACACCCGTTTCCGCAGGTGGGCCACAAGACCGCCAGTGTGGGCTTTACCCAGATCATGCCCGGCGACACCCCGTCGGCCGCCTGCGAACGCGCCGACCAGGCCGTCTACTACGCCAAACAGCACGGGCGCAACCAGGTCTGCAGCGAAAGCGATCTGGTCAACCGCGGCTTGCTCAAGGGCGAGACCAAGGTCGGCGACATCGAACTGTTCTAGCCCCGTCCCCGCAGCACCCCAGGAATCCGCCATGCAGCTTGCCGCCCAGATCATTGCCTTTGCCGTCATGGTGCTGCACCTTTACATCTTCTTGCTGGAAACCGTGCTGTTCCAGACCCGGGGGCGCAAGGTCTTTGGCGTGCCCAAGGAAAACGTGGCGCTGCTGGCACCGGCCATGTCCAACCAGGGTTGCTACAACGGCTTTCTGGCCGCAGCGCTGGCCCTGGGCTTGGTGCTGCCCCATGCGCCCACCGCGCAGGCTTTTACCGTGTATGGCTTGTGCTGCGTGGCCGTAGCCGGCGTCTGGGGGGCCGTCACGGTCAGCCGGCGCATCCTGCTGGTGCAAACGGTGCCCGCCTTGCTGGGGCTGGGCGCGCTGGCGCTGGCCTAGGGGCGTGCAGGCTTGCTGCGGCAAACCGCTGGGGCGGTCGCCCAGTCCAAATAGGGTATGGCGGGGACCAGGAGTGTCTGCCAATTCGCTATTAATTCCATAGCTGCTTACGCATATTCCACGGGCGCTACAGCCCTAAAACGCATTCAAAACGTGCAAGAACGCTCGGGCAGCGCCAGACCAGGCCCCCAGTGGGGCAGGGTGGGCGCAGCGGGCAAGTGGGGCGGTACGACGCACTGTGTGCCAACCGCTGCAGAAACAAAGCGGCGCAAAGTGTGAATTACTTCACGCGCAAACTTTGAGCCAGATCAAACCAGCCACAGTTTGTTACGAATGCCTGGGTTTGCCGGATGGCGTGTTGCCCGCCAAACCGTTAGCCTTTAGGGCTTTGTCAAGCTGCCGGGGTCGCTGTAGTGACACCGGTACGCAGAACCTTCCTACACCCGCCTACAACTCATGATGCCTACGTTCCCCCAACCCCGCGCCCTGCGCCTGGCCTGGAGCCTGTGTTGTCTGGGCGGGTTGGCCCAGGCCCAACCGGTGCCTGAGCCGGTGCAATACCCCATCAACATCGGCTGGTTCCCCAAGACCGTGAGCTACGCCCCCGATGAAACCAAGCTGGTCGTCACCGCCTGCACCGACACCTGGAAATCCACCGCCCCCCAGCGCTGCACCGTCATGCGTTACCGCATTGCCGAGGAACGCTGGGAGACGCTGCCCGCCATCAACCCCGACGCCAACTACGACGACGTGGCCTACACCTGGGACGGCAGCGCCATCTTTGCTCAGGAGTACGCGCGTTGCGAGGGCACCGTCATCGAAGGCAAAGTCACCCGCCAATACTGCAGCCGCCTGGTGTTGCTGGACCACGATGGCAAGAAGCTCAAGAACCTCAGCCACGACCTGCACAACCTCTACACCTACCCCAGCCTCACCCGCGACGGCCAGCGCGTGCTGTACTGGGGCATCAGCAACCAGCTCAAACCCGGCATGGGTGGAGGTGCGTGGGATGTGAAGGAACTGGACCTTGCCAGCCAAACCACGGTGCAAAAGACCGACTACCAGGCTGCCTACCCCAAGACCACGCCGCGCTATATGCCTGATGGCAAGCGGCTCATGCTGGTGGCATCCGACTATCCCAAGCGACCGAACAGCGAGGACTTCTATGTCACTGACGAGCGCACGGGGCGGCGGTTCTTGACAAACTATGAGGGCCGGTATGGGGGAAACATGACCGTAGCTGTAAGTGGACCGCGTGATCCGATCTTGCCGCTGTTTCCGACCGACGGGCACATGTGGCTGATGGTGCGCGACATCTCGCGCGACGGCAAGCTGGCCGTGTTTGACAACCGCGGCATTGGCATGTGTTTTAGGTTTATTGAGGAGCCATTGCGCAAAGAGGAGTGTTTTTCGCGCAAGGTTGCTTACACGCCCTCGGTTTCAATAGCGCCATCTGGGAAAACAGTTGCGGTAATCAATGGGGCGGAGCAGCCAACTGCTTTGTGGCACTTGCGGCTGATTGATGTTCAAACCGGGAGCAATCAGATCATCGCAATGCGCTTTGCGCTCCAAAACCAATAGCCAATCTCGAATGCCTGGCCTGTACGACAAAGCATCAAGTTCCAATGGGTAATACACGAAACAAAGTCTTGGTTCTAACGGTCGGTTGCCTGCTGGCATCTGCCGCAAGTGCATCGCTCAATTGCGGTGTTGATGCGCTCGCCAGGCTGAATGCGCAGGACAAGAGACTGTGCGCAGCTGGAGTGGAGTCCCTGGATTCCAAGCTCAATGCCCGTTACAAGGCTGCCGTTTCAAGACTGAGCACTGATGAGCAAAAAGCCAAGCTGCGCGACGACCAGCGTGCGTGGTTGCAGTCCCGCAACCGCTGTGAAAGCACGCAGTGCTTTACGCAAGCGTATGAAACACGCATCCGGCAGTTGGAGGCTGACACCAACCCGCCAAGCGGACAGAGCGCCGGAGTTGCGCAGATCGCCCTGTCGGATATTCGCCAGGTGGTGGAAGGTTCGATGGTGGGTTTTGTGCAGGCACGGGAAGGGCAAACTATTCCTGCTTACTTGTTGGCGCCAGATGGAAAGCCAGACATGGTGTTTGCGCCCTACATCAAGGGCAAGCAAGACACGCATGTGCTGACACTTGGCGGAAAAGTGCTGGTCTTTGAAACCTACTTTGGGCAAAAACGATTCAACGCCACGCTGCTGACTCAAAAAGTTGGAGGCAACACTCGCATTCTCGGACTGCGCTCGCCAGACAAGACGGAGTGGGGGCTCGTTGGACTATTTATCAACACTTCCGACCTGTCCAACGATGACGGACGGGTTGGCATTACCGACTCGCCGCTAGCCGAGCCGCGTATTGAAACTTTCAACGTCTACTGCGACTCGCCGGGTGGGCACGGAATCCAATTCAATTGGCAAGTACAAAATGTGCGCCTGGAGCGGCAGGTTGTTGTACGAACCTTGGAGCCTGAGTATCCCTGCCAAGCCCCCCGTGAGGAGCCTCAAGCGGACAGCTTCAAGCGCTGGTTCAGGGGAGACTTCGCTTCCAGAGCCGCCGCTGGAGACATGCGCAAAGGTGCTTTTGTCCAAGCAGAGCACTACTTAGTTCATGTCGACTCTCGCCGCCGATACGAGCCGGTCGAGATGCTGAGGCCAGAGGTAATGCTGCTGGACTCGTCGCTCATGGGGCCATATCGTGAGAAGGTCAAAGCAGAGTTTGATCAGCACAACCAGCGAGTCGAAACTTGCCGCAAGGTCTTTTTGGACCGCCGCCCGACAGGGCGCCGGTTAACCACAGAGGAAATCGCGGACTTAGAAAAGAATTTGGCCCCCTGTGGTACCAAGCTCGATTCGCCTGCCTATTCAGCGACCCAATTCATTCAAACCTTTGTGCCTGAACAGTGGAGAAAACTATGGGCAAACTAAGCAAAGACACATTTGCAGGCGTGACCTACGCCGTGATGGGCATGGGGACCGAGGGCGGGCGTACACCCTACCAAATCACGGTTGCTGCGCAGGGTGGCTGGAACGGTACCCCGATTGCGGCCAGTGGCTATTCCGTTGGAGCCATGCAGTTCGATTTTGGGCAGCGTTCGGGGTCGGAGAGTAAGCCCAGCATTGATCCCTCAATCCATCGCATTCGAAGTGGCTCCGTTTGGTTGAGTGCTGCCACTGCGTTGATCGAACAGTTTGTCATGGCGCAAGCAGTTGTCGCGATTCTGGCGTTGACGGTTTGCACGATGTTTTCGACAGCAGCGCGCGCCAAAGGCGTGCCCCTCAATCCTGCGCAACTTGGGACGTTCTGCCCGCCGGGGAGCGAATTGGCAGATGACAAGCATACCGACGTACTCAGTCGCAAGGAGCAGGCTCAGATCAAGAGAACCGCGCTTGGGTTCATGGCGCTGGATGCATCTGCCAGGCGTGGAGGCAACCCACTTGGAATATCTGATTACTGGGAAAGCGGGTATACGCTTCGATTCGACCAGAACGACGCACCGTCGGACTGGGTGCAGTACCTTGCGGCTCGAATCTCGAACACTTGCTCTTCAAGGGAATCTGCCTTCGCAGTCATTCTCCTTGACGTAGCTATAAGCGGTCCGTCAGAGGTAACGAGGTTATGGCCAAAGGCTAGGGCGTCTTCTCAGCAGTACTGGGATGCTTTTACTAGAACGCAGTTGAAGATTGCCTCCGAAATCGATGCCGTTGTGCCAAAACAGCCGGTGGTGTTTACCACGATCCCATTTGCGCGTGGGGCGGATGGTATGTGGCGCGTAGTGCAGCGCAACGTCTCTAACTTGATCAAGTTCCGCAAATCTGACTGGCAGCGTCGCATTGACCAAACCAACCTTTTCTCCTGCAGTCATCCGAAGACCAGCCCGCAGTACAGCGCAGATCGCTGTGAGCAGATGGAGAAAGACAAGCAAACGCTCAAGCAATTGAGCCGACCCGCATGGAGTGTGGCTCCAAAGGACTATCGCGCCACCACATCGCACAGGTAACAGACGAGCAGTAATGGAGAGGCAATAGTCAAAATGGGTGACATCGTTCAATCCGCGCGCAACACATTCTTTTCCAATAAGAGGTGGGTCTATGGGCAAAACCATGGTGGCGCAAACAATCCGAACGCGTTCTTGGGTAACAAGGCCGACTGTACCTATCTGGTGTATCAGTCGAACCTACATGCCGGTTACAACGTCCCCCATCTGAGTACGGGTGCGTTGGTCAAGAACGGCACCCTTTCCGCCGAAGCCTCCAAGTACTATGAAGTTGTTGATGCGAAGGACGCAAAGCCTGGGGACACCATCTATTACCCCCAGGGATCAAAGAACGTCAACCATGTGATGGTGTTGACGGAGTGGAATGGGACCACGAAGACTGGCGCAGCTTTAGGGGCGCAAAGCGAAAATACTGGAGTGACGGACGGGATAGAGATCGGGAGCAATGCGCCCTATTGGCAACAACCATCCCTCATCCTGCGCCCCAAAGCAAGCACGTACGTCCCAGAGCTAGACCTCACGGATGGCCCCGGTACCGGCATCAGTGCACCGCGCGTGGCAGCAGCGGTGAACCTCCTCAAAACCGAAGGCTCGATGGAAGGCTATCGCCCCGGCATCTACACCGATAGCGGCGGCGTGCCGACAGTCGGGAATGGTTTTGCGTTAGTGGTCAATGGCCGCAACGGTTGGACTGTGCGAAGCGAGGAGGAAATCAAAGGCTTGCTGAAGATGGCCGGTCTTCCTGAGAGCAAGTACGACGAGTTACCTATCAGCACACTGAACCAAGCCGCTGCGGAACTGAAAGCAGGCAATGTTTCAAAGGCGAAAGCACTGTTTAGCGACGGGAAAGACCCTGGCGCTTCCGAGTTCTCCTTCAACCCTCTAGAAGCAGACCGAATTACAGCAGCCGTTATCGTTGCTGAAACGACTCCGAAACTGCTATCAGGGTTGGGGGGGCCAGAGTCCTATGCCAACCTGAGCGAGGGGCAGTTTGCGGCAGTTGCAGCCGCGACCTATCAAAACCCCCAGTGGCTGAAAGCACACCCCGAGTTCGTCAAGGCTTGGGCAAGTGGCGATGAAGAAGCGGCCATCGCAGCGTTTGGGGCGAGCAAGCGCGGTCAAGCCGAGGCGAGCGCGTTTGCAGGCAAGTTCAGTTCTGTGAATGAGCATTTGGGCGCTGGGTCCACGACTACTGGCAGTGGTGCAAAACCCACCGGCGGCCATTGGGAAGACACCACCCAGTACGACGCGATGGGCAACGTCACCGTGCCGGGTGAGCGCGTCTTTGTGCCTGACGTGGGCGCGTCAACGGCTAAGCCCACTTCTACCACCACCAAACCCACAAAGCCCGACAGCACCACGAGCAACGACGAGCGCACCCCCTACATAGCCAACTCCAAACCCACCCGCAACGAAGACGGCACCACCACCCTGACGGGCACCGTCAAGGGCGACAGCAGTGATGGCTTCTTGAAGCAAGGCGACGTCATCTCCACCACACAGTCTGCTGACCGCGAAACCCAGCTTGCCCAAACCATCGTCCGCAAAACCGACACCGGAACGATGGTGATCGAACGCGTGTTCGACCCTGCCGGTGGGTCGCCAACCATCACCGAAACCGAGACTGACAAAGACGGCACCGTCGTCTACCAACTCAGCATCCGCGGTGGGGACGTGGTGGGCGACACCTACGTCAGTGGCGGCGTCACCTACACCCGCCCGGAGAAGGACACCGACCCTGCTTCCTGGCAAGACCCCAATGGCCGGACCGCTTCCGAGCGCGCGGCAGATGGAGCCATTTCGTCAGACGCACACATCGTGCGCATCGAAGACGTCAACGCCCCTAAAACGGCCGACGACAAAGACCCCAAACCACAAACCGACCCCACCGCAACGGCCTTCTTTGACACACTCAAAGACCTTTTAGAAAAACCGCCCACCACGCCCACCGGCGCTGGCGTCCTTGTTGCCGACGCCAGCGACTTCATCGACACCGCAGTCGTCAGTGATGCGGGCACCGGCATTGACCCGTTTGCGACCGAAACAACATCCACCACGCCTGCCTACACCCCCCCCGACCTGCACCCCCTCACCCAAGACCTCGGCCTGGCCAGCACCCTCATCGGTCTGAAGAACTGGAGCCAACAAACCGACCTGGGCAAACTCGGCACGGCCGTGGGCCTGTACAACACCCTCAACACCTACGGACTCAGCAGCGAAGCCATCGCCAGCGGCGCCACCAACAACCTCGGCCTGGGCAGCCTCAATACCCTGGGCTCTGGGCTGGGCCTGGTGCAGGCGCTGCAAAGCGGTAACCCCATCAGCATCGCCAGCAGCGGGGGCAGCTTCTACAACTCCATCGTCGGCTCGGGCAGCGTCAACGCGATCCCCATCCCCGTCCTCAACGCCCTCAACATCGCCGGGGCCCTGCAAAGCGGCAACCCCCTGAGCATTGCCTCCAGCGTGGCGGCATGCTTCCCGCCCTATGGCACCGTCATCAGCCTGTGCCTGAGCGTCTTTGGGGGCCTCATGGGCAACCACGCCCCACCCCCGCCGCCCGATGGCCTGGTCTCCTACCAACTGGGTGAAGACGGCAGCATCACCATCCAGACCGAACACAACGTCAGCGGCGGTGCCGACAGTGCCCACAGCACCGCAGGCAGCCTGCTCGGTATCCTGCAAAGCGTCATTGATGCCAACAACGGCCAAGCACCCGGTGACGCCAGCACCCAGCTCGCCATCGACCCCAGCCGACTGCCCCAAGTCGGCTTTACGGCCGGCACCAGCTGGATCGCCATCACCCAAGCCGACGGCAGCACCAGCAAAGAAACCGTCCACCCCGAAAACATCGGCCAGCGCCTGATCGAACTGGCCACCCAAAACGACGCCATCGTGCCCCAATGGCAGGTGCAAACCCTGCTGGCGCACCAACAAGCGCACAGCGCCGAACAAAAGGCACAAGCCCAAGACAACGCCGAAGCCGCCACCACTGCCCAAGGCCCCACCAGCTGGGAGGGTGATGCCAGCACCCCAACCGCTACCAGCGCAGCCAACCCCGCCACCCCCAACGCCGACGACTTCGCACCCGCCAGCAGCGCCCCCCCACCCAGCACCACCCCCCGCTTTGACGCCAGCGCGGTGGGCATCCAGGGCCAAGCGCTGGAGAGCGCCGACCATAAAACCCAAACCGTCAGCGCCCTGGTGCTGCGCCTGGACACCCCCGAGGCCCAGGCCCACATCAGCGCCCTGGCCCAGCTCAAACCCAATCCGGCAGGCCCCGACACAGCAGCCCAAGCCACCTCCGAGGTCTACCGCGACGTAGACGGCGACGGCTTCCTGGAATCCACCCAATGGGTCAGCACCCTGGACGCCCAGGGCAACGCCCAAGGCATGCTGGTGCTCGACGCCAATGCCAACGGCCAGATCGAGACCGCCGACATCCTGCACCTGGGGGGCAACGCAGCCGAGCGCAACAGCCTGGCCTGGTTGGATGCCAATGGCGACGGCAAGTTGGACGCCAGCGACCCGGCCTTTGCCGCCATCAAACTCTGGGTGGACGTCAACCATGACGGCATCATGCAAGCCGCAGAAAACACCACCCTGCAAACCCTGCAGCTCACCAGCATCGACCTGCAGGCAGGCAGCCTCACCTACGAAGGTGGCCAAACCCAAACCCTCACCGCCACCACACTGGCTGCCGACACCGAAGGCGTCCAGCTCGGCACCGTGTACGGCGTGGGCGAAGACGGCCAACTGCAAGACCTCAAGACCGGTGAGCTGCTCGTCTACGAACACTACGACGGCAAAGACCGCAGCATCCGCTACGAACTCAACGCCAAAAGCACCGGCGATTGGGAAGGCACTGCCGAAGCCGCCCAGCACCGCCACGGCGGGGGCAACGTGGCAGGGGCACCCACCCAAACCACGGCAACCGGTGCCACCAGCACGGGCGAGGTGCGCGCCAAGGCCAACGTCACCACCGCCAGCACCATCGGCGTGGGCGATGCGCGCATGCTCAGCGATGCGCCCCAAGAGCGCCCCAAGGTCATTACCGTGCAAGTGGGCGATGCGCGCATTCACAGCCTGAGCAGTACCAACACCCCCAGCACCGAACGCATCACCTTCGTGCCCGCCGGTGTGCGTGAAGGCTGGATGACGGCCGACGGCAAAGAACACCTGCGCCTGCCCCCAGACAGCCTGTTTGGCGCAACCGGCCTGGGCGCACTGGCGGCCGTGGGCCTGGGGGCCGTACCGCAAACCGCTTTTGCCAAGGCCGAGCCTGGCGACACGGGTTTTAACTGGCAGAGCGCCCCCAGCGCAGTTGCACCCGACACCGCGCGCGCCTACTACCACCCCACCCCCAGCGGGTACGCCAACCCCGACGCTGCCAGTACCCGCGATGCCACCAGCACCATCAACCTGGACAACTTTGCGGTGGTGCGCCAAGTGCGCCTGGGCGTAGGCAGCAGTGCCGTGCCCGATCTACCGGGGCCGCGCATCCACCCTCCGTTGCATCGCAGCCCAGCCCCGTTTGACGAGACGGCCTGGACGCCTTGGAACAACGCGACCACGGGCAGCGCTGGCGCATGGCACCCGCCCGCACCGGGGGAGTCCACCCTGAGCCGACCCTATATTGCCCCGCGCCGGCCGGGCACGACGGTGGTGGCACCGCCCCCCAGTACTGAGCCGCTGCCCACTAGCACGACCCCTAGCACCACACCCGGTACGACCACCCCACCGACCGGCACCACCGCGCCCAGCAACCCGACTGCGCTTGCGCCACCGGTTGCGCCGCCGAGCCCTCTGGTCGTGCCCACTACACCCGCCGGGCCGACGGTGGACACCAGCGCCAAGACGGGTGACGACCAGTTGAGCGACCCGCAAGAAGACCGGGCGCTGCGCGTGCCCTTTAGCGTGCTGCTGGCCAACGATGCCAACGCCCAGACGATTACGCAGGTGGGCAATGCGCAGCATGGCACGGTCCCAACTCACTATAAATTCCATAGCTGCTCACGCATATTCCATGGGGGCTACAGCCCTAAAACGCACTCAAAATGCGCAAGAACGCTTTGGCAACGTCCAGTCAGACTGGCAGCGGGAACGTACAAATACAGAAAGACCGTAGCCAAGACCAATACACAACACCCATTGGACTGGACGGGCATGCTGCGCACGACATGGCACGAGCACAATCTCAACCCAGCCACGCCACGGGTTGCGCCGCCATCTCGGCGGGTTGCCTGTAGTTTCAAGGCCAATTATTGATTAGGACAACCCTATGCCTTTTGTGAATGAAATTGCATCTGAGGAAGACATTGTTCGGTATGGCTTGCGCGAGCAGGACTTGGAGTTTTTTAAAAGCCCCACGATAGGAGAGACTCACTGGACAATTGATCGCGAACAAAACTCGTACCTCCGGCATATGAAGACCGATGGGCGCGATGAACCGGTCACTTCGGAGTTCATCTTCAATTGGCACGGTCATCGGGTGAACATTACGCTGGAGACGGTGAGTTTCACCAGCCGGGCGCGGGACTATGCCGAAAGGACAGTGAGGCTTCGCATTACCCATCCCCCGCAAGGAAGCTTTTGGTTGCCGCAGGAGTTGATGCCAAGGCGTGCGGAAATCATTGCGGATTTCAAGCAGGCGTTGGTTGACCGCAAAGGTATGGCCACCTGGGGCGATTACAAAGAATACAAATTCAATTTTGAGTTCTGAGTGCGACGGCCCCAATCACCCCCCCCCCAATAACGCCAAGCGAGAGTCAATATGGGCACAGCAAAATCGGATCACTTGACCGGTGAGCAAAAAACGCAAACCAAAACAGCAATCCAAGACGCCGCCAATGCAGGCGCTGGTGTGGCCGTGAATGGTCAGGCCGATGCACAACAAGAAGCGGGCAGGTACCTCAGTGCACCATTAGGCACTGCAAAGCCTGGCGTCGTGAGCGGTGGAGCGGGCTCGGGGTCCAGCGTAAGTAGTGGGGCTTCCGCATCAACCATGAGCAGTGCTGCCAAAGCCCTGAGTGCTGACGAAGTGTTGACCGAACTGCGGAACAATCCCAGTACCTACCATCAGAACCCTGCAGCGTTGACTGAGCTCATTCAACGTACCTCCGTCGAAACAGGCGGTAAGTTGACCGTCTATTACGGCGGTGAAATGGGTGCCGTACATACCTCACAAGTGATAGGGGCCCTCAAGGCTAATCCTGACGTTCGGGTAATTGACAAGACCGAGTTAGCGGATCTCCTGACAAGGTCTGAATTTCAGAAAGAACTAGCGAAAGCGTTCGATACAACCGTTGACAATTTGGAGAATCGCTCTGATCCAGCCAACAAATTTCTGTTTGACGCAAAGCAGGGGCAATGGGCACTGGGCTCAGAACGGTTCAGTGGTGCTACGGTTGGCCCCAGTATCGCGCTGAGCGTTGAGGCCAATCCTGAGCGGACTTTTACCCAGGTTGAATTGAGCAACATGCTCAAAAACCCCGAGCCCCACAACGGCGTTCCCAAAGAGATATTTGTCAATATCTATGAAACCAGCTTGGCCAAGTACCAAGCCAATCCGGCCACTGCGGGGCAGGCCGTAGAGCACGCGTTGTTAGAAGTCAATAAAGCGGCGGCGGCATCGTCGTTGATGGTTACCAAGGATTTCCAGTACGGCTATGTTGGCGATAAATTGGTTTTGGACACCACGCCGCTGTCCAAGTACGTCTCGGACATCAAGGTCGAAGCCCTGCCGACGGCGGCAGGGGGCGTCAGGGATTTCGGTGTGGTTGCGAAGTACCAACAAGGGTTCTCCGCGTTCGCCGATCCCGAGGGTATCGCTGAAGGCTTTAAAAGCATGGAGAACGCGGCCCGTACCTTGGCAACGCAAGACTTCGCTACTGCTACGGGAGCAGGTGCGACGCAGGCGGTGGTGGCACTGACCAAGGTAGCAAACGCAGCAGGCTACATGGGTATTGCGCTGGAGGCCAATGATGCTTTGAACCGCGCTACACGCGCCGCCAATGAGGGTGACTTCGCCAAGGCAGCGGAAATCACCACCACCGCCACGGCCAAGATCATGGGTGCCATCAACGGGGCAGTCATTGGGGCAGAAGTCACAGCGGCGAGCACGTGGCAGCTTGAGTTCGTGCCCTATATTGGCCCCGCTTTGCACGGACTGGTCACGTTGGCGGGTGCGGGTGTGGGCGCCTATTACGGACACGGCACCCCGGAAAAACTGCAGGAACTGATGCATAAGGCCGATGCATGGTTGCGGGAACAAGGCGGCAGCGATGCCATCGTAGGCGACCCAGCGGGGACCGGTGCAGAGTCGATTTTGGGTGTTTCAACAGTTTCTTCAATCGGTACGCCTGGCAAACTCGACTACAACTTCCCCAACGTCGCAGGCGCGGGCCGTGGCACCGTTAATCCCGAACTCGTTTCCCCTGCCGAACCCCGCCCGGGCAGCAGCACCTTCGTTGGCACTGTCGATGCCACCCACGTCACCCTCAAGCCCGGCGGCACCCTCTCGGACATCGTCCTTCTGCAAAACAAGGCAGGCAACCCCATCACCGCCGACGACCTGCGCAGCGCCAACCCCGAACTCGGCATCAACCCAGACTGCACCAACGTTCCCGCAGGCGCCAGCCTGCAAATCCCGCAGCGCGTGGGCGACAACCTGGTCACCACCACTGCGGCTGGCAGCACCCAATCCAACAACACCAAGACCGGCGAAACCGTCACCCTCACCCACAATGCCGACGGCAGCACCACCCAGACCACCAGCAGCGCCGATGAGTTCGGGCGCACCGTGCGCACCGTCACCTGGGATGCCAACGAACAAATCACCGCCGACCAAACCTACAGCATCAACACGCTGGACAACACCCAAACGCTGATTGCCACCGGCACACCGGCCACCCCCATCCTCACAGACCCCGACCCCTCCGACGCCCGCTTCTCGCGCTACCCCGACACCAGCGGCGCATCCGCCGACAACGACACCACCCCCCAACCCCCACCCATCACCGAGCCCAGCGCGACCTACGACCCCAGCGACCACCACTTCACCAACTACGCAGCCCCCGCTGCCGACCTGCACCCCCTCACCCAAGACCTCGGCCTGGCCAGCACCCTCATCGGTCTGAAGAACTGGAGCCAACAAACCGACCTGGGCAAACTCGGCACGGCAGTGGGCCTGTACAACACCCTCAACACCTACGGACTCAGCAGCGAAGCCATCGCCAGCGGCGCCACCAACAACCTCGGCCTGGGCAGCCTCAATACCCTGGGCTCTGGGCTGGGCCTGGTGCAGGCGCTGCAAAGCGGTAACCCCATCAGCATCGCCAGCAGCGGGGGCAGCTTCTACAACTCCATCGTCGGCTCGGGCAGCGTCAACGCGATCCCCATCCCCGTCCTCAACGCCCTCAACATCGCCGGGGCCCTGCAAAGCGGCAACCCCCTGAGCATTGCCTCCAGCGTGGCGGCATGCTTCCCGCCCTATGGCACCGTCATCAGCCTGTGCCTGAGCGTCTTTGGGGGCCTCATGGGCAACCACGCCCCACCCCCGCCGCCCGATGGCCTGGTCTCCTACCAACTGGGTGAAGACGGCAGCATCACCATCCAGACCGAACACAACGTCAGCGGCGGTGCCGACAGTGCCCACAGCACCGCAGGCAGCCTGCTCGGTATCCTGCAAAGCGTCATTGATGCCAACAACGGCCAAGCACCCGGTGACGCCAGCACCCAGCTCGCCATCGACCCCAGCCGACTGCCCCAAGTCGGCTTTACGGCCGGCACCAGCTGGATCGCCATCACCCAAGCCGACGGCAGCACCAGCAAAGAAACCGTCCACCCCGAAAACATCGGCCAGCGCCTGATCGAACTGGCCACCCAAAACGACGCCATCGTGCCCCAATGGCAGGTGCAAACCCTGCTGGCGCACCAACAAGCGCACAGCGCCGAACAAAAGGCACAAGCCCAAGACAACGCCGAAGCCGCCACCACTGCCCAAGGCCCCACCAGCTGGGAGGGTGATGCCAGCACCCCAACCGCTACCAGCGCAGCCAACCCCGCCACCCCCAACGCCGACGACTTCGCACCCGCCAGCAGCGCCCCCCCACCCAGCACCACCCCCCGCTTTGACGCCAGCGCGGTGGGCATCCAGGGCCAAGCGCTGGAGAGCGCCGACCATAAAACCCAAACCGTCAGCGCCCTGGTGCTGCGCCTGGACACCCCCGAGGCCCAGGCCCACATCAGCGCCCTGGCCCAGCTCAAACCCAATCCGGCAGGCCCCGACACAGCAGCCCAAGCCACCTCCGAGGTCTACCGCGACGTAGACGGCGACGGCTTCCTGGAATCCACCCAATGGGTCAGCACCCTGGACGCCCAGGGCAACGCCCAAGGCATGCTGGTGCTCGACGCCAATGCCAACGGCCAGATCGAGACCGCCGACATCCTGCACCTGGGGGGCAACGCAGCCGAGCGCAACAGCCTGGCCTGGTTGGATGCCAATGGCGACGGCAAGTTGGACGCCAGCGACCCGGCCTTTGCCGCCATCAAACTCTGGGTGGACGTCAACCATGACGGCATCATGCAAGCCGCAGAAAACACCACCCTGCAAACCCTGCAGCTCACCAGCATCGACCTGCAGGCAGGCAGCCTCACCTACGAAGGTGGCCAAACCCAAACCCTCACCGCCACCACACTGGCTGCCGACACCGAAGGCGTCCAGCTCGGCACCGTGTACGGCGTGGGCGAAGACGGCCAACTGCAAGACCTCAAGACCGGTGAGCTGCTCGTCTACGAACACTACGACGGCAAAGACCGCAGCATCCGCTACGAACTCAACGCCAAAAGCACCGGCGATTGGGAAGGCACTGCCGAAGCCGCCCAGCACCGCCACGGCGGGGGCAACGTGGCAGGGGCACCCACCCAAACCACGGCAACCGGTGCCACCAGCACGGGCGAGGTGCGCGCCAAGGCCAACGTCACCACCGCCAGCACCATCGGCGTGGGCGATGCGCGCATGCTCAGCGATGCGCCCCAAGAGCGCCCCAAGGTCATTACCGTGCAAGTGGGCGATGCGCGCATTCACAGCCTGAGCAGTACCAACACCCCCAGCACCGAACGCATCACCTTCGTGCCCGCCGGTGTGCGTGAAGGCTGGATGACGGCCGACGGCAAAGAACACCTGCGCCTGCCCCCAGACAGCCTGTTTGGCGCAACCGGCCTGGGCGCACTGGCGGCCGTGGGCCTGGGGGCCGTACCGCAAACCGCTTTTGCCAAGGCCGAGCCTGGCGACACGGGTTTTAACTGGCAGAGCGCCCCCAGCGCAGTTGCACCCGACACCGCGCGCGCCTACTACCACCCCACCCCCAGCGGGTACGCCAACCCCGACGCTGCCAGTACCCGCGATGCCACCAGCACCATCAACCTGGACAACTTTGCGGTGGTGCGCCAAGTGCGCCTGGGCGTAGGCAGCAGTGCCGTGCCCGATCTACCGGGGCCGCGCATCCACCCTCCGTTGCATCGCAGCCCAGCCCCGTTTGACGAGACGGCCTGGACGCCTTGGAACAACGCGACCACGGGCAGCGCTGGCGCATGGCACCCGCCCGCACCGGGGGAGTCCACCCTGAGCCGACCCTATATTGCCCCGCGCCGGCCGGGCACGACGGTGGTGGCACCGCCCCCCAGTACTGAGCCGCTGCCCACTAGCACGACCCCTAGCACCACACCCGGTACGACCACCCCACCGACCGGCACCACCGCGCCCAGCAACCCGACTGCGCTTGCGCCACCGGTTGCGCCTCCGAGCCCTGTGGTCGTGCCCACTACGCCCGCCGGGCCGACGGTGGACACCAGCGCCAAGACCGGTGACGACCAGTTGAGCGACCCGCAAGAAGACCGGGCGCTGCGCGTGCCCTTTAGCGTTCTGCTGGCCAACGATGCCAATGCCCAGACGATTACGCAGGTGGGTAATGCGCAGCATGGCACGGTCAGCATCCAAGGCGGTGAGGTGGTGTTCACCCCCGATGCCAACTACCACGGCGCAGCCAGTTTTGCCTACCTGGTCAGTGCGCAAGACGGCAGCCAGGCCGCTGGGGTGGCTAGTTTCACCATCACGGCCGTGAACGACACCCCAGTCGGCCAGGACGACAGTGCCAATGGCACCGAAGACACGGTGCTGACCTTGAGTGCGGCGAGCCTGCTGGGCAACGATACCGATGTGGACATGGCCACGGACAACCAAACGCTGCGCATCGGCGCGGTGGGTGCGGCCACGCACGGCACGGTCAACCTGCTGCCCAACGGTTCGGTGCAGTTCACGCCGGACGCCAACTTCCACGGCAAGGCGGGGTTTGATTACCTGGTGGACGATGGCCAAGGCGGCCAGTCCAAGGCGCATGTGACGCTGCAGGTGGGGGCGGTGAACGATGTGCCAGTGGCGGTGGGTGAAACCATTGCAGCCAGCGAAGACACCACGCTTTTGGTTACGCAGGCTGCGCTACTGGCCAACGACACCGATGCCGACACCACCACCGACGCCCAGACCCTGTCCATCAGCACCGTGGCCAATGCCACCCATGGTACGGTGAGCATTCTGGGCAATGGGCAAATCCAGTTTGTGCCCGATGCCAACTACAACGGCAACGCCAGCTTTGACTACACGGTGAGCGACGGCAAGGGTGGCAGTGCGACCACGACGGCTTTTGTGCAGGTGGGCGCGGTGGCCGATGCGCCGGTGGCCAGTGGCGAAACCATTAATGGCCAGGAAGACCAGACCCTGACCATCACCGCAGCGAGCTTGCTGCAAAACGAGACCGATGCCGACAACCCGCTCAGCTCGCTCAAGGTCTCGCGTGTGGCCAATGCCAGCGGGGGAACGGTCAGCATCAACGGCAGTGGTGACGTGGTGTTTGCGCCCAATGCCAACCATACCGGTGCGGCCGGGTTTACGTATTGGGTGAAAGACCCGGACGGCCAGGAATCCAACCCGGCTACGGTCACGGTCAACCTGGCTGCGGTGAATGATGCGCCGTATGCCCAGGGTGAGACGGTGTACGGGGCCAGCGAGGATGCGGTGTTCCACATCGACCGCAGTACGCTGGTGGCCAATGACGGGGACGTGGACGACGGCAACGGGGGCTTGCAGATTGTGTTGACCGGTGCCGCACCCCAACACGGCACGGTGACGGTCGATGGCAGCGGCAACGTGGTGTACACACCAACGGCCAACTATTACGGGACCGATCGGTTTGACTACCAGGTGCGCGATGGCAGTGGGGACACGTCGCCGACGGTGACGGTGGATTTCACGGTGGCCGCCGTCAACGACAACCCGGTGGGGGTGGATGACAAGTTCAGCATGTACACCAACACGACCAAGGCAGGGTCGATCAGCACCATGACTTTTGCAGAGTTGACGGGCAATGACACCGATGTGGACAACGCCGGCTCCGACCTGACCGTGGGCGGTGTGCGCAACGCCACCAACGGCACGGCCACGATGGAGGCCGGTCAGGTCAAGTTTGTGCCGACGTTGGACTTCAACGGCACGGCGACGTTTGAGTACCAGGTCAGCGACAAAAACGGTGGTGCCGCCTGGGCGACCGCCTTCGTCACGGTGGCGCCACCGCCCAATGAGTATCCAAAAATCACCGTCACGTATACCAACTTTTACCCCACAGGTACCACGCCTGCAGCGGCATTTGACATTGGCGAGGCGCAATGGACGATTGGCGACGATGGCGATACGGGCGCTGCCACGGTCACGTTTGTCAGCGGTCAGTACCACGTGTTCGGCGACCCCGGGCCTGCCATTGCCACCCCGCAGTGGAATTATTTCACCACTACCAATACCAGTTGGAGTTTTGATGTGAAGCGTGTGAACGCGCTCGATGCGTTCGAGACGACTTGGCGCGTGACGGACGACCGTGGCCTGCAGAACACCTGGCATTTCAACTACATCGCAGGTTCGGGGTACACCAGCGTGATGGACTTCACCGGCTTTGCCCCCCCGGTGGTGCTGGCCTTGCACGGTGGTGCGCCGCAGTATGTGGACATGGCGCTTTCCAAGGTGCGGTTTGACTTGAATAGCGATGGGGTGGGCGATTCGATCGCCTGGGCCGGTGTGGGGAGCGCTGTGCTGGGCCTGGATTTGAATGGGGACAACCAGATCAGCGACGTGAATGAGTTCACGTTTACCCAGTACCAAGCGGGTGCCAAGACCGATCTGGAGGGGCTGCGCGCTTTTGATACCAATGGCAATGGCGCGTTGGATGCGGGCGACGCACGGTGGGCCGAGTTTGGTGCCTGGGAGGACCGCAACGCAGACGGCCAGACCCAAGCGGGCGAGTACCAAACGTTGGCGCAACTGGGTATTGCTTCCATCGGCCTGGTGACGCAGCAACCAGACGATGGCCCCCAGCAGGTGGCGTCGTCGCGCGGGTCTGATCACCTGAGCGGTGTGGCCGTGATGGGGCAGGCCCAGTTCACCCGGGTGGACGGTAGCACCGGCGAAGTGCACGACGCCATGTTTGCGTTTGACACCACGCAGCAGGCGGCGGAGGTTCGTCGCCAGGCGTTGTTGTTCAGCCAGTTTTGCGGTGCGGCCAGCGCCCCGGATGCAGAGGCGCTTGCGTTTGTGCCGCTGGGCGCGCAGTCATGGGGTTTGCAACACCATGATGCGGCGCATTACCTGCACAGCGACGCCACCCGCCACGAGCCCACGTTTGCGTAAGCAAGCAGTGGGCGTTTTTTTCAGTTTTTCAATGAGTCAGGGTTAGAACGTGAGTCCGGAATTACAACTTTTGCAGATTTATGCCCAACTGCACCATGTGCAGTTGGAGCCCCAGCAGTTGCAGCACCAGTTTGCACAGCATGATGCGGCGGGGCAGCCGCAGCGCTTGGGGCCCGGTGAATTGGTGTTGGCCTTGCAGAAGCTGGGCTTTGATGCGCGCGTGGCCAAGGGCAAGCGTGCCGAGTTGGCGCGCGCGCCGCTGCCAGCCTTGGTGCCAACCCGCAGCGGCGGCTGGGTCTTGGTGGGGGCCATCAAGGACGATGCGGGTTCGGATGGCTTTGTGTTGCTGCAGGAAGCCGGTGCCGAGCAGCCGTGCAAGATGCGTACGGTGGACTTTGACGCCATGTATGCCGGGCAGTGGATTGTGGCCACGCACCAGGTGCCGCTGGCGCGTGCCGATGGTGCGGCGACGCCCCGCCAGGCATTTGGTGTGGGGTGGTTCTGGCAGGCCCTGCGCAAGTACCGTGGTTTGTTGGGCGAGGTGTTGCTGGCGTCGCTCTTTGTGCAGGTGTTGGCCTTGATAACGCCGTTGGTGTTTCAGGTGGTGATCGACAAGGTGTTGACGCACCGCACGCTGTCTACGTTGGATGTGATGGTGTTGGCGCTGGCGGCGGTGAGTATTTTTGAAGTGGTGTTGGGAGCCATGCGCCACTACCTGCTCAGCCACACCACGAACCGGGTAGATGTGGAATTGGGGGCCAAGCTGTTTCAGCATTTGCTGCATCTGCCGTTGTCGTATTTTTCCAGCCGCAAAAGCGGGGACACCGTGGCACGGGTACGCGAGCTGGAAAACGCCCGCAATTTCCTGACCGGGCAGGCATTGACCGGGTGGCTGGATTTGCTGTTTGCCGTGGTGTATCTGGCGGTGATGCTGTACTACAGCGTGGCTTTGACGCTGGTGGTATTGCTGGCGTTGCCGATCTTCTTTGGGGCATCGGCCCTGGTTTCGCCCCTGTTGCGCAAGAAGCTCGAAGATAAGTTTGCACTGGGCGCAGAGAACCAGAATTACCTAGTGGAGACAGTGACCTCCATGGAAACGCTCAAGAGCCACGCCGTGGAGCCACAGTGGCAGCGGGAGTGGGACCGGCGCATGGCGGCACATGCGTATGCGGCGTTTGAAGGCGGTCATCTGGGCAATGCCACCAATCAGTTCATTGGTCTGTCCAGCAAGCTGCTGGCGGTGTTGTTGTTGTGGCTGGGGGCGCGGTTGGTGATTGACGGGGACTTAACGGTGGGGGCCCTGATTGCCTTCAATATGCTCAGTGCGCGGGTAAACGCGCCGATCTTGAAGTTGTCGTCGATGTACCAGGACTTCACGCAAATGAAGGTGAGCCTGCGACGCTTGGCCGACATCATGGATGCCGTGCCCGAACCTTCGTTTGAGCCCGGGCGCTCGCTGCCGCCCCCGCTGCAGGGTGCGGTGACGTTTGAGCATGTGAGTTTCAGCTACGGCCCCAATTTGCCGGAAGTGCTCAAGGATATTTCGTTTGAGGTGCAACCCGGTGAGGTGATTGGCCTGGTGGGGGTATCGGGCGCGGGTAAAACGACGTTGACACGCTTGATCCAGCGGCTGTACTGCCCAACGGCAGGGCGCATTTTGCTGGATGGCATGGACATTAACTTGATGGACACGGCTTGGCTGCGCCGCCAGATGGGGGTGGTGGGGCAGGATACCTTGCTCTTTAACCGCACGGTGCGCGAAAACATCGCCCTGGCCAACCCGGGTTTGACCATGGAGCAGGTGATGGATGCCGCCAAGCTCGCGGGTGCGCATGAATTCATTGCGCGTTTGCCACAGGGGTATGACACGGTCATTGGGGAGCGGGGCGGTATGCTCAGCGGCGGACAGCGTGCGCGCGTCGCCATCGCGCGTGCACTGGTTACGCAGCCGCGTTTGTTGCTGCTGGACGAGGCGACTGCCGCCTTGGACTATGAAAGCGAACGCGCCATTCATGACAACCTGGCTGAGATTGCCAAGGGGCGTACGGTGTTCATGGTGGCCCACCGGCTGTCGACCTTGCGGCTGGCTGATCGCATTCTGGTGCTGGAGAACGGGCATGTGGTGGAAACCGGTCGCCATGCAAGTCTGATGGCGCAGGGCGGGCGTTATGCCAGCTTGTACAAGGCGCACCAGGCGCTGGACCACGCCCAGGGCTTGGAGAGCATGGGAGCCACGGTATGAAGCAGTCATCAGAATTGACGATGAACCCCTTTGGTTCGGCGGCGTTGGCGCTGCAGTCGCAGCCACCGCAGTGGGCAGCCCGCATGGTGTCTTTGGGTATCTGCGCCATGGTGGCCATGGGCGTTGGGTTTGCCAGCGTCGCCAAGATGGATGTGGTGGTGAGTGCGCAGGGCAAAGTCGTGCCCCCGGGCAAGAGCAAGGTGGTGCAGCCGCTGGAGAGCGGAGTGGTGCGTAGCATTGCGGTGCGCGATGGGCAGACCGTGAAAGCAGGTGAGGTGCTGTTGGAGTTGGATCCGACCAACACGGACGCTGACCGCCAGCGCTTGCAGCGCGACTTGTGGTCAGCCCAAGCCGATGTGCTGCGCGTCACCAGCTTGCTGGAAGGGCGTGCGGCGTTCGCAGTACCCGATGGAATGCCCGCAGAGATTGCGGCGAACCAAGCGGCCATGCAACAAAGCCGCCTGGCCGAGCAACGGGCGCGGTTGGCTGCATTGGATGCGGACGTGGGCAAGCGCGCTTCTGACACGCAAGCCATAGCCAACACGATCAAGCAGTTGCGACAAAGTGTGCCGCTGATCGAACAAAAAAATCGGATGCGCGAAGACTTGGCTCAAACCGGGCATGTGGCGCGCACCAGCGTGATGGAGACGCAGCTGGAGTTGTTGACCGCGCAAAAAGAGCTGACCGTGCAGGGAGACCGTTTGCAGGAATCGCAAGCCAGTCACCGTGCGGCGTTGGAACAGCGTGCGCAGGCGGTGGCCGAGTTTCGCGCGCGCATGAGCACCGAGCTGGTGGAAGCCATCAAAAAGCGCGATGCGCTGGAGCAGGAACTGGTCAAGACCCATCAGCGATTGGCGCTGCAGACCTTGCGCGCGCCTATTGACGGGATCGTGCAGCAGCTGGCTGTGAGCACGGTGGGGGGCGTGGTGACGGCGGCACAGCCGTTGCTGACCGTGGTGCCTAACGATAGCCCGCTGGAGCTGGAAGCCCAGGTCTTGAACCGCGATGTGGGGCAAGTGCGGGTGGGGCAGCGGGTCATCAACAAAGTCGAGACTTTCGATTTCACGCGCTATGGGTATATCGAAGGCGAGGTGCAATGGGTGGGGACCGACGCGGTGGCCGACCCCAAATTGGGCTTGGTGTATCCCGTGCGTATTCGGTTGGCCACGCTCAAGACGCCGCAGGCCGTCAACGGTCAGCATGGCTCGATCACGGCGGGCATGAATGTGACGGCCGATATCCGCACCGATGAGCGGCGCATGATTGAGTACGTGCTGGCCCCGATGTTGCGTTACAAGCAGGAGGCTATGCGTGAACGTTGATTGCACGAGAGTTGGTTTGCGTGGGGTGACGGTGGCCTTGTGCTGCTGGCTGGCGGCAACCGGTTCGGCCATGTCGTTGAGCGAGGTTTTTGCCCTGGCCCAGGAACAGGATATGCAGTACCGTGCGGCCCGGCGTGCTTGGGACGCCGGCCTGGAAAAATTACCCCAGGCACGTGCGGGTTTGTTGCCGACCATTCACCTGAACGCAGCCCGGAGTCGCCAGGCAGGTGATGCGGTGTTTACCGATGGCGTGACAGTGCAGCGTGAGCCGGTGAGCTGGAATTGGCAGTTGCAGTTGACCCAACCGCTGTTTCGCGCCAGCAGTTGGGCGACGTATCGGCAAGCAGACGCGCAGGTGCGCCAAGCCCAAGTGCAATTGCTGCAGGCCGAATACGACCTGGTGTTGCGCACGGCGCAGGTGTACTTTGATCTGGCGTTGGCGCGCGAAAGCGTGCGGGTACTGGACGCGCAACTGGGGGCTGTGAAGGCGCTGTGGGTGAGTGCCCAGCGCAGTTATGCGGTGGGTAGTGGCACGATCACCGACGTTCAAGAGGCCAAGGCCAAGCACGCCTCCAGCTTGAGCCAACGGGTTGCCGCCACCAGCGAGGTGGATAGCAAGCTGGCGGAGTTGGAGCGTCTGTTGGGGCAGGCAGTCGACTTGCCGCCGTTGCGGTTGGCGCGTTCGCTACCGGCATTGGAGAATCAGGAGTTGCGTGAGCTGCGCAAGATAGCCGTGACCGAGAACCTGGGGGTGCGCACGGCGCAGGCTGCGCTGGAAGTTGCGCAGCAGGAGGTGGATAAGACCCGGGGGCAACATTTGCCGACGCTGGATTTGGTGGCGAGTCGCTCGGTCAACTACAACTCGACGACGCTGTCGTCGCCCAGCGATTTGGAGTCGCGCGTCAACGCCAGCCAGGTCGGTTTGCAGTTGAGTATTCCCCTTTATGCCGGTGGAGCCACGCAGTCGCGGCTGCGCGAAGCATTGGCCCTGCAAGACAAGGCTGCTGCCGAACTGGAGGGTGCGCGGCGTTTGGCGCTAAGTCAATTGCGCCAGGCGGCCAGTGGGGTCATCAACGGTTTGGCGCAGGTTGAGGCCCTGGAAGAAGCGGTGTTGGCCAGCAAGAGTGCCTTGGAAGGCAACATGATTGGAGTGCGTGTGGGTACACGGGTCAATCCCGATGTGCTCAATGCGCAGCAGCAGTTGTTTGGTGCGATGCGAGACCTGTCCAAGGCACGCATCGATTGCGCCATGCAGGGTCTAAAGCTGAAGGCCGCCGCAGGTACTTTGCAGTCCCGTGATTTGGTGGCCCTGGAGGCCTTGATGGAACCGAACCCTTTGGAAGCACAACCATGAGTCAATCTGACAAAACCGCCAGCCCCTTGAACCCTGAAGAGATGCAGCATCTGGCCGATGTGGCCAAGGCGCAGGCGCAGAAAGTGATGTCCAAACTGCCGGTGCTGGGTGCCGTAAGCTGGCTCATGATGCAGCAGGCGGGTTTGCGCCATACGCTGCTGAGCGAGCTGGAATGGCGCGTGATGCCGCCGCTGGTACTGGAGCAGGCCAAGCTGTACATGCGCGACGGCGCACCGGTGGCTTATGTCTCATGGGCGTTGCTGTCCGAAGCCAGCGCGCAGCGCTACCGCAGCGCGCCGCACCACTTGACGGCGGCGGACTGGAAGTCGGGCGACCAGGTCTGGATGATCGATTTGGTCACTCCGTTTGGCGGCGCGCCCGAAGTGGTTCAGGAATTGCGCCAAACGATCTTTGCCGGGCGGGTGTTGCACCAGTTGCTGCCCAATGACGAAGGCCCTGCCAAGACGCTGACCTGGCCTGCCGAGTCGTGATGCTGAAGGGTTCAGCGCTGCGCGGACCTTGGCGGGGTTAGTGCCCCGCGCCCTTGGCCTGCTGGTCGGCGTGGTAGCTGCTGCGCACCATGGCACCCACGGCGGCGTGCTTGAAGCCCATCTTGTAGGCCTCGGCCTCGAACATCTTGAACACGTCGGGGTGCACGTAGCGCTTCACCGTGAGGTGGGCGCTGGACGGGGCCAGGTACTGGCCGATGGTGAGCATCTCGATGTCGTGCGCGCGCATGTCGCGCATCACTTGCAGCACTTCCTCGTCGGTTTCGCCCAGGCCGACCATGATGCCGCTCTTGGTGGGGATGCCGGGGTGCTGGGCTTTGAACTGTTTGAGCAGGCCCAGGCTGAACAGGTAATCGGAGCCGGGGCGGGCCTCTTTGTACAGGCGCGGTGCGGTTTCCAGGTTGTGGTTCATCACGTCAGGCGGGTTGGTGGCCAGGATGGCCAGCGCCTTGTCCAGGCGGCCACGGAAGTCGGGCACCAGCACTTCGATCTGGGTGGCGGGGCTGAGTGCGCGGATTTCGCGGATGCAGTCGGCAAAGTGCTGAGCACCGCCGTCGCGCAGGTCGTCACGGTCCACGCTGGTGATGACCACGTATTTCAGCTTGAGGTCGGCCACGGTCTGGGCCAGTTTGCGCGGCTCATTCGCGTCCAGCGGGTCGGGGCGGCCATGCCCCACGTCGCAGAACGGGCAGCGCCGGGTGCACTTGTCGCCCATGATCATGAAGGTGGCGGTGCCATGGCCGAAGCATTCGCCGATGTTGGGGCAGCTGGCTTCCTCGCACACGGTGACGAGCTTGTTCTTGCGTAGCACGTCCTTGATCTCGTAGAAGCGCGTGGTTGGGCTGCCGGCTTTCACACGGATCCAGTCCGGCTTCTTGAGCACTTCGCCCTGTTGTACCTTGACCGGGATGCGGGCCAGCTTGGCCCCCGCCTTTTGTTTGAGGGTGGCGTCGTATTCGGCGGCGCTTTGCGCTTCGCGGATGGTGTTTTCGGGGGCGGTGCTCATGGTGGGTGGCAGCAGAGGTTGAAGCGGTGCGCGGTGCGGTTCAGGGGGCGAGGTACGTGGCGAGTTTGTGGCCCAGCAGGTCGGCCATTTCGTCCCAGGTGGTCGATACGCCAATTGTAGAAAGGTCCACCGTTTGCAGCCCCGAGTAGCCGCAAGGGTTGATACGCAAGAAGGGTTCCAGGTCCATCGCCACGTTGAGGGACACCCCGTGGTAGGTGCAGTTGCGGCTGACCTTGATGCCGATCTGGGCAATCTTGCCCAGGCCATGGAAGTCGGGGCTGATGCTCGCGTCTTTTTGGGGACGTTGCGGCAGCGGAGCGTGGCCAAACGGATCGTCCAGGCGCACATAAATGCCCGGTGCACCCGCCACGCGGTGGCCGGTAACGCCCACGTGCAACAGGGTGCGTATTACGGCCTCTTCAATGCGGTAGACGTATTCCTTGACAAAGTAGCCCGCGCGCTTGAGGTCGATGAGCGGATAGGCCACCGCCTGGCCCGGGCCATGGTAGGTCACCTGGCCGCCCCGGTTCGTCTGCACCACGGGAATGGTGCCCGGCATCAGCAGGTGCTCGGGCTTGCCGCCCAGGCCCTGGGTAAAGACGGGCGGATGCTCACAAATCCATAGCTGGTCACGCTCGGTATTCGGGGGCTCCAGGCATCTTTCGCTGGTAAAACTCTGCATGGCGGCATAGGTGGCGGCATAGTCCACCAAGCCGAGTTTTTTGAGCAGGATGGACGCTGTCACACCGCCCCGCAGCACTTTTTGTACTTTTTGCCGCTGCCGCAGGGGCAAGGGTCGTTGCGACCAACCTTGGCGTTGCTGGTTGGTGCGGGGCTGGTCTGCGCGCGCGCGGCGTTTGACTGCGCTGCGGCGTGGGCTTGCCACCACTGGCGCATTTCGTAGATGCAGCGTACCAGCACCGACAGCATTTCGGGGCGTTGGTCGATTTGCAGATCGGGCTTGTCGGGGTTGAAGCCGGACTGAAACAGGACGATGGGAGAAATCAGGGGCCAGGCGTCCTTGTTGCTTAGCATGGGCTGCCACTGGCCGCTTCCGAGCATGGCGCGGCGAAAGCCTTCGGCCCAGTCTTTGAGCTCCCAGTCTCCTTCGCGTACACCCTGCGCATTGCAGCGGTAGGGGCTGATGCGGCGGGCTTCGTCCACCTGGGCCTGCAGGGGCAGGAAGAGCTGGTCGGCATTGGCCTGCGTGGGCATCTGGGCGGTGCAGGCGCGCACATGCTGGTAGCGCCGTACCAGCAAATGCAGCAAGCGCTCTTGCTGTTGCACGTCGGTGCAAATGGGAAAGTGGGATTGCCCCAGCACAGCCGAGAGCCACTGCGCCGTGGGTATGGGCACTGGGCCCACCGCACAGGCGGTCAGGAAGCCATCGGCCATTTCTGCTGACATGGCACCGGTGGACAGGCCGGGTGCGTCAAACAGGTCAAAGAGTTCGGCGCATTCATCCTCGCTCAGGGCATTTGCCGCTGCAGCAGTGGCGGCGGGGGTCTGGGACCAGTTTTCCAAGTCGTTCATTACAGGACCACTTTCACCATGGGATGGGTTGACAGGGTGCGGTAGAGCTCGTCGAGCTGTGCGCGGCTGGTTGCGGTGATGGTGATGGTCACACCGAGATACTTGCCACCCTTGCTTTCCCGCAACTCCACGGTGCTGGCGTCAAAACCGGGATCAAAGGCCTTGGCAACCGTGGTAATTGCATGCACCAGCCCATCCACGCGTTCGCCCATCACTTTGATCGGAAAGCGGCAAGGGTAGGTAATGAGTGAGTCGGCACGCGAGGGTTCCGACGGTGGGGATGATGGGGGCGGCATTCTGGTAGAGCAAGCGGCAACGCAGGAGGTCGTGATTATCGACGCGGGTCCCGCGCGGGACTTTGATCTGGGGGTGTTGGTGGGTACCGGGTTTCTACGTATAATGAGAGGCTTTGCGGCGCTTGCAACTTGTAACCTGCCAGTAATTTGAGAGGTCAACAATGCCGTCGGCAGCCGGGTTCGAAGATACAGATAGCGATAACGGTCTGAACTTCAAGCCCCTGACGGCGCAAGAAGCTGCGAACTTGCGCGCTGCCGATCCGGCGCTGTCACCCTGGTGGGTGGTCGGCTTGCAGTGCGTGGCGGGGTTGCTGGTTTCGGGTCTGCTGGCACTTGTGTATGGCAAGGCAGCGGGTTGGTCGGCGGCCTATGGGGCGGTTGCGGTCGTTGTTCCGGCTGCGCTGTTTGCCCGAGGAATCATGGGGCGCTTTGCTTCACTTCATGTGGCGGCGGCGACCTTCGGCTTCTTTTTGTGGGAGGCTGTAAAACTGGTGGTGAGCGTGGTCCTGGTGGCCTTGGCTCCTCGCTTGGTGGTGGATTTGAATTGGCTGGCTCTTTTGGCTGGCCTTTTTGTGACGTTAAAGATGTACTGGTTGGCGCTTTTAAAGCGTCCCAAGTCGAAAAGTTTTGAAAGCTTGAGAGATTGACTATGTCCGGAGAAGCGCACGCAGCACCAACGGCCAGTGAATATATCGTTCACCACCTGACCCACTGGCAAAACCAAAAAATGAGCGGCATTGTGGACTTTTCAGTCTTCAATATCGACTCGTTGTTTTTCTCGACCTTGTTGGGCGTGCTGGGTTGTTTCTTCTTGTGGAAAGCGGCTAGCAAGGCAACTTCTGGCGTGCCAGGGCGCTTCCAAGCGGCTGTCGAAATTCTCATTGAGATGGTGGATCGCGAAGCCAAAGGCATTGTGCACAACGCCACCAGTCGCAAGTTGGTTGCGCCGCTCGCCCTGACGGTGTTTGTCTGGATTTTCTTGCTCAACGCCATGGACTTGTTGCCCTTGGACTTGCTGCCATGGTTGTGGCAAAAGATTTCTGGCAATGAGCATGCCTACCTGCGCGTGGTGCCAACGGCGGATCTGTCGGTCACCATGGGTATGTCGGTTTCGGTCTTGCTGGTGTGCTTGGTTTACAACGTCAAGATCAAGGGTGCAGGTGGTTGGGCGCATGAATTGGTGACTGCGCCATTCGGCACCAGCAAGAATCCCATCTTCTTTGTGATCCTGGCGGTAGTCAATCTGGCTATGCAGTTGATCGAATTTGTGGCCAAGACGGTTTCGCACGGGATGCGACTGTTTGGCAATATGTACGCCGGTGAGTTGGTGTTCATGCTGATCGCCCTGCTGGGTGGCGCTTGGGCATTTTCGTTCCAGCCTTCGGGCTTGGCGCTGTTGGCGTTGCATGTGGTGGCGGGTTGGGCGTGGGCAGTGTTCCACATTCTGATCATTACCCTGCAGGCGTTTGTGTTCATGATGCTGACCCTTGTGTATATCGGGCAGTCTCACGACGCACACTAATCCTTTTCGCTAGTTTGTTTTCTTTGTTTCCACGTTCTTAAGGAGTCATCATGGAAGTCATTAGTTTTGTTGCTCTGGCAGCTGGTTTGATCATCGGTCTGGGTGCCTTGGGTGCTTGTATCGGTATCGGCGTCATGGGTAGCAAATACCTTGAGTCCGCTGCACGTCAACCCGAGCTGATGGGCGAATTGCAAACCAAGATGTTCCTGTTGGCTGGTCTGATCGACGCAGCTTTCATTATCGGAACCGGTATCGCTCTGTGGTTTGCTACCGCAAACCCCTTCCTGGCTCAACTCGCTAGCCTGGCTAAGTAAATCCGTCCGCAACACCTCGTTGTTGAGGGAGAACTACTGTGAGCATTAATGGAACACTGGTGGCGCAAGCCATCGTCTTCGCATTGCTTGTTCTGTTCACGATGAAGTTCGTGTGGCCGCCCATCGCGGCCGCATTGGACGAACGTGCCAGCAAGATTGCCGACGGACTGGCTGCGGCTGATAAGGCTAAATCCGAACTTTCGTCGGCTAATAAGCGCGTCGAAGACGAATTGGCCAAGTCAAAGACTGAAACTGCGGCGCGTTTGGCCGACGCCGAGCGTCGTGGCCAGGCAATCGTGGAAGAGGCCAAGGCCAAGGCCACGGAAGAAGCCAACAAGATCATTGCAGCTGCCAAGGCCGAGGCCGATCAGCAGGCGATCAAGGCCCGTGAAGCCCTGCGTGAGCAAGTGGCTGCGCTGGCCGTCAAGGGCGCTGAGCAGATTCTCCGCAAGGAGGTCAACGCGGGCGTTCACGCCGATCTGCTAAGCCGACTGAAGACCGAACTGTAAGAGGGCGTCATGGCAGAACTTGCAACAATTGCACGTCCCTACGCCGAGGCGCTGTTCAAGGCCTGTGCTGCAGACTTGTCTGGTGCTGCAGTATGGGTGGAAGAACTCGGAGTCATTGCTGGCAACGCGCAATTGCTGCAGTTTGCCGACAACCCGAAAGCCTCGGTGCAGCAGGTCTTTGACTTGGTTGCTTCGGTGGTGAAAACGCCCTTGCCGCAACAGGGACAGAATTTCCTGCGAACGGTTATTGAGAATGGTCGATTGGCTGCGTTACCGGAAGTGGCGAACCAGTTTCGTTTTCTGGTGAATGCGCAGCGGGGTTCGTCTGATGCCGTCGTGTTCAGCGCTTTCCCGATTGAAGGCGTTGCGTTGACGGAAGTGGCTGCCCTGCTCGAGAAGCGTTTCGGTCGCAAGCTCAACCCTTCGGTGGTGTTGGAGCCGGCTCTGATTGGTGGCATTCGCGTGGTGGTCGGTGACGAGGTGTTGGACACTTCGGTCAAGGCTCGTCTGGAACAAATGAAAGTTGCCCTCACGGCCTAAGGCATCTGCCTGGGTTGTCGGCCTAAATTTAATGAAAGAAGGAAAGAGTCATGCAACTCAATCCCGCTGAAATTTCTGAATTGATCAAGAGCCGTATCGAAGGCCTTGCCGTGAATAGCGATATTCGCAACCAGGGTACCGTGGTGTCTGTGACCGACGGTATTGTTCGCATCCACGGTTTGTCCGATGTGATGCAGGGCGAAATGCTGGAGTTCCCGGCCGCCAAAGATGGTGCTCAGACTTTTGGTCTGGCTCTGAACCTAGAGCGTGACTCGGTGGGCGCCGTGATCTTGGGTGAATATGAGCACATTTCCGAGGGCGACACGGTCAAGTGCACCGGTCGTATTCTGGAAGTGCCCGTTGGTCCAGAACTCAAAGGTCGCGTAGTCAATGCGCTGGGTCAGCCGATCGACGGCAAGGGCCCGATCAACGCCAAGATGACGGACGTGATCGAGAAGGTTGCCCCTGGCGTGATCGCACGTAAGTCGGTGGATCAACCCATGCAGACGGGCCTGAAGTCCATCGACTCCATGGTTCCCGTGGGACGTGGTCAGCGCGAACTGATCATTGGTGACCGCCAGACGGGTAAGACCGCCGTCGCCATCGACACGATCATCAACCAGAAGGGTCAGAACATGACCTGTATCTACGTTGCGATCGGCCAGAAGGCTTCTTCCATCAAGAACGTGGTGCGTGCCTTGGAGCAAGCTGGCGCGATGGAATACACCATTGTGGTGGCTGCCTCGGCTTCCGAATCGGCTGCCATGCAGTACGTGTCGGCCTACTCCGGCTGCACCATGGGGGAATACTTCCGCGACCGCGGTGAAGACGCCCTGATCGTGTACGACGACCTGTCCAAGCAAGCTGTGGCCTACCGCCAGGTTTCGTTGCTGCTGCGCCGTCCCCCAGGTCGCGAGGCGTATCCCGGCGACGTGTTCTATCTCCACAGCCGTCTGTTGGAGCGTGCCGCCCGTGTGAGCGCCGAGTACGTGGAAGCCTTCACCAAGGGTGAAGTCAAGGGTCAGACCGGTTCTTTGACAGCGCTGCCCATCATTGAAACTCAAGCCGGTGACGTGTCCGCCTTCGTGCCGACCAACGTGATCTCGATTACCGACGGCCAGATCTTCCTGGAAACTTCTCTGTTCAATGCTGGCATTCGCCCCGCGATCAACGCCGGTATTTCGGTGTCCCGCGTGGGTTCTGCAGCGCAGACCAAGGTGGTCAAGGGTCAGTCCGGTGGTATCCGTAACGACTTGGCCCAGTACCGTGAGTTGGCGGCGTTCGCGCAGTTCGCTTCCGACCTGGATGAAGCCACCCGCAAGCAGCTCGACCGCGGTGCCCGCGTGACCGAACTGCTGAAGCAAAAACAATACAGCCCCCTGTCCATCAGCCTGATGAGCGCGTCACTGTTCGCCGTGAACAAGGGTTTCATGGATGATGTGGACGTGAAAAAGGTGTTGTCCTTTGAACACGGACTGCACGCTCATCTGAAGGACAAGCACGCAGCCCTGCTCGCCAAAGTAGAAGCTACCAAGGCGTTGGACAAAGAGGCGGAAGCCGAATTGCTGGCAGCCGTGGAAGCCTTCAAAAAGGCGTTTGCCTGATTCGCAACGGTAAAAAGCAACCTTTACGAATCTGTCTAAGCAAGAGGGGCAACTATGGCATCAGGCAAGGAACTACGCACTAAGATCAAATCGGTGGAAAACACCAAGAAGATCACCAAGGCCATGGAAATGATTTCCGTGTCCAAGATGCGTAAGGCGCAGGAGCGCATGCGCGCTGCGCGCCCTTTTAGCGAAAAGGTTCGCGCAATCGCAGCCAATCTGGGTGAGGCCAATCCCGAGTACGTGCACGCCTTCATGAAAACCAACGACGCTAAGTCGGTTGGCATGATTGTGGTGTCTACCGACAAGGGCTTGTGCGGAGGTCTCAATACCAACCTGTTTCGTGCAGTGACCGGCAAGTTGCGGGAGGCGCAGTCGGCTGGTCAGACGGCCGTTACCGTTGCGATTGGTAGCAAGGGTCAAGGTTTTTTGACCCGAATCGGAGCCAAAGTAGTCTCGCAGGTCACGCATCTGGGCGACAAGCCGCACCTGGACAAGCTGATCGGGCCGGTGAAGGTCCTGCTTGATGCATACGCCAAGGGTGAGGTTAATACCGTTTATCTGTGCTACAACAAATTTGTCAGCACGATGAAGCAGGAGCCCGTGGTTCAGCAACTGCTGCCTCTCTCTGCTGAGAAGATGCAGGCAGAGACCAAGGCTGCTGGGGCGCAACATGGCTGGGACTACATTTATGAGCCCGATGCGCAGACGGTAATTGACGAACTTCTGGTGCGCTATGCCGAGGCCTTGGTTCTTCAGGCCGTCGCAGAAAACATGGCGTCGGAACATGCGGCACGCATGGTTGCCATGAAGGCAGCTACGGACAATGCCGGTAACGTGATTGCCGAACTCAAACTGGTCTACAACAAGACGCGTCAGGCGGCAATTACGAAAGAGCTTTCGGAAATTGTGGCTGGTGCAGCAGCGGTCTAAACGATTTTATTTTTGGAGCAAGCAACATGGCTCAAGCAAGTGTGAACGCAGGCGTTCAGGGAAAGATTGTTCAGTGTATTGGCGCCGTGGTGGACGTGGAATTTCCGCGTGACCAGATGCCCCGTGTGTATGACGCGCTCAAGATGGATGGCTCTGCGCTGACATTGGAAGTGCAGCAGCAATTGGGTGACGGCATTGTGCGTACCATTGCCTTGGGTTCTTCCGACGGCTTGCGCCGTGGCATGATCGTCAAGAACACGGCCAACCCGATCATGGTTCCCGTGGGCAAAGCCACGCTGGGTCGCATCATGGACGTGCTAGGCACACCCATTGACGAACGTGGTCCGGTGGACCAGACGCTGACCGCATCCATCCACCGTAAGGCCCCTGCTTACGACGAACTGAGCCCCTCGCAAGAACTGCTGGAAACCGGCATCAAGGTGATTGACCTGGTCTGCCCGTTCGCCAAAGGCGGTAAGGTCGGTCTGTTCGGTGGCGCCGGTGTGGGCAAGACCGTGAACATGATGGAACTGATCAACAACATCGCCAAGGCACACAGCGGTTTGTCCGTGTTTGCCGGTGTGGGCGAGCGTACCCGTGAAGGTAACGACTTTTACCACGAGATGTCCGACTCCAAGGTGGTGGTTCAAGAGAACCTGTCCGAGTCCAAAGTGGCCATGGTGTACGGTCAGATGAATGAGCCCCCGGGCAACCGTCTGCGCGTGGCCCTGACCGGTCTGACCATCGCTGAATCCTTCCGTGACGAAGGCCGTGACGTGCTGTTCTTCGTGGACAACATCTACCGTTACACACTGGCCGGTACCGAAGTGTCCGCGCTGCTGGGCCGTATGCCTTCCGCCGTGGGTTACCAGCCGACGCTGGCCGAAGAAATGGGCCGTCTGCAAGAGCGTATTACCTCGACCAAGGTCGGTTCCATCACTTCCATCCAGGCCGTGTACGTGCCAGCGGACGACTTGACCGACCCGTCTCCCGCGACCACCTTCGCCCACTTGGACTCCACCGTGGTGCTGTCCCGTGACATCGCGTCGCTGGGTATCTACCCTGCCGTGGACCCGCTGGACTCCACCAGCCGCCAGCTCGATCCCCATGTGGTGGGTGAAGACCACTACAACACGGCCCGCGCCGTGCAGGGTACGCTGCAGCGCTACCGCGAACTGCGCGACATCATCGCCATCATGGGCATGGACGACCTGGCACCCGAAGACAAGCTGGCCGTGGCCCGCGCGCGCAAGATTCAGCGTTTCCTGTCCCAGCCCTTCCACGTCGCCGAAGTGTTTACCGGTTCGCCCGGCAAGTACGTGCCTCTGTCTGAAACCATCCGTGGTTTCAAGATGATCGTGAACGGCGAGTGCGATCACCTGCCCGAGCAGGCCTTCTACATGGTCGGCACCATTGACGAAGCGTTCGAAAAGGCCAAAAAGATCTAATGGATTTGCGGAGCGAACTTTGGTTCTTGCTCCCAACTGATTAGGGAAAAAATGAACACCATTCACGTAGATGTGGTTAGTGCCGAAGATTCCATCTTTTCAGGCGAGGCCCGCTTTGTGGCTTTGCCCGGTGAAGCTGGTGAACTGGGTATTTACCCCCGCCATACACCCTTGATCACGCGCATCAAGGCTGGATCGGTTCGCATTGAAAAGGCCGACGGCAGCGAGGAGTTTGTCTTTGTTGCTGGTGGCATCCTAGAAGTGCAGCCTAACTGTGTCACCGTTCTGTCCGACACTGCAATTCGCGGTAAAGATCTCGACGATGAAAAGGCCAACGCAGCCAAAGCTGCAGCGGAGGAAGCAGTCAAGAACGCCAAGAGCGAGCTTGATCTGGCGCGTGCACAGTCCGAATTGGCAGTCATGGCTGCGCAGATAGCTGCGCTTCGGAAGTTCCGCCAGAAGAAATAAGCTACTTTGCACTAGCACTCAAGGCCGCCTTCGGGCGGTTTTGTTTTTTGCATAGCTGTGTCTGCAAAAGTACGCCCGCTCGGTCGGACGGTACGAGATAACGGGTCATTCCAACCGGCTATAACTACACTTGCAATTGGCCGGAAGTTGCGACGCAGTCGAGGAACACATGGACGATATTGTCAGACAGGCCATGCTGAAATGGCCCAATGTGCCCGCTTGTTACGGTTGGCTCGGACTGGATGCCCGTGGCGACTGGTATATGCGTGATGATCGAACACAGGCTTTAGGTGGATTTGCTAGCTGCATTCCTGGTGCAAAAGGCTCTCGACTGGAGCACGAGGGGTTGATTGCATTCATAGGGCGTAATTACAGTGCCGACGCACAGGGGCGCTGGTATTTTCAGAATGGACCGCAGCGCGTCTACGTCGAGCTAGAAATAACACCCTGGGTGCTGCGACTGGAACCCAACGGAAACGTAGTTACCCACACAGGACGGGCCTTTGACAGTCCCGTTGCGTTGACCGACGACCACGGTTGGCTTTATTTGCAATCGTCGATCGGAATTGGAGTTGTCCACTCCCAAGACGTAGGGGTTGCCGCCGAACGCATCGCGCACGGAGATTGGACGCTAACAACGATTTTGCGCAAAGAACTGACTGACAAGTACGGCTTCGTCGCAAGCCCCGCCAGAGACAACCGTTAGGCGAGATGGTTCTTTGCCATTCACTTGGCAGCGCCCTCTGCTTTGACAGGTTCTGCTAGTTTGCCACCACTCCCATTGGCCATGTAAACCACTGCGCGAGCGATTTCAAAATCGTCGAAAGCGCCACCGCCTTGCGCCGACATATTGCCTTTGCCTTTAAGCGCAGACTGCAACAGGGCATCAAAACCGGACTTGATACGCGGACCCCAAGCGCTAGCGTCCCCTAGTTTGGGCGCGCCGAGCGCACCGGACCCATGGCAAGCCACACAGGCAGTCTGAAAAACCTGTTCGCCGGACTTCATCGGGCGATTGGCATCCCGGAGCTCCAGCGACCCAATCTTTTTGAGCCGATCTGCAATCGCCTTCTCAGAGAAAGCCGGACCGGTCGCTGAAGGCGTCTTGGATACAAAGAACAGTACCAAGGCTGCCACAACGGCGAGCGGCACCAAGAAAGAAAATAGCACAGTCAAAACCACTCCCCCCCGCTGACTTAATGGGCGGACAACACACTGCACAGTTGAAGCGTCGTTCTTGTACATACTTTCCTCTGGGGGGCGGGGATTGATCAGCAGGCGCGGATTATAGGGCGGGGGCGTCCAGTACGCAGGGTAGAGGCGGGCTCACCTAGAGACAGCGTCTATAAAGTAGGGCGCCAGCGGTAGAATAAACCCCTATGTGCCAACCGCCATATCGCCCGGGTATGAACACGCCACCCGGCTGCGGCAAAGAAAGACCGCTCACCTCTCCATGCTAAGTGTTCGGGGATTGCAATGTGTGCGCGGAGAGCGCACTCTCTTTACAGCGTTGAACTTTGATCTTGCGCCGGGGGAATGGCTACATGTCCGAGGAGAAAACGGCGCGGGTAAAACCAGCTTGCTCCGATTGTTGGCGGGGCTGTCCCGTCCAGAGCAAGGTGAGATTTCCTGGTCTGGTTTGCCCATTCGTCATTCAGACAGCAACTACCACGAGAACTTGCTCTATTTTGGACATCTCAGTGCTATCAAGGACGACTTGACAGCCTTTGAGAACTTGCGCTTTGTATCCACATTGGACGGCATGCGCTGGCCACCTGAACACTACATGGCGGCACTGTACCGCTTGGGGCTCAGAGGGCGCGAAGATCTGCCGGTGCGAGTGCTGTCGGCCGGTCAAAGACGTCGTGTGGCATTGGCGCGTCTTCTTTGTAGTAAAGCGCGTCTCTGGATATTGGACGAACCGTTCACGGCACTGGACGTCAAGGCCGTCGAACTGCTCTCTGCGCTCATTGCGGACCACGTCGGGCAGGGGGCCATGGCCGTGCTGACGAGCCACCAGCCACTGTCCTTGCCAGGTGGTCGGGAGCTAGTGCTGTGAATGCGTTTTTGGGCGTCATCCGTCGGGATTTGCTGTTGGTTGCCAGGCGCAAGAGTGAGGTTCTAACTGCGCTTTTTTTCTTTGTCATCGTCAGCAGCTTGTTCCCATTGGGCATCGGTCCGGAACCTGTGCTCCTGCGCAAAATCGCACCCGGCGTCCTGTGGGTAGGCGCGTTGCTTGCCACCATGCTGGGGCTGCAGCGCATGTTCGCAGCGGACCATGCAGATGGAACGTTGGAACAAATGGCGATATCCCCAAATCCATTGGTGCTGATGGTTCTTGGCAAAATCACCGCCCATTGGCTGGTCTGTGGATTGCCTTTGGTTCTCATTGCACCCGTGCTGGGTCTTCAGTTTGATTTGGATAGTGAAGCCTTAGGCGTGCTGATGGCGGCGCTGCTGTTGGGGACTCCACTACTGTCGCTGATTGGAGCCATCGGCGCGTCACTGACCTTGGGCGTCCGTGGTGGTGGCGTACTTTTGAGTCTGCTGGTATTACCTTTGTACATACCTACCCTGATTTTTGGCGCTGGAGCGGTGCAGTCGCATATCGCCGGTCTGGGGGCGAACGGTCACTTGTCATTGTTGGCCGCGTTATTGGCGCTGGCATTGTTTTTTGCACCGTGGGCAGCGACCGCGGGTCTAAGGATTGCATTGGAATGACGCAACGCATGTTCAATTGGTTTCGGTTTTCCAGCCCTCAAACCTTTTATCCTCTGGCCGGGCGGTTGATTCCGATCTTTTGGTTTTTGGCGGCCATTTTTGGCGCGGCGGGATTGTGGCTGAGCTTCTTTGTCGCGCCGACCGATGCGACACAAGGGGAAGGCTATCGCATCATCTTCGTGCATGTGCCAGCTTCGTGGATGTCCATGTTCATCTATATCGTCATGGCGGGCTGGGCGGCCATGGGACTTTCTTTGAACGCGCGCTTGTCGAGCATGATGGCGCAAGCGCTGGCCCCCACCGGTGCACTGATGGCCGTCTTGTCCTTGTGGACGGGTGCGCTTTGGGGCAAGCCCATGTGGGGAACCTGGTGGGTATGGGACGCACGCCTGACCTCCGAATTGATCTTGCTCTTTCTGTACCTGGGATTCATGGCCTTGCAGGCGTCGATTGACGATCCACGGCGCGCCGATAAAGCGGGCGCGGTGCTCGCCCTGGTAGGCGTCGTAAATGTGCCCGTCATTTACTTTTCCGTGACTTGGTGGAATACCCTCCACCAGGGGGCGTCCGTCTCCATCAACAAATCGCCGAGCATGGCGGCGACCATGCTGTGGGGCATGCTGTTGATGGCGTTGTGTTTCTGGATGTATTCCATTGCTGTTTCGCTCATGCGGGTGCGCGCCATCATGCTAGAGCGCGAATCCCACACCGATTGGGTCCGCCAGCTCTCGGAGGTGCGCGCATGAATTGGAACTCCATGACTGAGTTTTGGGCCATGGGCGGATATGGCCTTTACGTTTGGGGTAGCTTTGGCCTCTGTGTGGTGGTGATGCTGGTGGAACCTTTCATGGCACGCGCGCGTCATAAGTCCATCACTCTTACCTTGCAGCGGCAACTGCGGGCCGAAAAACTCGAACAGGACAGAACGTGAAAAACTGGAAGAAACGCGCCGCAGTCATCGGCGCAGGACTGGCTGCGGTGGGCATCGCGGCTGCCTTGGTGCTGAATGCGCTCAATAGCAATATTGCGTTATACGTAACGCCAACCGATGTCGCTGCAGGAAAAGCTCCCAAAGCACAGGCGTTTCGAATTGGCGGATTGGTGAAGGAAGGCTCCTTGCGCCGCGACAATCTGACCGTGCATTTTGTAATTACCGATACCGCGCACGATATTCCCGTGGCCTATACCGGCATCCTTCCGGACTTGTTCAAAGAAGGGAAAGGCGCGGTGGTACAGGTCAAAGCGTCCACGCAGGGTACGTATGTAGCCACCGAGGTTCTGGCAAAGCACGATGAAAACTACATGCCGCCGGAAGCCAAGCATGCACTTGACAAAGCCCAGTCCCAGGGTAAGGCAGAAAAGCCATGACGCCCGAGCTTGGGCACGTGGCCCTGATCTTCGCCCTGTGTGTGTCCATGGTGCAGGGAATCTTGCCTTTGGTCGGTGCGCATACGGGACGGTACGCTTGGATTGTATTGGCGCGACCTGCTGCGCATGCGTCATTCTGGGCAATGCTTCTCGCCTTTGTCTGTCTGACCTGGGGCTTCTACGCGAATGACTTCTCCGTGCAGTATGTCGCACAGCATTCCAATGTTGATCTGCCGACACCTTACCGCCTGGCGGCTGTTTGGGGTGGGCATGAGGGTTCGTTGTTGCTGTGGGTCCTGATGTTGTCGGGTTGGACGGTGGCAGTTGCGCAGTTTTCCCGTACCCTGGACGAAGCCATGGTTGCGCGTGTGCTGGGCGTGTTGGGCCTGGTCATGGTGGGATTGTTGCTTTTCGTTCTGTTTACTTCCAACCCGTTCACGCGCCTGCTCCCTGCTGCAGAGAACGGGCGCGATCTGAATCCCTTGCTGCAAGACCCGGGCTTGATCTTCCATCCACCCATGCTGTACATGGGCTATGTCGGATTTGCGGTGGCCTTTGCCTTTGCCATCGCGGCCCTGTTGTCGGGACGATTGGATGCGGCCTGGGCGCGGTGGTCGCGCCCGTGGACAATTGCGGCCTGGGTGTTCTTGACGCTGGGCATCGCACTGGGTTCTTGGTGGGCCTATTACGAATTGGGTTGGGGTGGATGGTGGTTCTGGGACCCGGTGGAAAACGCCTCCTTCATGCCCTGGTTGTTGGGAACCGCCTTGCTGCACTCGCTTGCGGTGACCGAGCAGCGTGGCAGCTTCAAGAGCTGGACGGTCTTGCTGGCGATCGGTGCGTTCTCGCTGTCGTTACTGGGTACGTTCCTCGTGCGATCAGGCGTGCTGACTTCGGTGCATGCCTTCGCTACCGATCCGCGCCGGGGCATTTTCATTTTGATCCTTTTGGTCTTGGTGGTTGGGACCTCGTTGGCGTTGTTTGCCTGGCGTGCCCCAAAAGTAGCGCTTGGTGGGCGCTTTGCGCTGATTTCGCGTGAATCGTTACTTCTGACCGGCAATGTCCTGTTGGTCGTGGCCTGTGCATCGGTGTTGCTGGGTACCCTGTATCCCTTGATCATGGATGCCTTGAAGCTCGGCAAGATTTCGGTGGGTGCGCCCTATTTCAATGCGGTCTTTGTGCCCATCATGGTGCCCGTCATGTTGTTGGCTGCTGTCGTGCCGCTGGCGCGCTGGAAGCAAACGGAGCTGTCGCACTTGGCGGCGCGCTTGGTTCTTCCTAGCGCGCTTGCGCTCTTGGCAGCCGGCTGGATTCCCTATGCGATGGGAGGCTGGAGTGTGCTGACTGCGATTGGCACGGGTTGCGCGGTTTGGCTTGCGGCATCCGGCGTGATGCAGGTCCTGCAGCGCCTGCGCTCCGGCTTTCCGCCCGCGTCCTACTGGGGTATGCAACTTGGGCACATGGGTGTGGCGGTTTTCGTATTTGGCGTCACCATGGTGGGGGGCTTTCAGCAAGAGCAGGATGTGCGCATGGAACCCGGTGATACCGTGCGGGTGAGTGGTTACGACTTCACCATGGTTGGCGTGCAAGACGTGCAAGGGCCCAACTATGTCGCTGCACAAGGTACGTTTGATGTCCATTACGAAGGCAAGCCGGTTGCCCGTTTGCACCCCGAGAAGCGAAGCTACGCTTCTTCGGCAATGCCGATGACCGAGGCCGCCATCGATACCGGTTTTACCCGGGATGTCTACGTCTCGCTGGGTGAACCGTTGCAGGGCACGGCCTGGGCCGTGCGGGTCTACTTCAAGCCCTTTGTTGACTGGATATGGGGTGGATGCGTCATCATGGCCTTGGGGGGGCTGATTGCCATGTCCGATCGACGCTACCGCTTGCGCATCAAATCACGACTCGCGGGTAGTCAAGGGGCCGCCGCATGAAAACCAAGTTCCTCATACCCTTGCTGCTGTTTGTGGTGATGGTGGGCTTTCTGGCGGTGGGATTGGGCTTAAACCCACGCGAGGTACCGTCTCCATTGATCAACAAGCCAGCACCCGCATTCAAACTGACGCAGCTCGACGATGCCGACAAAAGCTTTTCTCCGACTGACATGCTGGGCAAAGTCTGGCTGTTGAATGTGTGGGCGTCTTGGTGCGTCCCATGCCGCGAAGAACATCCGGTCTTGATTGACTTTTCGCGCAAAGGGTTGGCCCCGGTTGTAGGCATGTCCTACAAAGACCAACGCAAAGATGCCATCGCCATGCTGCGCCGCAGCGGCAATCCGTACAGTGTCACTGCCTTCGACGTAGATGGACGCGTCGGCATTGACTACGGCGTCTATGGGGTGCCCGAAAGCTACGTCATCGACAAGGCAGGCATCATCCGCTACAAGCATGTGGGTCCTATTCCTGCGCAAACCATGGCGGAAACCATCGTGCCCTTGATTACCAGGTTGAACCAGTCGTGAAACATCTGCTGATCGGGCTACTGAGTGCCCTGACCTTGTGGGCGGGTCTGGCCGTTGCAAAAGAGGCTGTTCCCCTGGCTGAAGACCCCGTCGTGGAGCAGCGGCTCATTGCCATTTCCGAAGAACTGCGCTGCCTGGTTTGCCAAAACGAATCTCTGGCGGGGTCGCGGGCAGATCTTGCGATGGACCTGCGACGCGAAGTACGCGACCTCATCAAGCAAGGCAAGTCTGATGCGGAAATCAAGACTTTTCTGGTGGATCGGTATGGCGACTTCATCTTGTACCGCCCTCCACTCAAGCCCAGCACCTGGCTGCTATGGGCAGGACCCTTTGGTCTGGCGATCCTCGGAGTGTTTCTGCTGATGCGCTATCTGCGTCGGCGTAACCAGGATATTCCAAGTGAGGTGGTTTTGACCGACGAAGAGCGCCAGCGCGCAGAAGCGCTGCTACAGGAAGGTGAACGGTGATGTTGGTTTTCTTGCTTGTAACCTTGCTGGGCGTCGCGCTGGGTGTGGGTTTGCTGTTTCGGCCTTTCTGGAGCGTTTCGTCGCATGCGGCCCTATCGCGTCAGCAACTCAACGCGGCCATTTACCGGGATCAGTTTGCACGTTTGGAACGCGATCTGGCCGACGGCCTGCTGGCCCAGACCGACTACGAACAAGCACGTTCCGAGCTCCAGCGTCGGGTCCTGGAAGATGCCGTTCAAGACACAGAGGCCGCTCGGGTGATCGCGCCCCGAACCACCTTGTGGGCGCTGGGCATCGGCCTGCCGCTCGCGGTAGCCGGGCTCTACCTGTTGCTAGGAAGCCCGGCCACGCTGGACCCCAATGGGCCGCAAAAACGACCCACGGCGCAGGATATTGACCGCATGGTGGAGGGCTTGGAGCGCAAGCTGGAAAAGGAGCCTGACAATTTGCAAGGCTGGCTCATGCTGGGTCGGTCGTACAAGATGTTGGGGCGCAGTCAGGACGCGGAAAAGGCGTTTGAACGCGCCATGCCGATGATCGAACAGGATGCGCAGCTGTTGGCGGTGTATGCGGACCTCCTGGCCAGCAATGCCGAAGGCAGCTTCAAGGGCAAGCCCCTCGAATTGATTCAGAAGGCGATTCAACTTGATCCGAACAACGCCATGGCATTGTGGCTGCTGGGATCGGCTTTGTTCAGCCAGGATCAGTTTGAAAAGGCGATTCAGGTCTGGCAGAAGTTGGCACCCCAACTGGAGCCAGATTCCGAAGACGCCAAGATGCTCAACAACGCGATGGATGCGGCTTACGCGCGCATGGGTGGCCCGGCACTGCAAACAGCACCTAAACGGCCGGCGTCCAAATAGCGAAACCCTTTGGTGGACAGTGCATGATCCACCCGATTTCTGGTTTGGGAAGGCATTGGCGTCAACCCATGTGGGTGGGAGTTGTCTTGATCGGCTCATCCCACGCCCAGATCACGTCCAACCGGCTCGCGGTTGTACCCCGTTCGCTAGAACCGCTCCAACCCCGGGTGGCTGAGCTGACCGCCACGCACCAGCATCTTGCCGTATTCGGCACAGCGCTGCGCGGTGGGAATGACCTTGCCGGGGTTGAGCAGCCCCGCAGGATCGAAGGCGTGCTTGAGCGCCAGCATCTGGGCGTTTTCCTCCAGGCTGAACTGCACGCACATGCTGTTGAGCTTCTCGATGCCCACACCGTGCTCGCCGGTCACCGTGCCGCCCATGGCGACGCTGGTTTCCAGGATCTCGGCACCAAATAGCTCGCAGCGGCGCAGCTGGTCGGCGTCGTTCGCATCGAACAGGATGAGCGGGTGCAGGTTGCCGTCGCCTGCGTGGAACACGTTGGCGCAGCGCAGCTGGTACTTCTTCTCCATCTCCTGAATGGCCAGCAGGATGTCGGCCAGGCGTTTTCTGGGTATGGTGGAGTCCATGCACATGTAGTCGGGGCTGATGCGCCCGCTGGCTGGAAAGGCGTTCTTGCGTCCGCTCCAGAAGCGCAGGCGCTCGGCATCGTCGCGGCTCACGGCAATTGCCGTGGCACCAAAGCCGCGCAGCACCTCGTTCATGCGGGAAATCTCCTCTTCCACTTCCTCGGGCGTGCCATCGCTCTCGCACAGCAGGATCGCCTCGGCGTTCAGGTCGTAGCCGGCGTGCACGAAGTCTTCCACCGCCGCGGTCATGGGCTTGTCCATCATCTCCAGACCGGCCGGAATGATGCCCGCGGCAATGATGCCGGCCACGGCGTCGCCTGCCTTGCGCATGTCGTCAAAGCTGGCCATGATGCAGCGCGCCAGCTGCGGTTTGGGAACCAGTTTGACGGTCACTTCGATGATCACCGCCAGCATGCCTTCGCTGCCCACGACCAGGCTGAGCAATTCGTAGCCCGGGCTGTCCAGTGCGTCCGATCCGAATGTGATGGGCTCGCCCTCCATGGTGAACCCACGCACCTTGTGCACGTTGTGCAGCGTCAATCCGTACTTGAGGCAGTGCACACCGCCCGAGTTTTCCGCCACGTTACCGCCAATGGTGCAAGCGATCTGGCTGGACGGGTCGGGTGCGTAGTACAGGCCGTACGGTGCAGCCGCTTCACTGATGGCCAGGTTGCGCACGCCGCATTGCACCACGGCGGTGCGGCTCACCGGATCAATGCGCACGATCTGGTTGAAACGGGTCAGTGACAGGGTCACCCCCATGGCATGGGGCAGGGCACCACCGGAGAGCCCAGTACCTGCCCCACGGGCGACGACCGGTACGCCCAGGCGGTGGCAAGCCTTGAGAACTGCAGCCACTTGGGCCTCAGACTCCGGCAGTGCCACCACCAGCGGACGCTGGCGGTAGGCCGTCAGCCCGTCACACTCGTACGGCGTGACATCCTCGCGGTGCCACAGCAGGGCGTCCTCGGGCAGGTGCTCGCGCAGGGCGTCCAACACCTGTTCCTGCCTTGCGGCGCGGGTGGCACTGTCAATGGAGTTGGTAGGCTGGGTCATGGCAATGGGCGCAAAAGGAATAGGTGTCGATCACTGTACGCCAAAGCCTTGAGGGCGGGTGTGAAGAAATTGAACGCCAGACGTGAAAAGTGCCCGGCCCGGACTGGCTGATGGCCCCACGGCGGCTGGGAAGCTAACTCGCAAAAATAGTGATCATTTCGACCTTTAGGCCTTATGAGATAAGCGTAAGCAGCTATAAAAATAATAGCGAATTGAAGGGCAACCGAACCAGAATCTTTCGCACTGGGACGCGGTTCAGGCAACGGCGGTCTTCAGCCACTGCGCAAAAGCTGCGCATTCCCAGCGGTCCATGACACCGGTGCGCCAGCACAGGTAGTGTGCGTGCGGACTGGGCAACGCCTTCGCAAAGGCGGCACTGGTGCCCAGGCGCACCAGCGAGCCGTGCTCCAGCCACGGCGCGCCGAGCTTGAGGCGCACCAATGCCACGCCCATGCCTGCTGCAGCGCCGTCGCACATCAGACCGATATCATTGAACTGGGAGCCCTCCACCGGTTCGGGCCAATCCAGTCCGTTGGCCGCAAGCCACGTGCGCCAGGGTTCAAGCGGACTGCGCAGCAGCGGCAAGCCCTGCAAATCTTCGGCCACCTCAAACGGGCCGTGCTCGCGCACAAAGGCGGGTGAGGCCAGGGGGATGACCTCATCCTTCAGCAGGCAGACATGCTCCAGATCGGCGTAGCGACCCGGGCCAAAACGCACCATCAGGTCGGCGTCTTCTGCCACCACGTCCAGCAACGGAATGGACACCTGCAACGTAAGGTCGATCTCAGGGTAGGCATCGGTGAACTGGCGCAGCCGTGGGATCAGGATGGAGCGCGAAAACGTGGGCGTGACAGCCAGGCGCAGCTTGCGCTTGCCGGGCACGGTGGCTGCAGATGGAAATTTCTGCAAACTGGCCAGCCCCTCGCGCACATGGGCTAGGTACTCGCTGCCCTCCACGGTGAGTGAGAAGTCGGCCCGGCCAAAGAGCTTGGTGCCCAGAATCTCCTCCAGCTGACGCACCCGGTGGCTTACGGCGCTGGGGGTTACGCACTGCTCTTCAGCCGCCTGGGTCACGCTGCGCAGGCGCGCCAGGGCCTCAAATGTCAGCAGGCATTGGATGGGGGGAATGCGGCCCGTAGCGGCGCTGGGCGTACGGGCACCGGTGTCTACCGTCTTGGGGGATGCGCTTGCCATGCCCTCACTATAATCGCGCGCCATTCTCACGTGCTTGTGAGCCCAACCCCTTCCCAGGAGCCGCCATGTCCGACGCTCTGGCGGTTTTGCCGCAGTACCTGATTCCCAAGCAAGCCTTGACCGCGTTGGCCGGCCGCTTTGCCCGTGCCGAAGCCGGGGGCGCGACCCGGTCCTTCATCCGTTGGTTTGCCAATCGGTACCAGGTGAACATGGCCGAGGCGGAAAACCCCGACTTGGCCAGCTACCCCACCTTCAACGCCTTTTTTACCCGGTCATTGAAGCCGGGGGCACGACCGTTGGCGCAAGCGAAATGGGTGTGTCCGGTGGACGGCGCGATTAGCCAGTTCGGGTCCATCGCCCAAGACCAGATCTTCCAGGCCAAGGGGCACTGTTACTCCACGACCGCGCTGGTAGGTGGAGATGCCCAGTTGGCTGCGCAATTTGAAGACGGCCACTTTGCTACCCTGTACCTCAGCCCCAAGGACTACCACCGCATCCACATGCCCTGCGACGGCGTGTTGCGGCGCATGATCTATGTGCCGGGTGCCCTTTTCTCGGTCAACCCGACCACGGCGCGCGGGGTGCCAGGGCTGTTTGCGCGCAACGAGCGCGTGGTGTGCGTGTTCGATTCGGCCCACGGCCCTTTCGTGCTCACGCTGGTGGGCGCGACGATTGTGGGTAGCATGGCCACCGTGTGGCACGGCATGGTAAACCCGCCGCGTCCCGGACGCCTGTGGGAACGCCGCTATGACGAAGGAGCGGTCCGCTTGCGCCAGGGTGAAGAAATGGGGCGCTTCTTGCTCGGTTCCACCGTGGTGATGCTGTTCCCCAAAGTACCCATGCAGTTCAACGCCGAATGGCAGCCTGCACGGCCCATTCGCATGGGTGAGGCGATGGCCCAGTAAAAGCCAGGGCGGCAGAGCGTGCTGCGCAGGTAAAGGAGGAGGCCGAAGGCCGGGGGACACGGAGCAGAACGCTCTGCTGCCCTGGCGCGCTACTTGAAGATCACCGTCTTGTGGCCGTTTAGCAGCACGCGGTGCTCGCTGTGCCACTTGACGGCACGCGCCAGCACCTGGCTTTCGGTATCGCGACCGATGGCGGTGAGGTCTTCCACCGTCAGGCTGTGGTCCACGCGGGCCACATCCTGCTCGATGATCGGACCCTCGTCCAGGTCGGCCGTCACATAGTGGGCGGTGGCGCCGATCAGTTTCACGCCGCGGTCATGTGCCTGGTAGTAGGGGCGCGCGCCCTTGAAGCTCGGCAGAAAACTGTGGTGGATGTTGATGGCGCGCCCGGCCAGCCTTTTGCAGAAACCGTCGCTCAAGATCTGCATGTAGCGCGCCAGCACCACCAGTTCGGCACCTACGCTCTCGATGATCTCGGCTTGACGTTCTTCGGCCTGGACCTTGTTGTCGGACGTGACCGGAATGTGGTGGAACGGTACGTTGTAGCTAGCAGCAAGTTGGTAGAAGTCGCGGTGGTTGGAGATGATGGCTCCAATGTCCAGGCGCAGCAGGTCGCTCTTCCAGCGAAACAGCAAGTCGTTGAGGCAATGCCCTTCCTTGCTGACCAGCAGCACCGTGCGCATGGGTTCCGCCGTGGCATGCAGGCTCCATTGCATGGCATAGCCGGACGCAAAGTGCTTCAGTGCCGTGTGCAGGTCGGCCTGGGTGAGCTGACCGCAGCTGAACTGCACGCGCATGAAGAAAAGACCGGTGTCGTGGTCGTTGTACTGGGCGGCTTCTTCAATATTGCCACCGCGTTCCAGCAAGAAGCCGGACACGGCATGCACCAGCCCCAGGCGGTCTGGGCACGACAGGGTAAGGATGTAAGACGAACTCATGGTGCGACGATTGTCGCGCATGTAGGTCGTGCGTTGGGGCAGCGCGCATGCCGAAGGGAGCGCGCTGCTACCGCGCTGCGTCGATCACGTGTGCTGGTGCTCGTGCTTTTCCTGGCAGTGGATGCAGCGAGCGGCTTCCGGCGTGGCATGCAGTCGGGCTGGCGCAATGCGGGTGCCGCAGTCAGTGCATTCGCCATAAGTGCCTGCTTCCACGCGGGCCAAGGCTTTGTCGATGGCGTCGAGTTCGGCCAGCTCGCGTTCGCCCAGGGCAAACTCCAGCTCGCGTTCGGTGGCCAGCTGCGCACCGGAGTCCTCGGGATGGTTGTAATGGTCTGCAGCAACCTCGGCGCGGGGCACCACACCACCGCGCTGCTGGGCGATCTGGTCCAGCAAGGACTTGCGCATGGCGTGCAGTTGCTGTTGGCAGGCAGGAATATCAAGGTGGCTCATGGCAAACTTTCGAGAAATTGATTTTTGATGCAAGACGGTTGGTTTGCGCGCAGCGAAGCCGCTTCTTGTGGCGGCGGCGATTAATGAACCACCACCGGAGTGTGGGCCAATACGGCGTAGCGCTCCAGCGTGTCTTCAACCTCTTCCTGGGTGGGTGTATTGGTCTGCCAGTCCCGGATGTGCTTTTGGAACATTTCGGCCCAGGACCCATCCAGGTAGACCTCTTTGCCGGTACGTTTGTCCACGATTTCAAAGCCGTGACGCGCCATGACCAAAGGCGAAGCGCTGTTGCGGCCATCGGTTGTCGCCATACCCAGCAACGGCATGGCGTCCTGGTCGGCGTTGGCCAGTAGGTGCAGCACGCAATAGGTGTCGGAGTCGTAGAGGGTTTGCATACGCTTGATGATAGAGCCTGTATCGCAAATGGGTGCGCGGCACGGAAAAACAAGAGTGTGCGCCCTAGGGTTGTGCTGTCTCCCGCCATTGCTGGTCGACAAAATCGCCGTTGCGCTGGGTGAGCCGGATGCGTACCGGGAGATAGCCCTGCGCGGGGGCCAGCCAGATCTCCAGCTTGGGGTCGTATTCCCCGACCGGATCACGCCACAAGCGCAGTGCCTGCACAGCGCCACCGGGCAGTGTGAGGTTTTCGATGCCGGCAACAGTGAATTTCCAGGTCTCGGCGGAACGCGGGCCGACGGCCTGGAACGGGAAGACCGCTCCGCTGCCCAGGCGCTCACCCTGCGCTGCCACCAGTCCGGCCACTTGAATCAGTACGCTCAATTGGTCTTGCGCGCCTGCGAGCAGCGGGGCATCCGGCGTGTTGGCGCTAAAGCTGATCTTACCTTTGTCTCGAACAAAGTGAGCAGCTACTTCACTTTTAACCTTGTCGCCAAAGCGGGTCGGCTCCAGTCCTTGGGGGCCGACGCTGCCGGTGCTGGTCTGTACCCGCGAACCGAGCAAGAAATGGCGCATTTCCAGGCGGGCATGGTAGGTTTTTTGGTCGGTCGCCCACAGCAGCTCTCCTTGGACCTGGTACGGAAAGCCTTTGACTTCGCCTTTGACGTCGTAATGCAGACGTGCCGGGGGCGGCAGCACCACCCGCGGCGTCGGCGCTGGCGCCGGCGAGTCGCTCGCACTGGTCTGCATGGGCAGCGCTGGATCCTTTTCAGTCGCGGCCATGGCCACCTGCAAGATGGGTTGCTCCTGGGCAACCAGCGGATCTGGCGTGGGGGCTGGCAAAGAGGCGGTTTCAGCTATAAAAACAATAGCTTTTTGCGCTTGGTCCGTGTGCTCTGGAGCGCTTTTCCGTGCTGAAAATTCGGTTGGGCGACGTTGACGGGGTGCCGCAGCACGGGTGGTTGTAGGGGCTTCCAACTGCGGGTCAGGCGGCGCAATGGCTGGCGTGCCGTGCACCGTGGCGGTGAAAAAACGCCAAGGTGTAGGAGAGGGGTCTGCGGTTTGGGGGGCTGCGTACAGCACCGCGCCATGGGCGAACGCCACGGCGAGCGCGATCGTGGCGAAACGCCATCGCGAAGGGGAATTCGACAAGATGGGAACCGTGGAATCGGGTGACATGGTCCGCAGCGGCGGGGGCCGGCATCGCTCGGGGGTGTCGGGCGTTGGTGCAGTGTAAATGAATGGTTCCGGGCGACAATGCCGCCATGAAACTCGCCACCCTCCAAGACGGTTCGCGCGACGGCCAGCTCGTGGTCGTTTCTCGAGACTTGACCCAGGCGCACTACGCCACGCATATTGCCAATTGCTTGCAACAGGTGCTGGACGACTGGAACTACCTGTCACCACAGTTGCAAGACCTGTCGGACACACTCAACGCCGGACGTGCCCGCCACGCATTTGCCTGGGACCCACGCCAATGCATGGCCCCCTTGCCGCGCGCCTACCAGTGGGTAGATGGATCGGCGTACCTCAATCACGTCGAACTGGTGCGCCAGGCGCGCGGTGCCGAAGTACCAGCGAACTTTTATACCGACCCCTTGATGGTCCAGGGCGGCAGTGACGACTTTCTGGGGCCATGTGACCCCATCGTCTGTGTTAACGAGAACTGGGGCATTGACTTTGAAGCGGAAGTGGCGGTCATTACCGGCGACATTCCGATGAGTAGCAACCCAGAGCGTGCGCTGGATGGCGTGCGCCTGCTCATGCTGGCCAATGACGTCACCTTGCGCAACCTGATTCCGGACGAACTGGCCAAGGGTTTCGGTTTTGTGCAGAGCAAACCGGCCACTGCGTTCAGTCCCGTTGCCGTCACGCCCGACGAGCTGGGCGCGGCCTGGATCAAAGGGCGTGTGCATTTGCCGTTGCAAAGCACCTGGAATGGGCGCAAGGTCGGCCTGTGCGATGCCGGGCCGGACATGATCTTTCACTTTGGCCAACTCATTGCCCATCTGGCCAAGACGCGCAACGTGCGCGCGGGTTCCATCGTGGGATCGGGTACGGTCAGCAACCCTGGGGTGACCCAGGGGCGGGGAGAAAAGGCCCGCACCGAATGGCCCAAGGGCTACAGTTGTATTGCCGAAAGACGTGCCATGGAAATACTGCAGGACGGCCAGGCCAGTACCCCCTATATGCGTTATGGCGACACGATTCGCATCGAGATGCTGGGCCTGGACGGAAGCAGCGTTTTCGGGGCAATCGAACAGGAAGTGGTGCCTTCCAAGGCGTAAACAACAAAGCCCCGCAAGGCGGGGCTTTGCAAGGAGACTACCAACTATTTGTTCGCCGAGGCGGCCGGTGTAGCGGGTTTTGCGGGTGCCGCAGGGGTGGCCGGTGCAGCGGGTGTTGCGGGCGCGGCTGCCTTGGGGGCTTCTGGCGCAACGCTCGGTGCAGGCTTGGGTGCCTTCACCTTTTCAGCCTTGGTCTTCTGCTTGGGGGCCATCGCTTTGTCCTTGGGCGCAGCATCAGAGGTTTTCGCTACTTCAGTGGTTACCGCTGTCTTGGGGGCTTCGGTCGCTGCAGGTGCAGCAGACTTGGCAGGGGCAGTGGTAGCTGGAGCGGCAGTGGCGGCCGGAGTTGCCGTTGAGGTCGCAGGTGTCTGGGCAAAAGCGCCGGTCATAACCAGAGTCGAAATCAAAGCGGCAAGAGTCTTGTTCATATCTTCAAGCATGTGTGCAGAACCAATCGCTGCCCTGTACCAACGCGATGCCCACGCGCGGCGCTGACGCCGTTACAGAGTTTTACAGGTCCGGGTTCTAGGCCGCGCTGGCAATCTGCAGCACATAAGTCTTGATGCCGCGCAGCATCATCTCGATCGCTACCGACACCAGCACCAGACCCATCAGACGCTCAATCGCCGTCACCATGCGGCTGCCTACCACGCGCTGAATCCGCTCGGCCGATACCAGTACCACGGCACTCACCAGCATGGTCAGGCACAGGGCGCCGACCCACTCCAGACGGCGTTCGGGTTGCTGCGAAACCAAGAGCAGTACCGTGGCCAACGCCGATGGACCCGCGATCGCCGGTACGGCCAGGGGCACGATCAAAGGCTCCACGTTGTGTGCGTCGGCCGCGTCGTCGCTCGGGTTGGCCGGGGGTGGGAACACCATACGCAACGCGATCAGGAACAGGATCACGCCGCCGCCGATCTGCAGCGACAGCTCACTCAAGTTCATGATGCGCAGGAAACCTTCTCCGACAAACATGAACGCCAGCAGCAGGACGAAAGCGATGCAAATCTCGCGCAGGATGACCCGCGCCCGGCGTTCGGGCGCAACATGGCGCAATGCGTTGGCGAAGATGGGGATGTTGCCCACCGGATCGGTGATCAGTACCAGCAGGATGGTCGCCGAGAGAAACGTGTAATGGGTCATGGGCCAATCCAATAAATCATGCACCGCAACAAAAATTTGACTTGCATTAAGGTCGCCAACGAAACGAAAGCCATAATGGTGCCATGCAATTCTTGCGCCGTAGCACTTTGATAGCCCGCCTGGTCTTGGCGTGGTTTGTGCTGTCTCTGGGCGCAGCCGTTGCCGCACCGTTGTTCACGCCGAGCAACATGCACCAGCTCTGCACCAGCGCAGGCATGGTCGTGAACATCGTGGATGCGCAAACCGATGATGCATCCGGGTTGTCGCATCCGGCGATGAAGTGTCCGCTTTGCGCGCCGATTGGGGCGCCACCGCCACCAGCGGCTCTGCCACAAGGCTTGGCGCCCGCGCGGTCCCATGTCGTGCCGGGTGCGCCAGCAGTCGTTGGGGTTGCCCAAACCGCTGCGCCTTTGCCCGCGCGCGGCCCGCCACTGCTCGGCTAACACCAACCTCCAAAAGTGCCGGATGCCCGCTGGTCGCGGGGTGACGGCTGGTTCTGTGTTTCCCGAGAGTTTTTTCATGCATCTGCATCGCATCGCGCTGGCTGTGGCTGTCGCATTTCCCTTCTCCGTTTTCGCCCAAGGTGTGGCGATGGACGCCCAACTGCAAACCGTTCAAGTGGCCGCCTCGCGCGCCCCGCTGGACCCCAACCTGCCTTCCAGCACGGCCAGCAAAACCGCCGAGCAACTGCGGGAGCAAAACGTCTATAACGCCGAAGACATTGCCATCAACCTGCCCAGCACCACGGTGCGCAAGCGCTATATGGGGGATCGCAATGCCAACGTGGCCGGGCGCAGCTTCGGCACGCTGCAGCCGGGCCGCGCCCTGGTGTACCTGGACGGGTACCTGATTTCCAACTTCCTGGGCCGCTTTGACGCGCCGCGCTGGAACATGGTGAACGTGGAGTCCATCGAGCGCATCGACGCGCTGTACGGTCCGTTCTCGGCCATCTACCCCGGCAACTCGATTGGTACCACGCTGGTGGTAACCGAGCGCAAGCCCCGTGGCCTGGAAGCCTCGGCCAGCATCAAAGTCAACCAGCAGGGTTTTGACGAATACAGCACCCACGAAAGCTATGCCAGCAAACAGCTCTCCGGGCGCATCGCGGCGCGCCTGGATTCGGGCCTGTGGTACTCCGTAGCCATGCAGCACCAGGACAGCCAGGGCCACCCCATGGGCTATGCCAACGCCGTGCGCGGCTCCACCAGCGGCGCATTTGCAACGGCCACAGCGGCGGCCAAGGCCGTCACCGGCATCGTCTATGACCGCGATACGCAAAACCGCGAACGCGCCCTGTTTGGTGCCACGGGCATGGACCACAACAAGCAAGACACCGTCAACCTGCGCGTGGGCTACGACCTGTCGCCCACGCAGGAGATCGAAGCCCGCGTGGCCTGGTGGCACGACGACAGCACCGTTAGCACCCAAACCTGGCTGCGCGACGCGGCCGGCAACCCGGTGTGGAGTGGGCTGGTAAAAGACGGCGCGCGCCAGTTCAGCGTGGCCAGCAACGCCTTTGCCCCCAGCACCCGCGACGAGGTGCACCGCCAGCTGGGTGCCACCTGGAAGACCAAGCACGCCAAGGGCTGGAACGCCTCGGTGGTGGCCACCGACTACGTGATCCAGAGCGACGCCGCACGCCAGGCCAATCTGGCGCAACCCCTGGCCGAGTTGGGTGGAGCAGGCACCGTGACCCGGCGCGACGGTACGGGCTGGAATACCTTTGAAGTGCAGTCGACCTACACCCCCACCGAGGGCGACTTTGGCAATGGCCGCCATGCCCTGGTGCTGGGCCTGCACCGCAACCAGTACAAGTTGCAAAACGTGGTCAACAACGCGCCGGACTGGCGCGGCGCGGAAACCACACTGAACCAGAACTACTACGGCAAGACCACCATTACGGCGCTCTACGCCCAGGACGCCTGGAAGATGACGCCCGCGCTCACGCTGACCAGCGGCCTGCGCTTCGAGAACTTTGAGTCCTTTGACGGTTCGCAGTATTTCGCCGGACCGCCGGTGGCACAAAAGGCGTTTGGCAGCCGAACCCTTTCTGCCACCAGCCCCAAGCTGTCGCTGGCCTGGGCGGCCACCGATGAGTTCACCTTGCGCACCAGCCTGGGCCGGGGCGTGCGATTCCCCAATGTGGACGAGCTTTTCAACGGCACCCAGACCGGTACCAGCATCACTACCAGTGACCCGAATCTGCGCCCCGAAGTGTCGGATTCCGCCGAAGTTTCGCTGGAGCGCGAATGGGGCAGCCACTGGCTGCGCGCCAGCCTGTTCCGCGACGACGTAACCGACACCATCCTGCGCCAGACCGATTCCACCGTGTTCCCCAGCGTGACCCGCGTGAGCAACGTGGACAAGGTGCTGACACAGGGCCTGGAACTGGTCTGGTCTACGCGCGATGTGGGCGTGAAGGGGCTGGACCTGGGCGGCAGCTTCACCTGGACCGACGCGGAAGTCAAAGCCAACGCCGCCAACCCGGCGCAGGTCGGCAAGAAGTGGCTGCGCATTCCCCCGCAGCGCTATACCGTACAGGCCAGTTATCGTCCCAACAAGGCCTGGCTGTTCGCAGCCGCCTACCGCTGGGCCAGCAGCAGCTACAACACCGAGCTCAACGTCGACAGCAACCCGGATACCTACGGGGGCACCTCCAGTGTCAATCAGTTGGACCTGAAAGCCAGCTGGAAATTTGCCAAGCAGTGGGAATGGAGCCTTGGCATCAACAACGTGGCGGCGCGCCCCTCTTGGCAGGCACACACCATGCCGCAGCGCAGCGTGCAGACGGAACTGCGGTGGAATTTCTGACCATGGCAATACGTCGAACCTCAACCTTTTGGCTCGCCGGCCTTGCCGCGCTGGCCCTGTGTTTTGCAAGCGCGGCCTCGGCCCAACATGCTGGGCACGGCGCTGCTCCGGCGCCAGCGGCGATGGCAGCATCAAGCCCGGCGTCTGCGCCCAAGGCGGCGCGAAAGCCGCGCCCGCAGTTAGGCACCGGTGTGGCCTGGGCGGCGGATGGTCGGTTGTGGTGGGTTGGCGTGAGAGGGACGAATGAACTGGTGCTGCAACGTTCGGAGACCGTGCTTTCGGATGGGACCGCGCTGAACAAGCCGTTGCAATGGCAACCCGCGCAGGTGTTGGATACGGGGGCGGACCCCATCTCCGCCGATGGCGAGAACCACCCCAAGCTGCTGCTGGGTGCAAACGGTCTGGTGATCGTGGCCTACACCATGCCCTTGCCCAAGGCGAACACGGGTTTTGTGCGTATGTTGCGCTCGACCGATGGGGGCCAGACTTTCTCGCAACCCATTACCGTGCATGCCGACCGTCAGGAAATCACCCACCGCTTTGAGTCGCTGGGTCTAGATGACCGGGGTAACTTGCACGCGGTCTGGATCGACAAGCGCGATCTGGAAGCAGCCCCCAGGGTGGGGGGTAAGTCCAGTTACCGCGGAGCGGCCATCTACACGGCCCATTCGCGCGATGGCGGTGCTACGTTTGGCCCCGACACCAAGCTGGCCGACCACTCGTGCGAATGCTGTCGCATTGCACTGGCACGCGGCAGTGATGGTCTGCTGCGCGCCATGTGGCGTCACGTGTTTGAACCCAATATTCGCGACCATGCCTTTGCTGCTCTGGATGGCACTCCCACGCCTGCGCTGGTGCGCGCCACGTTGGACGACTGGCGTGTCGACGGCTGTCCCCATCACGGGCCATCGTTGGCGGCTGCACCGGATGGCGGGTTCCATGCCGTGTGGTTCGGCATTCGCCAAGGCCAAAGTGGCGTGCGCTATGCCCGGCTGCTAGCCGATGGAAGTCCGATGGCTTCCAGTGTGAAGCGCGTGCCCGATGACCGTGCCGAACATGCAGACCTTGGAGTCCGGGGTGAGCGCGTGGCCATCGTCTGGCGCAGTACCGATGGCCAGACGACCCGCATCAAGGCATGGCTGTCCTCAGATGGAGGCAACCACTTCACCGAGCGCACCTTGGCGGAAGTTCAAGGGGAGAACGATTTTCCGCGCATCGTGCAGCGCGGCGATGCGCTGGCGGTCGTCTGGCGCACGGCCAAGGAGGTTCAGGTCCATGCACTCAGTTTTTAGAACTTCCATGCGCATGGGGTTCCATCACAGCGTTGCGCGATTTGCGGCGTGGTGCGTCGCCGGGGTGGTTGCAGGCGTGCCTGTGGCGGCATTTTCACAGCATAATCATGCTCAAAGCGGCGTGGAACATGCGCAAGCAGCTATCAATAACATAGCGAATTTCGATGAGCAAACCTGGAATCACCTGCTGCGCCATGGTCCTCGTCCCGCCGCCTATGTGTTCACGACCACCTACTGCGCCACCTGTCCGCAAGCGTTTGAGAAGCTAGCCGCAGCCACACGTCGCCAGCGCAAACCGGTGGAACTCGCGGCCGTGGTGATGGACGTCGGCCCCGAGCGAGTTGGCGTCCATGCCCACCATTACCAGGGAGCGACCCGGTTCTACGTCTTTGACGGGTTCGCTCCAGCCATCCGCCAAAGCGTCGATCCGCAATGGCCCAACGTTACGCCCTATGTGGTCTTGATTGACCGCGCTGGTACCGTGATCTACCGGGGTATTGGGGCACCCGGAGCCAAAGTGCTTGCCCGTTGGCGCTAGCATGTGCCGTCTTTTTCAACTCTCCACTCACAAGGAAAACTACGATGAAACGCTTTTTGATTGCTACGCTGGCCACCTTGGCACTAGGTACTGCGAGTGCGCAGTCCATTGAAGTCAAAGACGCTTGGGCACGCGCCACCGTGGCTGGGCAAAAAGCCACCGGTGCCTTCATGAAGCTCACCGCCAAGAACGACACCCAGTTGGTTGGTGTCAGCAGCGCCGTGGCTGGCGTCTCAGAAGTGCATGAAATGAAGATGGATGCGGGCGTGATGAAGATGCGCGCCGTCGAAGGAGGCCTGAGCCTGCCCGCCGGCAAGACCGTCGAACTCAAACCCGGTGGCTACCACGTCATGTTGATGGACTTGAAGTCGCCCCTCCCAAAAGACACGACTGTGGTTATTACCTTGATCTTTAAGGACGCCAAGGGCGTAGAGAGCAAGTTGGATGTCAACCTGCCCGTCTCGGCGATGGCACCCGCTGGGGGCATGGGCCATAGCACACTGCATAAGCACTGACACGATTGCACTGCCTGTGTTGCTCTTTGGGATTCGATGTAGCAATGCCCACTGCGAGGACTTTTTCATACAAAGCGGTATACATTGGAGTAAGCTGCACGCTGTAAGCGCCGTCAGAATCTTTTGGAGTGCCCATGAGTGATACCGAATCCAGCAATCTTGGCAAATTTGTGCCGGGCTTCGACTTTTTGCAAACCCTGGCCAAAGGCGCTTCCAACAACATTCCGCAGATGCCCAACTTGGGTAACTGGGTAGCGCCTACCCTCAACGTGGAAGAACTGGAAAAGCGTATCGAGGAGCTCAAGGCCGTTCATTTCTGGCTGGAACAGAACTCCCGGGCCTTGGGCGCGACCATCCAGGCGCTCGAAGTTCAAAAAATGACGCTTTCCACCCTGAAAGGGATGAACTTCAACATTGGTGACGTTACCAATGCGCTGAAGCTCAAGGCTGCGGAGTCGGTGCATACGGGAGTTCAACGCGTGACCGAGCGCGCCGCATCCACCGCTAAGACGTTGACCGATGTGGCCACCAAAGGGGCCGAAGGTGGCAAGAAAGGCAAGACTGGCAGTGTGGGTGGATTGGTTGATCCCTTGCAGCTGTGGGGGTCCTTGACCCAGCAGTTTCAGCAAATCGCGGCCAACGCCATGAAAGAGGCGACATCCAAGACAGCGGTGGATGTCACAAAGAACATGGCCACAGGTTTGGCCAAGGAAGCGATCAAATCTGCTGCAGCGGCGGGGCAGCGTCCTCCTGCCAAGCGCTCCGCAGCGCGCAAATCCGCGCCGACCAAGCGCGCCAGTCGTTAGTAAGCAAACCTTCTTTTTTTGGGGGGGGGAGCCGTGCCACGGTTTGCCTATGGACATGCCTCCCATGCGCAATGGTTGGTAGCTGCGGATCGGGTGCTGAATCAGTTGCGCAACCAGTTAGCAGCGCCTGCGTTGTCACGCACCCCCTCGCTGGGGTTGCTTTACCTGACCGATCAGTTGGCTGCGCATGCCCAAGACCTGCTGGATTACCTGGGGGCCGAATTACCGTGGGTCACGGATTGGGCGGGTACCGTCGGGATCGGGATCATGGCTACGGGAGTTGAGTACTGGGATGAGCCCGCTTTGGCGGTGATGCTGTGCGATGTGCCCAGTGATCAATACCGCGTGTTTTCCGGTGTCGCTCCGCTGGGCCTGGGATTCGATGCACGAAGCGCCTTGGTACATGCGGACCCCACCATTGCGGACTTGGAGGAGTTGCTGGAAGAGATGGGCTCGCGCACCCAGGATCGCTATCTTTTTGGCGGGCTGGCGAGTAGCCGCACGCAAAGTTGGCAGATTGCCATTTCTGGCAATGGCAACGTCAAGGGCCAAGGGGCCGCGCGGGGCCTCTTCCAGGGCGGAATGAGTGGCGTTGCGTTTGGTGATGGGATTCGGTTGGCATCCCGTGTGACGCAAGGATGCCAACCGGTCTCTGCCATGCACCGTATTACCCGAGCGGATCACAATGTGGCCATCACCTTGGACGGCCACCCCGCCTTGGATGTGATGCTGCAAGACCTGTCGATCTCCTTGGACCAGCCCCAAGAGGCATTGGAGGTGGTGCGCGCTACCCTGGTCGGCCTGGTGCCGCCGTTAACACGCCAAGAAGCGATATCGCGTCCCCGCACCGGCCAGTTTGGTGACGATGTCGTGGTGCGTCACATCATCGGCTTAGATCCTGCGCGGCGTGGTGTGGCGGTGACGCAGCGTATCGAAACTGGAGGCCAGTGGATCTTCTGCCAGCGTGATCCCAAGGCGGCCAGCGTCGACCTCACCCGAATTTGCGCCGAAATCCGTGAAGAATTGGAAGATGCTGCGCTGCTGGGGGCCATTTACATCAGTTGCACCGGGCGCGGAGGACGTTACTTTGGTGCAGAAGGGGCCGAGTTGCAGCGTGTTCGCCAAGCCTTGGGCGATGTGCCGTTGGTGGGGTTCTTTGCCGCAGGCGAGATTGCACACGAACATCTGTATGGGTACACCGGCGTACTGACGGTGTTCGCAGAATAAACCGGGTTGACGTCGCCGTCTCTTGGAGTGGCTAACCCGCCCACGACGCAGCCAGTGCGCTCACGACGATCTGGTTGCGCCCCTGGTCTTTGGCGCAGTAGAGCGCTTGGTCGGCGTGCCGAATCAGATCGACCAAGCGCAATCCCGGTTGCCATTGGGCAATGCCGCCAGAAACATGCAAGTTCAGCGGACTGCCGTCGGGCAGGCGCATGGAGGTGGCTGCAATGCTTTCGCGCAGTCGGTCGGCGGTGAGCTTGGCGTGGGCTGAATCAGCACCGGGCATCAACACGATCATTTCCTCACCGCCATAGCGGGCACACAGGTCTGTTGCACGCAAATTGCGCCTGAGCAGCATGGCAATGTGCCGCAGCGCGTCATCGCCGACGCCATGGCCGTGGCGATCATTGACAAGCTTGAAGTGATCGATGTCGACCATCAAGAGCGAAGCATGTTGGCCCGTACGCTCGCACAGCTCCAATTGCTTCGGAAAAACCTCTTCAAACCATACGCGGTTGTGCAGCCCGGTCAGGGCATCGGTTTCTGCCTTGCTGCGGTATTGGCGTTGCAACTCCAGACTGCCGAGCAAAACTTGGTTGTTCTCGCGGATACGCTGCGCCAGGATGTGCAGCAAATTGAACGCCATGGCCTGTTGCTTGGCCAGCATGGCCCAAAGAGTTTCCTTGTTGATCGCGACAACCGAAACATCCGTTGCTGCCACCACGTAGGCGGACGGCGGGCTGGTATCAATGATCGACAGCTCGCCTGCACAGGCACCTGGACCAAGGCGGACCAGTGGGTTGCCAATGCGGGGCTCCAAACACACCAGCATTTCACCTTCCAGAATCACGAAGACTTCGCCATTGACCCGACCGGGGTCGAGTAGCACTTGCCCTTGCGACACAACAAACTGGCGTGTCTGAACAATCTCCGCATCTACCATGGATAGATCGACACCTGAAAACAGGGCGGAGCGTCCCAGCAGTTCGCGGGTACGCAAAGGGTCCATTCGGGCGTCTGTCATGGTGCGCAATCCTGATGGGTTAGATGCCGCGCGCGCGCTGTGCATGAAACTGCGCCCGCATGGCACCAAACTGGCCGATGTCGAGTGCGTCGCGTACGTCCTGCATCAGGTTCAGATAGTAGTGCAGGTTGTGCACGGTGGCTAGCATGGGCCCTAGCATTTCACCGCAGCGGTCCAAATGGTGCAGGTAGGCACGGCTGAATCCGTCGCGACCTCCCTGCTCCCAGCTCACCCCGCTGTGGCCTGCACAGGCATAGCAGGTGCAGGTGGGGTCCAGGGGTTGGTGATCGGTCTTGTGGCGCGCATTGCGGATCTTGAGATCGCCGTAGCGGGTGAAGATGGTGCCGTTGCGCGCGTTGCGGGTGGGCATGACGCAGTCAAACATGTCTACGCCCTGGGCCACGCCTTCCACCAGATCCTCGGGCGTACCCACGCCCATCAGATAGCGCGGCTTGTGGGCTGGCAGGCGGTGCGGCGTGTGCGCCATGATGCGCAGCATCTCGTCCTTGGGTTCACCTACACTCACACCACCCACCGCGTAGCCGGGGAAGTCCATCGCCACCAGGGCTTCCAGCGACTCTTGGCGCAGATGTTCAAACATGCCGCCCTGAACGATACCAAACAGCGCATTGGGGTTTTGCAGCCGCGTGAATTCGGTCTGGGAACGCTTCGCCCAGCGCAGGCTCATCTCCATGCTGTGGCGCGCTTCGTGTTCCGTGGTGATATGACCGGCGGACTTGTCGCCCTGCCAGTAGGGTGTGCATTCGTCCAATTGCATCACGATGTCGGAATTCAGCACGGTCTGGATCTGCATGCTCACCTCAGGTGACATGAACAGCTTGTCGCCATTCACCGGCGAAGCAAAGTGCACCCCCTCTTCGGTGATTTTGCGCATGGCCCCCAGACTCCACACCTGAAAACCGCCGCTGTCGGTCAGGATAGGCTTGTGCCATTGCTCAAACGCATGCAGACCGCCAAAGCTCGTCATCACATCCAGGCCCGGGCGCATCCACAAGTGAAAGGTATTGCCCAAAATGATCTGTGCACCCATGTCGTGCAGGCTTTGCGGCATGACGCCTTTGACGGTGCCATAAGTGCCCACGGGCATGAAGATGGGAGTCTGCACCACGCCGTGGTTCAGGGTCAGCACCCCGCGGCGTGCATGGCTGCCGCCTTGGCCATCGGCGTTGGCGAGATCGGTTTTTAAGAGTTCAAACTTCAACATGGGGATGGACACAAGTTGGTTCAGGAGTTCGGTTCAGCGCGCGCCAGCAGCATGGCATCGCCGTAGCTGAAAAAGCGATAACGCTGCGCGATGGCGTGGCGGTACAGGGACATGATGGGCGCATACCCGGCAAAGGCAGACACCAGCATCATGAGGCTGCTCTTGGGAAGGTGGAAATTCGTTACCAGCAAGTCCACCTGCCGAAACTGGAAGCCGGGGGTGATGAAGATGCGCGTATCCCCACGGGGCAACCCGCTGTGCGCCCAGCTCTCGAGCGTGCGCACGGTGGTCGTGCCCACCGCCACCACGCGCCCGCGCCGGGCACGGCATGCGGCGATGGCCGTCTGCGTGGCATCGGGCACGTCGTACCACTCGCTGTGCATCTGGTGTTCGGCCAGAACTTCGGTCTTGACCGGTTGGAACGTACCCGCGCCCACATGCAGGGTGACAAACGCATGCTGGACCCCAGCGGCTTGCAGCTGCGTAAACAGGGCGTTATCAAAATGCAGGGCGGCTGTGGGCGCGGCCACCGCACCGGGGTGCTTGGCAAAGACGGTCTGGTAGCGCTCGGCATCCTGGGCCGAATCTGCATGGCTGATATAGGGTGGCAGCGGCACGTGGCCGTGGCGCTGCATCAGGGCATAGGGGTCTTCGCCAGCGTCATTTTCCAGCCGCACGTGGTACAGGGGCCCATTCGCTTGTGGCCAGCGGCCCAGCAAGGTTGCGCGCAAGCCCTCGATGCGTCCCGCTGCGCCACCCAGATGCAGTACCGCACCCACCGCAGGTTTTTTGCTCATCCGCAGGTGCACAGCGAATTCATTGCCTTGCAGTACCCGCTCAACCAGCAATTCCACTTTGCCGCCCGTCGCCTTCTCGCCGAACAGTCGTGCATGCAAGACCTTGGTGTCGTTGAAGACCAACAGGTCGCCTGCGCGCAGCAGGCGGGGCAGATCGGAAAACTGGCGATCGACAGCGGGCTCTGCAGTGGCGTCCAATAAGCGCGAACCACTGCGGGTGGCGGCTGGTTGCTGCGCGATCAACTCAGGCGGGAGGTCGAAATCGAAGTCGCTCAGGTGGTAGCGGTCGGTGACGGGGGGCAGACTGACAGGCAAGAAAGGTAGCGACATGGTGCTTGAGGGGCGGACAGCCCCGTGCCAAGAGTTGCAGGAAAACCAGAGAGAACAGGCAGAATTGTCCCATGCCGCGCAAAACTGCATCGCCCACCCCACCTGCAAACGGTTCTTCCTCTCGCAGCGCAACGCCGGAGACAGCGACTCAGAAAGCGCTGCGTAGCCTGGGATTGGTGCGGGACATTGATCTGGCGCTGCACTTGCCCTTGCGCTACGAGGACGAGACCCGGATCACGCCTTTGGACGAAGCGAAGGAAGGGGACGCCATTCAAATCGAAGCGCGCGTTACGGCCTGTGAAGTGTCTTTCCGGCCTCGGCGCCAACTGATTGTGACCGTGGACGATGGCACCGACACCTGCACGTTGCGCTTCTTTAACTTCTATCCGTCGCAGCAAAAGGCCCTGGCGGTGGGCAATCGCATCCGGGCGCGTGGCGAATTGAAGGGAGGATTTGCGGGGTGGACCATGTTGCACCCCGCCTGTCGCAGCGCCATGGGGGACCTGCCCACAGCGCTCACGCCGATTTACCCCACAGTGGCGGGACTATCCCAGCCTGTGCTGCGCAAGGCTGTACTCGAAGGGCTGGCCCGCGCCGATTTGTCGGATACGTTTGCGCCGGGCGACCTGGATGCGTTGAACCATACAACACAACACCAGCCCTTGTGGACATTGCGCCAGGCGCTATCATTTTTGCATCATCCGGCGCCCGATGCGTCGCTGGTCACCCTCATGGATCACAGCCATCCGGCCTGGCAGCGGCTCAAGGCGGAAGAACTGCTGGCACAGCAACTTTCGCAATTGCAGTCACGCCGTGCCCGCGCACATCTGCGCGCACCGGTGCTGGCGATGGTGTCGGCACAGGCGTTTGCGTCCAGCGTCGAGCTCGAACAGCCGGAGATGCTGCCCCTGTATACCGAGCTGCTGGCCAAACTGCCGTTTGGGCTGTCGCGCGCCCAGCAGCGGGTATGTTCCGAGATAGCCCAGGACCTGGCACGGCCGGTCCCCATGCACCGGTTGCTGCAGGGGGATGTGGGAGCTGGCAAGACTGTGGTGGCGGCGCTGGCAGCGACGATCTGCATCGACGCGGGCTGGCAGTGCGCCTTGATGGCCCCAACGGAGATTTTGGCTGAGCAACACTTTCGCAAGCTGCTCGATTGGCTAGAGCCGTTGGGTGTGACCACCGCCTGGCTGACCGGCACGCAAAAGACGCAAGCCCGGCGCGAGGCATTGGCCATGGTGGAAAGCGGCGAAGCCCAATTGGTGGTGGGGACCCACGCCGTCATTCAAGAAAAAGTGCATTTCAAGAACCTGGCCCTGGCCATCATCGACGAGCAACATCGCTTTGGTGTGGCACAGCGCCTGGCCTTGCGCAACAAGTTGACGCACGACGTTGCAGATGGACAGACCCGAATGGAGCCCCATTTGCTCATGATGACGGCCACGCCCATTCCGCGCACCTTGGCCATGAGCTACTACGCCGACCTGGATGTATCAACCATCGATGAATTGCCACCGGGGCGCACGCCCGTGGTGACCAAGGTTGTGCATGAGGCCCGCCGTGACGAGGTGGTTGCTCGCATCCAGGTGCAAGTTGCCCAGGGTCGCCAGGTGTATTGGGTGTGCCCCTTGATTGAGGAGAGCGAGGCGCTGGACCTGCGCAACGCCACCCAAACCCATGTCGAACTGCAAGCAGCCTTGCAGGGTCTATTCCTGCCGGGGGGGGCGCCGCTGCAGGTGGGATTGCTGCACTCGCGTATGGGGGCTGATGACAAGAAGGCGGTTATGGCGGCGTTCAAGTCAGGGCAACTGGCCGTACTGGTCAGTACCACCGTGATCGAGGTCGGCGTCGACGTGCCCAACGCCTCGCTGATGGTGATCGAGCATGCCGAGCGCTTTGGCTTGTCGCAGTTGCACCAGCTGCGCGGGCGGGTAGGGCGTGGTGCGGTGGCATCCGCCTGCGTGCTCATGTACTCTACGGGCGATGCGCCGCGGCTGAGTGAGTCCGCGCGTGAGCGGCTGCGGGCCATGGCCGAAACCAGTGACGGGTTCGAGATCGCCCGTCGCGATCTGGCCATCCGGGGGCCGGGTGAGTTCCTGGGCGCGCGCCAGTCGGGCGAGGCCATGCTGCGTTTTGCGGATCTGTCGCGGGATCTGGAACTGCTGGACTGGGCGCGCCAGGAAGCTACGATGTTGCTGGATCGTCATCCCAAACTGGCCCATCGCCATGTGGAGCGCTGGTTGGGTGGAAAATCAGAATTTTTGAAAGCCTAGCTGCCATGGGAACCATCGGTTTCTTTTCCTTGATGTGGTGGGCCTTGGGAGCCGCAGCTTTGCTGGGGGGTGCGGTTTACCTGTACATGGAATACCAAGCGCATTTGTTGCGCACGCGTGTGGAAGCCATCCCAGGGGGCATGCGTTTTGTAGCGCACGGTTTTTCCGTGGAGTTGCATCAATCCACCAAGACCATCAAAGTGATTGCAGCCAAGAACGCAACCCACTCCGCGAAGCCTCCGGGCGCGGGGGAACCCCAGGTCGAGACGGGTGCTTGCGCGATGGATTTGCCTGGTGCTGGTTTGGTGATCGACGTCTCGCGCGTGTCGATGGCTGGTTCTGAAGGACAAGAAGCAACACCGACCGGGTGGAGCCGAATATCGTTTCTCGCGTACGGCAAGCCCATAAAGGCTACGGCCAAAGCTAAGGGAGATGGGAAACCCACCCCTGAGCCGTTGCATACCTTGCGTTTAGACCAGATCGCTGATCCCGTTGCACAGGATTTTCATGCTTTTGCCAATCGATTGCGGGTTTGGATCGACAAGCTAGACGCACAATGGGAAGCGCAGGAAGAAGCCCGCCGTCTGCGCGAACAAGAAGAGGCCAGCAAAGCCAAAGGCTTGGAACAGGTGAGCACGGACGATCCCGGTCACCCGCTGACCGAGCAAGAACGTGATGCTCGCGTGGGTGCTCAAATTGAGAAGTGGCGTGCCGCTGCCGGGTTTAAAGGATCTTCGACCGAGGTGAGTTATGACGCGCGTGGCATCATTGATTGGTTAATTGATCTAGATCCCACCGGAAAAGTGATTTTGCATGCCGGTAAGCGTACTTTTTACGGTAGCCTGCGAGGTGCAACGGTGGTTGGAATCGGGAACGAACTGGAAGTGGCTGTGCGTGACGATTTTTGGACCGAAGATGACCCGCGATTGGCAGCATTCCGCGTGCTGGGCGGAACCCATGCGGAGGTTCGCCGCGCGTGGAAGGAACGCCTGGATCTCGTGATTCAAAGTTTGGCTGGACGGCCCAGCCAAGGCCCATAGGGAGAAGCACCATGACGCTGACCGAATTGAAATACATCGTGGCGGTTGCTCGGGAGCGCCATTTTGGCAAGGCTGCGGAAGCCTGCTTCGTGTCCCAGCCCACGCTGTCGGTTGCCGTAAAAAAACTAGAAGAGGAGCTGGACGTCAAACTGTTCGAACGCAATGCCAACGAGGTCAGCGTAACCCAATTGGGTGAAGAAATCGTGCGTCAGGCGCAAAGCGTCCTGGAACAGGCAGCCAACATCAAAGATATCGCCAAGCGCGGCAAAGACCCTTTAGCCGGGCCGCTGCGTTTGGGGGTGATCTACACCATCGCGCCGTATTTGCTGCCCGATCTGGTGCGTCAGGTCATCAAACACACGCCACAAATGCCCTTGATCTTGCAAGAAAACTTTACGGTCAAGTTGCTCGAGATGCTGCGCACCGGTGAAATCGATTGCGCAGTTCTGGCGGAGCCATTCCCCGATGCTGGTCTGGCTTCAGCACCCTTGTACGATGAACCTTTCTTGGCAGCAGTTCCCATGAACCATCCTTTGGCCGAGCATGCAACCGTGAGCACGGAAGCCTTGAAAAAAGAAACCATGCTTCTACTGGGCAATGGACATTGTTTTCGGGATCATGTGCTGGAAGTCTGCCCCGAGTTTGCCCGTTTTTCCAGTGATGCCGAGGGTATTCGGAAGAGTTTTGAGGGGTCTTCTTTGGAGACGATCAAACACATGGTTGCTGCGGGAATGGGCATAACGCTCGTCCCGCGCTTGAGCGTTCCTGCGGGAGCCTTGATCTCCAAGACCCGCCGTCATGCGGATTCCTTGGTGAAATACCTGACCGTGCAAGAACGCGAGGCTGCCAAGCCACCCTCGCGGCGGATCGTACTGGTCTGGCGGCGTAGCTTTACCCGGTATGAGGCCATTGCCGCGTTGCGCAATGCGATCTACGCATGTGAGCTGCCTGGAGTAACCCGGCTTTCCTGAGTATCTACATTTTTGCTATGACCGCACTTTCAGCCCAAAGGGGCATTTTGTCGGATCCGCCCCGCGCCGGTCGGTACCTTTTTTTCTCCAGTTCGGGTTCGCCAACTACGGTGCGAGATGCGCTGAAACGATGCCAACCCCTGGTTGACGGCGAATCGGTGGTCATGGGTCTGGGAGAAACCCTCCTGGCGACGTTGGAGACCCGAGTCCCCGGTTTGCACGCATTTCCTGCTTGGTCAGGAGCGCGCATTGCACTGCCCTCGACCCCGTTTGCCGCATGGTGTTGGTTGCGCGGCGAAGAGACTGGCGAACTGGTACACGCGACACAGGAGTTAACACGCGCATTCGCTCCCGACTTGCACTTGGATCAGGTCGTCGATGCATTCCGATACGGGGCAGGCCCCAACGGACACGGGAAGGACCTGACCGGATACGAAGACGGCACAGAGAACCCGCAAAACGAAGACGCCAGCGCGGTTGCCTTGATGCACAACTTGGGTCCCGGTTGGGATGGAGGGAGTCTGGTTGCAGTACAGCAGTGGGTGCACGACTGGGATGCGGTACGTGCACTCGGGGCTGATGCGATGGACCATGTGATCGGGCGGCGGCGTTCTGATAACGAAGAGTTGGCTGATGCACCTGCCAGCGCGCATGTCCAGCGAACCGCCCAAGAGCGCTTTGTGCCCGAGGCATTTGTTCTGCGTCGTTCCATGCCCTGGGCGCATGCGCATCGATCCGGATTGATGTTTGTGGCGTTTGGCGCGAGCCTGGACGCGTTCGAGGCGCAACTGCATCGAATGATGGGTCTGGACGACGGCATATCAGACGCCTTGTTCACCATTTCCCGGCCTCTCAATGGTGCCTATTTCTGGTGCCCGCCCCTGCGCGACGGGCGTCTTGACTTGCGGGCAGTGGGACTGTGAATCAAGCGCTTCTGCAAAACCGGTTGGCTACGTATCTGGATTTGATCCGCTGGAACCGTCCTGCGGGGTGGCTGCTGTTGTTGTGGCCGACACTTAGTGCGCTATGGATGGCAGCTGGAGGATTTCCAGGGTTGCATCTATTGGTCGTTTTTGTGTTGGGCACGATCTTGATGCGCAGCGCCGGTTGTTGCATCAACGACGTGGCCGACCAAGACTTTGATCGACACGTCAAGCGTACGGCGCAGCGTCCGGTGACCCGCGGTGCCGTGACCTCTCGGGAGGCCTTGCTTGTCGGTGCTGTATTGGCGCTGTGTGCGTTTGGCTTGGTGTTGACCACGAATGCGCTGACTGTCGTCTGGTCGTTCGCGGCTTTGGGAATCACCCTGCTCTATCCCTATGCCAAGCGATATGTCGCCATGCCGCAGGCCGTTTTGGGTGTGGCCTTTAGTGTTGGCATTCCGATGGCTTATGCCGCCGCGAACAATCAAGTCGCAACGCACGCGTGGCTCTTGGTGCTGGCCAATCTGTTCTGGGTATTGGCTTACGACACCGAGTATGCAATGGTGGACCGGGATGACGACTTGCGGATCGGTATCAAGACTTCGGCCATCACCTTGGGACACTGGGATGTACCTGCCATCATGGTGTTTTATGGTTGTTTTCTGGGCATTTGGACGTGGGTCGCGCTTGCCGAATATTCCGTGCAGGCAAAGTGGTGGGGGTTGGCCCTTGCCGCTGCATCGCTACAAATCGCCTGGCACTTTCGCCTGATTCGCGCGCGCGCGAGAGAAAGTTGTTTCAAGGCTTTCCGTGAAAACCATTGGTTGGGGTTTACGGTGTTTTTGGGCATCGTACTTGGCTTGAGGTAACCCGCGCAATGCTGGGGCAAACAGCCCCGGCTTGGATGCAGTTTTTACTTCTTGGGTGCTTCCGTCGATGCAGCAGGTGCGGGTGCCGCTGCGGCGCTGGCATCGGCCTGGCATTTCTTGATGTGGGCGTTCTTCGCAGCGCCGTGCAGTTTCTTGTCGGCTGCGGATTTCTCGCAGGCGGCGTTATTGGTGGCGCCCGACGCAGTGCCGGCATCGGCTTTGCATTTTTTAACGAAGCTCGATTTCGCAGCACCGGCTAGTTTTTTCTCTGCGGCCCGGGCTTCGCAAGAGGTATCGGCGTCTGCAGCATGGACCATGCCCGGGAGGGTCAAACACAAGCTCATGGCAGCAAGGGCGAAATGTTTCTTCATAGGGTTCCTATTGAATGGAGGGAGTGAATTTCCTGTGAAATTCCAACACACAACGCAGCGTCTGGCAATGACGCTGACGACCCACCCGTAAAATTGCCCCATGCTTTCTGTCAAACATGAACTTTTGCAGGCCTTGCAGGCTTGCCTCGACCAACTGGCCCCCGGCGTTGCCTTGCCCGCAGCGTTCGAAAACCCCAAGGTCGCTGCCCACGGCGACTACGCCATTACCGCTGCGATGCAGCTGGCCAAGCCACTCAAGGCCAATCCGCGCGTGCTGGGGGAGCAATTGCGTGAAGCGCTCTTGGCACAACCAGCCTACCAGCAATGGGTGCAGGACATTGAGATTGCGGGCCCTGGCTTCATCAACCTGCGGCTGAAACCGGCGGCCAAGCAACAGGTGGTGCGGGAAGTCCTGATGCAGGGTTCTGACTTTGGCAACCAGGCCGCCCGCGGTCAACGGGTGTTGGTGGAGTTTGTGTCCGCCAACCCTACCGGCCCCTTGCATGTGGGCCATGGCCGTCAGGCTGCGCTGGGCGACGCCCTTTGCAACCTGTTTGCTACCCAGGGCTGGGACGTCTACCGCGAGTTCTATTACAACGATGCCGGGGTGCAGATCAACACCTTGGCCATCAGCACGCAGTTGCGTGCCCAGGGCTACAAGCCGGGCGACGCCCAGTGGCCCGAGGCCGCTTATAACGGCGACTACATCCAGGACATCGCCAACGACTTTCTGGCCCGAAAGACGGTGCAAGCCGACGACCGCTGCTTTACCGCCAGCGGCGATGTGAATGACCTGGACTCCATCCGCAACTTTGCCGTGGCCTACCTGCGCCATGAGCAGGACAAGGACTTGCAGGCCTTCAATCTGAAATTCGATAACTACTACCTGGAAAGCAGCCTCTATACCAGTGGCCGCGTCGATGCCACCGTAGCCAGGCTGCAGGCGGCGGGCAAGACCTACGAGCAAGACGGTGCGCTGTGGCTCAAGAGTACCGAGTACGGCGATGACAAAGACCGGGTCATGCGCAAGCAAGACGGCAGTTACACCTACTTCGTGCCTGACGTGGCCTACCACGTCACCAAATGGGAGCGTGGTTTCACCAAGGTCATCAACATTCAAGGTACCGATCACCACGGCACCATCGCCCGCGTGCGCGCCGGGCTGCAGGCCGCCGGGGTGGGCATTCCCCAGGGCTACCCCGACTACGTGCTGCACACCATGGTGCGCGTGGTGCGCGGTGGCGAAGAGGTCAAGATCAGCAAGCGCGCGGGTAGCTACGTGACTTTGCGCGACCTGATCGAATGGACCAGCAAGGACGCCGTGCGCTTCTTCCTGCTCAGCCGTAAGCCCGACACCGAATACACGTTCGACGTAGACCTGGCGGTGCAAAAGAACAACGACAACCCGGTGTACTACGTGCAATACGCCCATGCGCGCATCTGCTCGGTGCTGGCCAGCTGGGGAGGTGACCGGGCCACGTTGGGTAGCGTCGATCTTTCTGCGCTGGACAGCGCCCCGGCGCAGGCGCTGATGCTGCAGTTGGCCAAGTACCCAGAAATGCTGACCGCAGCTGCCGAAGGCTTTGCTCCGCACGACGTTACCTTCTATCTGCGCGATCTGGCAGCGGCGTACCACAGTTACTACGATGCTGAGCGCATTCTGGTCGATGACCAAGCGGTCAAGCATGCGCGCCTGGCACTGGTAGCTGCGACCGCACGGGTGTTGCACAATGGCCTGGCGGTACTGGGTGTGGATGCACCGGAGAGAATGTGAACATGAAACATCAACGTGGGGGTACGTTTCTCGGTTTGGTGCTTGGACTGGTCCTGGGACTGGGCATCGCGCTGGGCGTGGCCATTTATGTAACCAAGGTACCGGTCCCTTTTTTGAACAAAGGCCAGAGCCGTACACCCAGCCAGGATGAAGCCGAAGCGCAAAAGAACAAGAGCTGGGACCCCAATGCGCCTCTTTATGGCAAGAATCCGGCAAAGCCGGCGCAAAGCGCCTCTGGGCCAGCATCGGATGCGGCGGGCCCGTCTAAAACGGACACCGCTAAAGCGGCCAAGGCGGACAGCAAGGGCGAGATCAAACCCGCCGTATCGGCTGATCCCCTGGGCGATTTGGTCAAGGCCAAAACCAACGCGATTCCGCAGGCTGCTGAACCATTCGTCTATTTCGTGCAACTGGGGGCCTTTCGCAGCATGGAAGATGCCGAAGCCCAGCGTGCCAAACTGTCATTGACAGGTGTCGAGACGAAAATTACCGAGCGGGAGCAATCGGGACGCATGGTGTACCGCGTGCGCACAGGGCCCTACGACACCAAGGACGAAGCCGAAAAAAACAAGGACAAACTGGAAAAAGCTGGTTTGGATACAGCCTTGGTCCGGGTGCAACGTTGAGTCGCATCTGGTAGCCGGAACTTTTTGCATGGCACCCGGTCACACGGTGCACCTTTTTGGAGTCAATACACATGAACATGAAACGCCGCGACTTTTCCCGTGCCACCGCTGCAGCCGCACTCGCGCCAGCCACCTTGTTAGCCATGGATGCCCATGCACAAACAGGTAAGTTCGTTGCTGGCAAGGACTACCGTGTGGTTGAGCAGCGCGCTGCGGTAGAGGCTTCGGCGGGAAAAGTGGAAGTCGTGGAATTTTTTTGGTACAGCTGTCCGCATTGCAATGTGTTCGAGCCGCAGTTGGAAGCCTGGCTCAAACAATTGCCCAAGGACATCGCCTTCCGGCGCGTGCATGTGGCCTTCAACGACAGCTTTGTTCCGCAGCAGAAATTGTTCATTACCCTGGATGCCATGGGGTTGACCGACAAGGTGCACGGCAAGGTGTTCAATGCCATTCATAACGAGAAGCGCAAGCTGGCCAAGGCCGATGAAATCGCAGATTGGGTTGCTACGCTGGGCGTGGACCGCGCCAAGTTTCTGGAGCAGTTCAATTCCTTTTCGACTGCGTCCAAGGCCACCCGGTTTACCCAGCTGCAAAACGCCTACCGCATTGAAGGTGTCCCCAGTTTTGGTATCGACGGGCGATTCTGGACTGATGGCCAAATGACCGGCACCATGGGCCGCGCCATCAAGGTGGTGGAAGGTTTGGTCGCTGAAATCAAGGCGGGCCGCTAACTCCCTTTTTTTGCAGTCAGTCCTTGCGCTTTTCTTTGGAGGCGCCTGACGAAGCGTCGGGCGCTTTCTTTTTGCGCTTGGATTCCTTATCGGATGCTTCGCCAGGCGTGGTCTTTGCAAATTCCATTTCAAGGCGTTCACACAGCGTTCGCAAGACCTTGACCCGCGCATAGTTCTTGTCATTGGCCTCTACCAGGGTCCATGGGGCATTGCCCGTGCTGGTGCGCTCCACCATATCGCAGATGGCCTGCTGGTAGGTGTCCCATTTTTTGCGGTTGCGCCAGTCCTCCTCGGTGATCTTGAAGCGTTTGAACGCAATCTGCTCGCGTGCCTTGAATCGTTTGAGCTGCTCCTCTTGGCTGATTTGGAGCCAGAACTTCACCACAATCACCCCGGATTCGGCCAACTCGTGTTCGAAATCGTTAATCTCGGTATAAGCGCGTAGCCAGTCGGGTTCCTGGCAGAAGCCTTCCACGCGTTCCACCAGCACCCGTCCGTACCAGGTGCGGTCAAAGATGGTGATGTGTCCCGTGCGGGGCACGTGCCGCCAAAATCGCCACAGGTAGGGTTGTGCACGTTCTTCCTCGGTGGGGGCGGCAACCGGCACGACCTGGTATTGGCGCGCATCCAATGCGGCCCCGATGCGCCGTATGGCACCGCCTTTGCCGGCGGCGTCGGCCCCCTCAAAAGCGCAAACAATGGAGCGCCCCTGAAAGCGCGGGTCCCGGACCAGTTCGGCCAGACGCCCTTGCCAGCGGGCAAGTTCGTCCTCGTACGGCTGCTCGGCGAGTTTGCGAGTGAGGTCCAAGGTGGACAGTACCGTACGGGAGTCCACCGACACCCGCACCATGGGTGCCACCGGAGTGGTTTCTGCCACGGTGTCCCCCAGTTTTTTGCGCAGCGCGTCCAGCAGCACCTGGCCTACGGTCAGTGAGCGGTAGCGGTCGTCGGTGCCCTCCACCACCACCCACGGAGCCCAGGGCGTGTTGGTCATACGCAGCAGATGTCCGGCCACGTCTTGCAGCTTGTCGTAGGTCTTGAGTCGGTCCCAGTTCCATTGCGTCACGCGCCACGCGGTGCGCGGGTCCTTTTCCAGGGCTTTGAGTCGCTTCACCTGACCTTCCTTGGTCAGGTGAAACCAGAGTTTCAATACCAGGGCCCCTTCATTGACCAGCATCGCCTCGAATCGGTTGATCTGGTCGGCTTGGGCATCCAGCTCCTTCAGAGAAATGGCCTCTTCGATACGCAAACGAATCGGGTCGGAATACCAAGAACCTGCAAAAATGCCGATACGCCCTTTGGGCGGCAGAGAACGCCAGTAGCGCCACATGGGTGGCCGCTCGCGTTCTTCGTCGCTGGGCTGGGCAAACGCCAGCGTGGTGATGAAGCGTGGGTCCATCCACTCGTACAGCACATTGATCGTCTCACCCTTGCCTGCCCCGTCCTGTCCGCTGATCAAGACCACCACCGGGACCTTCTTGGCCATTTGCAGGTCGTACTGCGCCTGCAGCAGCGCAGCGCGCAGCGCGGGTACGGCAGCCTTGTAGGCCGCTTTGTCGACCTTGTGGCCGAGTTCGGCAGATTCGAACATCGCACTCTCCTTGGGTTGACGTGATGGACCATCGCGTTCGGGCTATTCTAGGCAACGCGTCATTACAATGGCGATCCGCTCTCACAGCAAGTTTCGTGCCTTTATGAAGTCTTCCTTGTCCATCGCTGTCGCCCTCTTGGTTAGCCTAGGCTTGGCTCAGCCGGCGGCGGCCGAAAAGGCCGACCGTCAAAAGCCCATGAATATCGAGGCTGATAGCTTGCGCTATGACGACATCCAGCAACTCAGCGTCTTCTCTGGCAATGTGCAGCTGACCAAGGGCACCATCGTCATGCGGGCTGCGCGCATCGAAGTGCGCCAGGACCCCGAGGGCTACCAGCACGGGCTGATTTTGGGCAGCCCTGAAGCGCCTGCGTTCTTTCGCCAGAAACGCGAAGGTGTCGATGAGTTCTTCGAAGGCGAAAGCGTGCGTATTGAGTACGACGGGCGTGCGGATACCGTGCGCTTTCTGGACAAGGCGGTGTTGCGACGCCTGCGCGGTGCCACGCTAGCCGATGAAATGATGGGCGCAGTCATCGAATACAACAACCTGACCGATGCCTTGTCGGTGGATGGTGCGCCAGCCAAGTCCGCTTCGGGCGGCGGGCGCATCCGCGCCATGATCACGCCCAAGTCCGACACGCCGGCCCGCGCCGCGCAGCCCGGTGCTTCCGCTGCCCAAGCCGCACCGGCACCGACTTTGCGCGCGACGACGACCTTGGGGAGTCCGTCCAAGTGACCGAAGTGGGGGTTGCTGTGTCC